>JAFWXT010000009.1 GCA_017522945.1 Clostridia bacterium
ACAAAGGGTAAACTTGATTACGTTATTATAGTAGAAGGGTATATGGATACCATTGCTTTACATAAAGCAGGCTTTAAAAACGTTGTTGCCAGTATGGGAACTTCGCTAACCACCGAGCAAGCGCGATTATTAAAGCGATACGCCGACTTAGTTCTTATTTGTTACGACGGTGACTCTGCGGGGCAAAACGCCACCGTGCGCGGTCTTGAAATTTTAAAAGAGAACGGGCTTGAAGTAAGAATAGTTAGCTTACCCGACGGGCTTGATCCCGACGAACTTATTGCCCAGCGTGGGCGCGATGCTTATGAAAAATGCTTAGCCGACGCCTTACCGCTTATAGATTTTAAGCTTGAACGCGTTAAAAACGCAAGCGACCAAGATTCGCTTGGGGGAAAGCGTAAATACATAGAAGAAAGTTTACAAGTTATTGCAAAATGCGAATCGGTAAGTTTGCAAGAAGAACTGCTTAAAAAACTTCGTGATGAAAGCGGTCTTACTTACGAATCTTTGTATCGCGACCTTGAAAAACTTAAAAATGGCGACTTACCTAAGGGACAAGCTACCGTGGCTTTAAGTCTACCAAATCAATTCAACGGCACTAAACTTGAAATTGCTGAAAGATTTTTACTTTGTTCGTTCATAAACGGCGAGCCTTATGCAAAGGGCAGTTTAGATGAGTATGCATTTAGTGAAAAATTCCGTGAAGAACTTGCACAGTTTATAGGTGCAAAGATTTTACTTAAAAAAGCCGTTGAACAAGATAAATTGCAAGATTTTGCAGGCGAAGAAAATTTAGCCGAGCTTTTAAAGATATTAGGGGCAACACAAGAAGTTGATGAAAACTCGCGAGAGCAATACTTTGCCGATTGTAAAAAAACCTTGCTTACAAATTCAATAAAACTTAAAATACAAACGCTTAGAGCGGAATACTCTGCGGAGACTGACCGAGAAAAAAGGTCGAAAATAGCAACTGAATTAAACGCTCTCACTATAAAATTAACCAAAATTAAGTGAGAATAAACGGAGGATAAGAAAAAAATAATGAGTGTATCTGATCAATTTTTAGAAGGTATTATAAACTCGCTTGTGGAAGAAGGTAAAAAAACGGGAACTGTAAGTTCTGACGTTTTATTCGATAAGGTTGACGCTGCCGACGTTTCGGGCGAACAAATGGACCTTATTTATAAAGCTTTAGACGATGCGAAAATTACTATCGTTAACAACTACGAAAAAGACAAAGACCTTTACGAACAACTTTTAAAAGAAATCAATATGGACGACCCTGTTAAGATGTATCTTAAGGATATCGGAAGGGTTACCTTGCTTAGCGGTGAAGAAGAAATCGAACTTGCTAAACGTATGGAAGACGGAGATCCTTACGCTAAAAAGCGTTTATCTGAAGCAAACCTTCGTTTAGTTGTTTCAATCGCAAAAAGATACGTTGGTAGGGGTATGCAATTTTTAGACCTTATTCAAGAAGGCAACTTAGGTCTTATGAAAGCGGTTGAAAAGTTTGACTATCAAAAGGGTTATAAGTTTTCTACTTATGCAACTTGGTGGATTCGTCAAGCAATTACGCGTGCTATTGCCGACCAAGCAAGAACTATTCGTATTCCCGTACATATGGTTGAAACAATCAACCGTCAAGTAAGGGTGTCAAGAATGCTTCTTCAAAGATTTGGCAGAGAGCCAACTACAGCCGAAATTGCCCAAGAAATGGATATTCCTGAAAGCAAGGTTATTGAAATTCAAAAAATTGCGCAAGATCCTGTATCTTTAGAAACGCCTATCGGTGAAGAAGAAGATAGTCATATCGGTGACTTTTTGGAAGACGAGTCGGCTATTGCTCCAAGTGATACCGTCGCGTTTACCATGCTAAAAGAACAACTAATTAGCGTATTGGATACCTTAACTCCACGTGAAGAAAAGGTTTTACGTTTACGTTATGGGCTTGACGATGGCAGACCAAGAACATTGGAAGAAGTTGGTAAAGAATTTAACGTTACGAGAGAAAGAATTCGTCAAATTGAAGCAAAAGCGCTTAGAAAACTACGTCACCCATCAAGAAGCAAACGCCTTAAAGACTTTTTAGAATAAGATGACTAAGCGTTTACAAACCATTTTTGAAAATATTCCGCCTTGCAAAAGCTTTGCCGACGTTGGATGCGACCACGGCTTTATTGCCGAGCAAATGCTTAAAAGCGCAAAGTGTAGTAGAGTAACCGTATCGGATATTTCTTTGGATAGCTTAAATAAAGCAAAAAAACTTTTAAAAAAATATATCGATCAAGGTTTAGCGTTTGCGCTTTGCACGGATGGGCTAAAGGGTATAAATGAAGATACCGAGTGCGTTTTAATCGCAGGTATGGGCGGTGAAGAAATTATTAAAATTTTAACTACTTCCGTCTTTCTACCTAAAACCTTAGTTCTTCAACCTATGAAAAATACCGATAAGGTAAGAAAAATATTGTTTTTGCTTGGTTACGGTATTGAAAAAGATTATATTTTTTACGATAAAGATAAATATTATAACTTGCTCGTTTGTAAGCTTAACTACAAATGCGAAGAATATAGCGAACTTGAATTTGTTTTTGGTAGAGATAACTTATTAAATCGTAGCGAAGATTTTATAAATTATTTAAAAAAAGAACTTCAAACCGTTGAGGGCTATCTTTCAAAAGTGCGCTCGGCGGAAGAAATTAACACTATCCAACAAAAAATTAAACTTTTAAAGGAAGTTTTGTATGGAAATTAAAAAAATATTAGAAGTATTTAACAGTTTTGCGCCACTTTCTTTATCGGACGACGCGATTAAAAATTTAGGCTTTTACGATAATAGTGGATTACTTTTAGATTGTGGCGGTGATACCGATTCGGTGGTTTGCGCTTTAGATTTAACCGATGAAGTTGTTGATTACGCGATTTTGGTTGGCTCAAAACTTATTATAACTCATCATCCTGCAATTTATAGGGCGATAAAAAACGTAAACGGAACTTACGTTAAGGCAATCAAAAACGGAATAACCGTTTATTCGGCTCATCTTTGTTTAGATACTGCAAACGGTGGCATTGAAGATACGTTGGCTTCTTTTGTAGGGGCAAAACAAACCGAAATTTTGCAAAAGGTTAACGAAACTAACGGTTTCGGAAGAAAGTTTGAAATTAGCAAACAAACTGCTGAAAGTGTTGTTAACGCGCTTATAGCTAAGCTTAATACAGATAAATATATGTTTTTTGGCGATAAAAACACTTTGGTTAATAAGGTAGCAACATTTTGCGGAGCAGGTCTTAGCGAGCAAGGGATTGCAAGCGCAAGCGATTGTGAACTTTTAATATCAGCCGATATTTCACACCACGTTTTACTATCCGCTTTAAATCAAGGCAAATGCGTTTTACAACTCACGCATTATGCAAGCGAAGTTTTTGCAATGCAAAAATTTGTTAAAGAGTTGTTTGAAAATCAATTAAAAATGAAATATTATTTTTATACCGACAAGCGCTTTTTATAATTGGTTTTATCGCAACGAACTAAACTGTCGTTTGTGATTTGGCTTAAAATAATAAAGTAAAATTTGTTTAGGTATAAGAAGGAGAGTATATATGTCAGTTATTAACAAACTTCTTGCATATCAAGAAGAAGACGCAAAACTTTTCGAAATTGAAAAGAAGCTAAACGAAAGTGATTCTCGTAAAAAAGGTGTTCAAGCGCAACGCTTTTTAAAAACCGTTGCCGATACTTTGGCAGGAATTGAAGCTAAGGCTCAAGAATTGAACGCATCTTATGATTCGGCTACTGCAGAACTTGAAAAGCTCACTGAAGAAAACGCCGAATTTAAAGCAATTGCTGAAAAGGTGGCGGATGAAAAAGAACTTTCATATTTAAAAGAAAGAGCTTCAAAACTTACCAAAAATTTAAACGAACTACTTCGTAAAATTCAAAAGCTTGAACAAGATATGAACGAACTTGCGCTTCAATACACCAAGCTTAAAAAAGAAACGGTTGCTTACCAAGAACAGTATGAAAAGTCTGGCGCAGAATTTGCAAAGTTAAAAGAAAGCGTTGCAAGTGAGCGTAAAGAAATTGAAGAAAATCTTAAAAAATTATCGGCAAGTATTCCACCAGAATTTATGGCGAAATACGTTGAGAAAAGAAAGGATAAACAGTTCCCAATAGTTTACACGGTAAACGCGAAAGATCGCCATTGCCCAGCGTGTGGAACTGAACTTTCACTTAAACAACTTGAAAATTTAAAAAAGGACGACGAAATTCACGAATGCGAAAACTGTAGAAAAATTATTCTTTTAGGATAGTTTAATGTTCGGTTAATCGCGTTATACGTTCACTTTTTTAACTAGGGAGGAAATAAAATGAAATTAAATTACAAACGTACGATATTCGTAGGATTCGCATTTTTCTTAATATCAGCCTTTTGGCAGGCGTATGAAGCAATCGTTCCACTAATGCTTGTTAATAAGTTTGGTTTGGATCAAACTTCATCGGGCGTAGTAATGGCGCTTGATAACGTTTTAGCAGTATTTATGCTTCCAATCTTTGGCGCATTATCTGATAAATGTAAATCAAAGCACGGTAAAAGAACGCCTTACATAGTTATAGGTACTATTCTTGCAATAGTAATGTTCATTTCGCTATCCTTTGCCGATAACGCTCAACTTGCTAAAATAAATGCAGGTAATGACCAATCTTATCAAATTCAACTTTTTGAAAGTAATTACGAAATAACTAACGCTGAAAAAACGGCTGATTTTGATAAGAGCATTTCTAAAAAATACACTATAAAAGATTACAGCGCAAAAATTAAATACAACAAAACTTTTGCCGAACTTGATGCCGGCGAGCAACAAGAGTTAGAGCAATGGTTTGCGGGTATCGGTTACGAAGATACTTACTGGTATAGCACCCAAACGCATAAATATCATATTTTTGTAGAAGGTGATGAAATACCAGAGCACTTTGTTGAATATAACCTATTTACTAATTTGATAACGCCTGCGCGTAGCGCGTATGCGTGGAAAACAACCTTATCTAACCCAGTTCCATTTATATTCTTTGTTTTATTACTTTTAGCAGTTCTTATTTCTATGGCAACTTTCCGTTCACCTGCGGTAGCATTGATGCCAGACGTAACTATAAAACCACTTCGTTCAAAAGCAAATGCAATAATCAACCTTATGGGTACTGCGGGCGCAATGTTAGTTTTAGCGCTTGGTATAATTTTTGGAACGGGCAAGGTTCAAAATCAAACCAGTTCTTTCACTTGGTATATAGTTGCAGTTTGCGCTATTATGGCGGTAGGCTTAGCTTTATTTATCACTTTAGTTCGTGAGCCAAAGTGGTCGAAAGAAATGGAAGAAGAGTCTAAAAGACTTGGTCTTGAAACCGAAAGCGATGAGATTGAAGATCTTGTCGACGGTGAAGTTAAAGAAAGTTCTAAGGGTGACAATAGTGGTATAAAGGAACTATTTAAAAATGATAAACCAAAGTTTATTTCATTAATACTTATACTTTTATCTGTTGCACTTTGGTACACAGGCTATAATGCTGCAAGTTCTAAGTATTCATTATATGCAACCAACATTTTACACAAAGACTACAACACAACGCTTTTAATAGCCCAAGCGGCGGCAATCATTGCTTATATTCCTGCAGGTATTCTTGCAAGCAAGATTGGTAGAAGAAAAACTATTTTATCGGGTGTTGCTCTTTTAACTACTGCATTTGGTATTATAACTGCCTTTAACGCTCAAACACCAACCTTTGCAATTAACTTGGTGTTTGCTTTAGGTGGTATTGGTTGGGCAACTATTAACGTTAACTCATTCCCAATGGTAGTTGAACTTGCTAAGGGTGGAAATATTGGTAAATATACCGGTTATTATTATACTGCAAGTATGGCTGCGCAAATTATAACTCCTATTTTATCGGGTGCGGTAATGGATTTATTTGGCGGTATGCAACCATTGTTCTACTATAGCACTATATTCATTGCTTTATCTTTCGTAACTATGTTCTTTGTTAAACACGGTGATGTCGACCTTTCAAAAAAGGAATTAGTAGCCGAAGTTGTAAGCGACGCTAATCTTCCAGTACAAGAAGAAACAAAGGAAAGCGAAGAAAAGGTTGAAGAAGAAAAAAACTAATAAACAACCAATAAACAACTAATAACAAACAATGGGCGATACCTAAACGGTGTCGCCCTAATAAATAAAGGCAGGTGACATTTTTGAAAATTGATACGCACGTTCACTCTAATGGAATAAGTAAATGTAGTCGCGTAACCTATCAAGAAATAATTGATAGAAAGATTGCAGGCGGATATGGTGGGGCAGTGCTTATGAATCATTGTCAACATTGGTACTACGAGCCCGAAAATTTAGATAGTTGGAAAGAAGAATTTATTTTAGAATACGAAAGGGCTTACGAGTACGCAAAACAAAAAAACTTTAAGCTTATGTTTGGTATTGAAGTTAGCGTTAGCGCGCCTAGATGGGCTGATTTTCTTATTTTTGGGGTTACTAAGGATTTTATTCGTAACTCACCAGATATGTGCCGTATAAGCCAAAAAGAACTATTTGAATACTGTGAGCAATTTGGTGCTTTAATGGTGCAGGCTCATCCTTTTAGATTGCGCCACGAGCCTATGGATTGTGCTTATATGCACGGTATTGAAATAAACACCCAACCAACTGATTTGCATAATAAAAATTTAGTAATTAAGCTTGCTGAAGAAAAAGGGCTTTTTATAACGGTGGGAACAGATTATCACGACAATACGGCAGACAATCGAAGTGGAATGATAGTGCCAGATAATATAGAAAATAGCGTTGACTTAGCTAAATATTTGAATGAAACAACTTATACAGAAGTATTTATTCACGATATAGTACAAAAATTTGATAAAAATATTATTTTATAGGTATAAAAATAAAACTTGCGTAACATACTATTATTACAAGGCGAAACTTGATTAACACTTTAATTTAAGTTTTGTTTCTTGTTTAAATAGCTTTGCTAAAAAAAAAGTAAAATCAATTTATAATTCATTTATAAAAATTTTGCTAACGAATTAAAGTTGCGTAAGTTTTATAACAAGTAAAAAAAAGTTAAACCTTAACTTGAAATATTACAAATTATAAACTATAAAAAACTAAATTGTTTAAAAGACAAAGACTTTAACGCTTTGCTTTTAAACGAGCAAAGCGTTAAAGCTGTGATTACTTTTTCACAGCTTTTTATTATGCAATAAATTAAAAAATGCAAATTATATATTTAAACGTTTGATATTTCTTGCGCTTGATGATATAATTAAAATGGTGTTCTTTATGAACGTATTATCAATTTAGGAGAAAACTAATGAAAAAGAAAGCCTTTTCCTTGCTCGTGTTGATTTTGCTAATTAGCATTTTAGCAACAAGTTTAATTGCATGTATTACTTACGAGCCGATTAATTCATCATCTTCATCAAGCGAACAAAGCTCAAGCGATTTAACGCCTGACGATAGTAGCTCAGACGATAGTAG
Organism: Clostridia bacterium; assembly: GCA_017522945.1. Taxonomy (GTDB): domain Bacteria; phylum Bacillota; class Clostridia; order Christensenellales; family Borkfalkiaceae; genus HGM11416. Next base: position 7,540 of record JAFWXT010000009.1, read on the forward strand.
CTCAGACGATAGTAGTTCAGATGATAGTAGTTCAGATGATAGTAGCTCGTCAGGTGGAGATATAAATCCCGATGACGACCCTGTTGTTGACGACTTATTTAATGATGGAACTTACCTTTACGAGTTTACTCAAAGAATCTTTACTGGTCACGCAAGCGCTGGGCTTGGCGATGCGGAATGGGCTTTAGATGGCGAATATGATGATGACGTAGGTTATTGGGGTTATACTGGCGCAAAAGGTCAACAGTTTGGTTCTGCAGTATACGCTTATCGCGACATGACTTTAACTTCTTCAAACTTTGATTTGGTTTCAAAGGTTGTTGTTTATACGTCGGGCGCTAAAAATACAAAAGCAACCTTATCTGTAACAGTGGGTGGCGTGCGAATTGGCGAAAGTGTAGCTTTAACTGCTACTAACGCTAAATACGTATTTACTAGTGAACAAATGTTAAGTGGTGACGTTGTATTAACTTATACGCAACTTAAAGAACATTCTTCAGTTGCAATATACGTTAAGTCAATTTCAGTAACCTGTGGTTTTATTGATGAAACACCTGAAAGCTCGGATATTCCAACAGATGAAGAAATCGATGTTAATCTTGAAACCTATTCTTATACCTTTGAAAGAAAAACTTTTTCAGCTAACGGCACGGCGCAATTAGGCGGATTAAATTGGACCTTAAGCGGTGAATACGTTGGCGATGGTTATTGGAGCTATGACGGAACAAAAGGTCAACAATTTGGTTCTAAAAACTGTCCATATAATGCAATGAGCCTTGTTTCAGAACAAATAAATAACGTAACTGAAATTAGTATAAACACATCGGGTGCAAATGATATAGGTGCTACTTTAAGCGTTTACGTTGGCGAAACCAAAGTTGGCGAAAGTCTTGAAATAACTAATGAAGCAACTGAATATACTTTCAAGTTAAACGGCTATTTAAGTGGCGCAGTTAAATTTGAATATAGCGTAAGTAAGGGCAAGGCAATTTATATTAAGAGCATAACCGTTAAATCGCACGCTGGTAAGGCTACAAGCGAAGAAGATATACATAATTTACTTGCGCTTGGCGTTGATTATATCACCTTACAAAACGATATAGTGGTTGACTCTTTAGTAGTTGTTGGCAATAAATTTACGCTTGATCTTGCAGGTCATAGAATTGATGCAACCGAAGACCGTGACGGTGATGAATCAACCTACGGTTTATTTGCAAAGGGTGGCGCAATCGTAACTATTACTGGTAACGGAACTATATACGGTGGTGCAGGCACTAACTGGAATATTGCATTAAGAGCTTCGGGCGATGGCTCGGTAATCAACGTATTAAACGGAACTTTCTATTCTGGACCAAATAAAGGCGACGAAGGTGAGAACGGTAACAGTACAATGTTTGTAAGGGATGCTTCAATAATCAATATTTACGGCGGATTTTTCTATACCGAAGCTTCATACAATAATGTTTATTTCGTATTTAACGTAGCGGCTGAAAGCTTTGTAACATCAACTATTAACGTTTACGGCGGAACTTTCGTTAACGCAAACCCATTAGATCGCGGTATTATCAATATCGTTGGTAGAGAATTTTTGGGTGAAGGCTTAACAATTAAAACAACAGTAGTTGGCAATGATAAACATTATACTGTGGTTGAAAAATAATGGTAGTTTAAAATAAGAATCAATTGCTTAATAAATGTATTAAAAGTTAATTTTATGATATAAAAATAGCTTCCTCAATTATTTTGGGTGAAGTTATTTTTTTATAAAAAGTATTAAAATATATATACATATAGTGTGGTTTTAGATTATCTTAAATGAAATAAAAATCGTGTTGATTTAGTAAAAAAAAGAACTTTGACTTTTATCAAGGTTCGTTTTTTTTATACTTTTTATTGTTCTTTAAGTTTTTACTTGCCTTAAGGGTAAGCGACGGAATTTTCGCTATGCTCAAATTGCGAACTCTTTTGCGCTTGCGTAAAAAGCAAACCGAAAAACTCAAAATAACTAAAAGAAAAGCCAAACTTTTTCACTTGTTCGCAAAAGTGGTTCTCAACCTATAACCAAACGTAATCAAAAAACTTTGGCCGCAATAAATGCGATTGGGGTTTTTTGGTGCCGCTGGCACGGTACCCGTTGGGGACCGCCTGCCAAACATATCACACAAATAGGGTAATAATATTTTTAAGTTTGCACCTGGATAAAAGTAAATCAAACGGCGGAATTTTCGCTATGCTCAAATTACGAACTCTTTTGCAAAACTTTGTTTGCAAAAGCGGTTCTCAACCTATAACCAACAGTAAACAAAAAACCCAACCGCAATAAATGCGATTGGGATTTTTTGGTGCCGCTGGCACGGTACCTTTTAGGGACCGTCGCGCACTAACCTTTATTTACAAATATGCTTTTTATTGTTCTTTAAGTTTTTACTTGCCTTAAGGGTAGGCGACGGAATTTTCGCGTTGCTCAAATTGCGAACTCTTTTGTAAAGTTTTCTTTACAAAAGCACTTCTCAACCTATAACCAAACGTAATCAAAAAACCCAACCGCAGTAAATGCGATTGGGATTTTTTGGTGCCGCTGGCCGGGGTCGAACCGGCACGGGTTATTCACCCGAGGGATTTTAAGTCCCTTGCGTCTGCCTGTTCCGCCACAGCGGCGTGTGGCTTATTAACATAAGTTAACGAATGATATTATACTCTATTTTTTTACTGTTGTCAACATTTTTTTTATTGTTTTTATTATTTTGTTTTAAATTTTTTAATACTTTTATAGCATATTGTTTTAATTAATTGTAACCACTAATTTTTTTAAGTTATAGCAATAAAAAAGCCTACGGCTTTTAAAAACCATAGGCTTTATATTAAAATCAATTATTCACCGTCTGTGTTATCAGTAGCAGGGATTTCTTTAGTTACTGTGTGGTCGCACTTATCACAAAAATTATATTCAACAGTTTTTTCATTGCAAAAAAATAAGCCGTGTAGCGAGTTAATCGCGCTATACGGCTGTTTTTGACTGTTTTTAATTAAACTTTGTTTATTCGCATTACTTATTTAAAAAGAACACAATTTATTATGCTGTTTGAAGCTCTTGCTTACGATATTGAAGCATATATAAGCTATAATACCTGCCTTTATTTTTTAATAGTTCGTTGTGCGTGCCTTGTTCAATAATTTCGCCGTGCGATAAAACGATAATTTTATCGGCGTGTTGAACGGTTGATAAGCGGTGCGCAACAATAAGCATTGTGCCTATATTCATCATTTTTTCAAGTGAGTTTTGAATTAAAATTTCGGTTTCGGTATCAATGTTTGCAGTCGCTTCGTCTAAAATCATAACTTCTGGCTTATGAATAATAGTTCTTGCAAAAGAGAGTAGTTGTCGTTGACCTGCCGAGAAGTTGTTGCCACGCTATAAAATTTCATCATCTAAGCCCTTTTCGGTTTTTTCAATAAACTTATCTGCATTAACGTATCGGCATGCTTCCATTATCTCTTCATCGCTAATATTTTCTTCGCGTAAAACTATATTGCTTCGTATAGTGCCCGAGAATAAGAAAACGTCTTGTAGCATTTGTCCAAAATGCTTTCTAAGTGATGAAATTTTTATTTTTTTAATATCGATTCCGTCAATTAAAATTTGACCCTTTTGTATGTCGTAATTTCTACAAATTAGCGATAAAATAGTTGTTTTGCCCGAGCCGGTAGCTCCAACGAATGCAACAGTTTCTTTAGCGTTAACCTTAAACGAAACGTCTTTTAAAACCCATTCGCCTTCAACGTAATAAAACCAAACGTTTTTAAACTCAATGTCACCATTAACGTGTTCAAGTTCGATAGCATCTTCTTCATCAACAACGGTTGGGTTCATATCTAAAATAGAAAAGATTTTTTCAGCCGATGCAAATGCCGATTGTAGCCAGTTAAACTGTTCGGCAAGTGCTTGAATAGGGTTGAAGAACTTTGAGATATACATATAGAAAGTAACTATAATTTCACTTGTTATTGCTTGTCCTAAAAATGTGGTGTTGTCTAAAACGCCCTTACCACCAAGATAGAATAAACACATAACCGAAGTTATATATAGCATATAAACCATAGGTCTAAATACACCAAAAACAAAAATTTGTTTTCTTTTTGCTTTACCTAAACTTTCGTTTTTGGCATTAAATTCGCCAAGTTTTTTATCTTCTCTGTTAAAAATTTGAGTGATTTTTATACCCGAAAGGTTTTCGGATAAAAAGGTATTAATATCGGTTGTGTTGTCTTTAACTTTTCGGTATGCTTTACGTGAAAACTTTCTAAAAATAATGGTAAACAAAAGCACGAAAGGTACGAAGCATAAAACCATTAAGGTTAGTTGATAGTTTAAGCATAGCATAGCAACCAAAACGCCAATTATTACGAAGGCATTTTTAACAAGGTTAACGATAATGTTTGTAAACATCATCGAAACACCGTTGGTATCGTTAGTAACGCGCGTTACAAGCTTACCAACGGGGATATGATATAACTGTTCGTGAGAGAGTTTTTCAATATGGGTAAATAAATCTTCACGAATATTAGAAATGATTTTTTGCCCCGTTTTTTGTAAAATTATTGCTTGTAAGTATGTGCTTATAAGCGAAATTATTAAAATCCCGGCGTAGATAACTACTTTAATTATAAGTTCGTTAAGATTAAAACCGTTCTCGTTTTTAATAAGCCCTTGAATGTTACCTACTAAAAGGGGAGCTACTATATCATAAGATATAGTAAATAGCATAATTAAAAGAACTAAAACAAAATTTTTCCAGTAGGGTTTAGCGTATTTTAAAAGTCGTTTTATAATCTCGCTATCGGGAATATTTCTATCAAAGCCTATCGCTTCCTTTTTGTTTTTCATAAATGCATAGGCAAGAATAAATATTAGCGAAAAAGTGCCGATAATTGCGCCGGCTACGAGTAGTGGATAATAATCGTGCATCTTTTAGCCCTCCTTTTCTTCTTCAAGTTTTTGAAGTTCAACCATTTTAAAGTACTCTTTGCAAGTTGAAAGAAGCTTGTCGTGAGTACCTACGGCAACAATCTCGCCATCATCAATAAAAACGATTTTATCCATTTGCAAAATGGTTGAAATTCGGTGAGCAATTAAAATGGTTGTTTTTCCCATTCTAAGCTCGTGCAAATTATCGAGTAGGGTTTTTTCAGTTTTGGTATCAACTGCGGAAAGCGAATCGTCTAAAATAAGTAGGGGAGCGTTTTTCATAAGAGCTCTTGCAATAGAAATACGTTGCTTTTGACCGCCCGAAACGGTAACACCACGTTCGCCAAGCATAGTTTGATATCCATCGTTAAATTCTTCAATATTATCGCTAACAACCGCCATTTTTGCAGCGTTTTGAATAAGACTATTATCGTCGCTATCAGAAGCAAAGCAAATATTGTTTGCAATTGTGTCGCTAAATAAAAAGTTGTCTTGCGGAACGTATGCTGAATTTTCGCGAACTGAATGAATAGTAATATCGTTAACGTCATGCCCGTCGATAAATAAAGTATTATCGGGAACGTTATAGTTTCTTAAAATAAGGTCAACTAAGGTGGTTTTGCCCGAGCCGGTTTTACCTATAATACCAACGTTTTCGCCCGCATTGATGGTTAAATTTACATTTTTAAGGGCATCGTAGTCGCCATCTGGATACCTAAAAGTAAGATTTTTAAATTCGATAGCACCGCTTAAATTCTCAACTTCAATGGCTTCGGGTTTATCGATAACGTCTTGCTTAGCATCCAAAAGTTCGCTAATTCTTGTAAGCGAAGCCTTACCGCGTGAGCGCATTTCGATAAGTTCGGAAACTGCCATTACAGGCCAAATAATTGCGTTAAAATATCCAATAAATTCCATTAATTGCCCGGCGTTAAATATGCCTTTATAAACCAAATATCCGCCGTAGCCAAGTATTAAGCATATAACCGATTCGATAAATAAGGTTATAAATATACGTAGTAGAGTAGAAGCTTTAGTATAGTTGACGTTTGAGTCTTCATTTTCCTTATTTAGCTTTTTAAAAGCTAAAAGCTCTTTAGTTTCTTTAACGAAAGCTTTAATAACGGCTATGCCCGAAAAACTTTCTTGCGAAAAATCGGATAGAGATGAAAAGGCTTCTTGCCTTACTTTCCACTTAGATTGCATATATTTACCTACGATAATTGAAACGGCAAGCATCATACTCATAGGAATAAGTGAAAATAGCGTTAACGCAAGGTTCATATTTGCCATTTTTATTAGTGATAAACCGCCCAAAAATACCGCATCGCAAAGGGTTAAAACGCCCATACCAAAGCAATCTTGCACAGTTTCGATATCGTTTGTGAAAAGCGACATTAAATTGCCAACTTTATTTACTTGATAGTATTGTTGCGAAAGGTTTTTGCATTTATCAAACATTTTAAAGCGTAAATTAGTTTCGATTCTAACACCAACGCCAAAAAAGCAAATACGCCACAAAAATCTTCCAAAAACCATTGCAAGAACGATAATTAGCATAGGTAAACATATTTGGTCTAATAAAAAAGCAAAGTTAAAGGGAACTACTTCGCCGTTTTTTAAAGTTACTTCACCAGTGTTTACACCGTTTATTAAGTAATTGTAAAGTTCGGGGATTTTTAGTTGGCATACGTCAACTGCTATAAGTGCCAAAATTCCGAATAAAAAGAAATGTAAATATTTTAAGTAATATTTGTTTATATGTTTACCGAAAATCATAAAAATTCCTTTGCGACAGTTCGTTTGTAGTGCACTAATATAATGTTATATTTAATAAAATTATTTCAACTTGAAAAAGTTGATAAATAAAATATTTAGTATATACGCGCGCGAACTATAGAAAACATTGTAGCACTTTAGCTTTATATTTGTCAATGCAATAATGTGAGTAAATTTAAAAAAATTGATAAATTTTTAATATTTTTTAAAAATGTGTTCACAAATTTTTAAATTAGTGTTATAATGAATATATTAAAATTTTTAAATAGTTTATTAAGCAAAATAAATATTTTGGCCTAATAAAATAATGGTGAAAAGAATGCGAATACTTTTAGCAGAAGATGAAATTGCTTTAGCTAAAGCCTTAAGCACTATATTTTCTAAAAATAATTATTCTATCGACGTTGCGTACGATGGTGAAGAAGCTTTTGATTATATTCAAACGGGTATTTACGATTTAGCTATTTTAGACGTTATGATGCCTAAGATGGATGGCATTACTTTGTTAAAAAAAGTAAGGGCAAGTAAGAATAATATGCCTATTATTATGTTAACCGCAAAGGATGAAATTTCAGATATTGAGTTAGGGCTTGATAGCGGTGCAGATGATTATTTAACAAAGCCTTTTGCCGTTAAAGAGTTACTTGCGCGCGTAAGAGCTTTGTCAAGACGCGTTGAAAACCAAAGCGTTATATCTAACGAGCTTGTTTTTGAAGATTTAAAGCTTTCGATTACCGATTTTACTCTTTCTTCCGAAAATGGAAGCGTACGTCTTTCAAACAAAGAATTTCAAATGCTTGAAATGCTTATGTCTGCGCCTGGAAAAGTAATTTCAACCGAAAAATTTATGGATAAAATTTGGGGTTACGATAGCGATACCGAAATAGGTGTAGTTTGGGTATATATTGCATATTTGCGTAAAAAAATAGCAAACTTATCTTCTTTAGTTGAGATAAAAGCAATGAGAAATTCGGGTTATTATATAGGAAAGAAAAATGATTGATAAATACAAACGAAAACTGGTGCTAATATCCGTAACAGTAATGTTTATAGTTTTATCGTCGATAGTGGTGGGAACTAATATTGCAAACGCCATTACGGTTAGGCAAAATGCCGATATAGTAGTTGATATACTCTTGCAAAACAACGGTGAGTTCCCTGATTTTGGTAAGCAGGGCATAGTTATAGGAGAAAACGAATACGGTGATATTTATTTAAACCCTGAAATTCCATTTTCGGCAAGATATTTTACTATTAGCGTTGATAATAACGGCAACATAATAAACCTAAATTGCGATAAAGTAACTATTGATGAAAGTTTAGCTAAAGAAAAATATCAAGCAGTTAAAGGTAAAAATGATACGCACGGTTTTATTGAAAATTATCGTTACGGTTTTACCACGAAAGAAGACCTTACTTTTTACGTTTTTTTGGATAAAACTGAAGAAGTGCAAAACAATAAACTGTTTTTGTTTTACAGTATAATGTTTCTTATTTTTGGTACTGTACTTGTTTTAATCTTGATAGTAATTTTTACCGACGTTATTTTAACTCCCGTTGAAGCTAGTTATTTGAAGCAAAAACAATTTATAACCGACGCGGGGCACGAATTAAAAACTCCGCTTGCAGTAATAAGCGCAAATACCGAACTTATTGAAATGGAAATGGGCGAAAATGAATATACTTCAGAAATTAAAGAACAAGTTTCTAACCTTAACGAGCTTACTAAAAACTTAATTTTGCTTTCTAAATTAGATGAAGGCACTTATAACAAAAATTTTACGCAGTTCAATTTAAGCGAGTGCGTTTTTGACTCGGCTAAAAAAATGACCGCGCTTTGCCAAACTAAAGGTAAAAAGTTTAATTTGCAAATTGATGAAAACGTTCACTTTATAGGTAGCGAAGAAAATATCAAGCGAATGATTTTATTACTTTTAGATAACGCTATTAAGTATTCAAAAAGTGAAGAAATTACCCTAAAGATGACAAAGGAATCAAAAAAGGTAGTTATATCAACAATCAACAAATGTGATTTTAAACAAGGAAATTATAATCAATTATTCGAGCGCTTTTACCGTCATGATAAGTCAAGAAATAAGCAAACGGGTGGTAGCGGTATAGGTCTTTCGGTTGTTAATTCTATAGCTAATATGCACGATGGAAGCGTTAGCGCTATTTGTGATGAAAATGGTTTTTTAACCATAAAGATAATTTTAAATTCAATAAAAAATACAAATTAAAACAGAAAAAAGGGGGCTATATATAGCGCCCTTTTAAATTGAATAAATGCTTGTTAATCGCATTATAGCCCTACTTTTTGTGTGAAACGAATAAAAAAAGCAATCCTTTTTGGATTGCTTTTCGTTTTAAATTCGTTATATAAACTTACCAAATAACTACTCTCTTATTTGGAGCGATATACATCTTATCAGTCTTTTTAACGTTAAAGGTTTCGTACCATTCAGGGAAGTTTCTTGGTTGCATGTTTGCACGTAGAATTGCAGGGCCGTGAACGTCAAGAGATAAAAGAAGTTGTAAATATTCTGGCTTAGCTTTCATACACCAAACGCGAGCCCAGTTTGTAAAGTATTCTTCGTATGAAGCGTTTTCAGTTCTTGACATAATATCAAGTGTAACTGCCATACCGCCGTTATCCGCCATGTTTTCACTAACGATAAATTTGCCGTTTACTTTACCCCAAGGCAATTCAATACCGTCGAACTGTTTAGTCATAGCATCAATCTTTTTATTAAACTTCTTAGTATCTTGTTTAGTCCACCAGTTGTTGATGTTACCATTTTCGTCGCACTTAGCACCGTTGCTATCGAATGCGTGAGAAATTTCGTGACCGATAACAGCACCGATACCGCCTAAGTTTTCGCTTCTTGATTGTTTAATCGAATAGAAAGGAGCTTGTAAAATAGCAGCAGGGAAGGTTATATCGTTAACAGTTGGGTTGTAACAAGCGTTAACCATGTGACCTGGCATTGCCCATTCTTCGCGGTTAACAGGTTTTCCAAGTTTGCTTAAGCCGTAAGCAGTTCTAACAGCGCCTAATTGTTGCATTATTGTATATAGGTTTGCTTTTTCGTCAAATACTAACTTATCGTATGCAGGATCAACTTTATCAGGATAGCCCATTTTAACGCCCATAGTTGAAAGTTTTAAAATTGCTTTTTCTTTTGTTGATTGTTCTAAAAATTCGTTATTTAAAATACGGTTTTTATAAGTTTCAATAATTTGGTTAACGATACTAACTATATCTTTCTTTGCTTCTTCGCCAAAGTATTTTTCGCCGTAATATAATCCAATTGGTTCAGCATATAAACTTGAAGCCAACTTATAAGCAAATTTTTCAAGTGGAGTATTTGATTTAATACCATTGATTGCGCGTTGGTAAGTGCTTCCAAGTTCGCGTAATTCTTCGCTTAAATATGAGCAAGCGCCAACTAAACCGGTAACGTATGCCCAGTGTTTATACATTTCAAAATTTTCTTCGTTAAATACTTGTTTAAACGCTTTGAAATATCTTGGTTCGGTAACGATAACCGTTTCTGGAATAAAACCGAAAAGTTTAGATAATAATTTTTTGAAGTTAATTGGTTTTAACATTGAAGCAACGCGATTTGTTTTAACAGGGTTGTACATTTCAATGTAGTTAGACCATTCTTCCCTAGTTTTAACTAATCCACCAAGTAAAGCGTCGAATGCTAAAGTATCTTGAAGGTATTTTTCTTGTTGTTCTTCGGTAAGGTTTGATTTAGCAAGAATTGCCTTAGCCATATTTACCCAAATACCTAAAATTGCTTTGCCTTGTTCAGCCATTGCTTCGCTATAATAAGATGCGTCGGGTAAAATAACGCTTGGTCCTTGAATATATAGGCAGTGGTTTAGCGTATCTTTCATATCGGTATCAACCATAATATGGAAAGGTAAAGCGTATCTATTTAAAACTAAATCGCTAAGATTACGGTTAAAGGTTGCAATAGAACCCATTTTTTCAAGTTTAGCAAGTTTTTTAATAGCAGGCTTCATTCCAGCAGCATTTCTTTTTCTAACGTTTTTAACTGCTTTATATAAAGCGCAAGCCCTTTGAACGTGTTCGTTTGGGTAGTTTTCATTTTTGCAAAGGTCGTTAAATTCGTTAATCATTAACTTTTCAACTTCGGTTGCTAAGGTAGTAAAACCACCAGTTGTAGGCATATCGTCTGGTATTACTAACGAGTCGATAGTTTCTTGGTTCACGTAATGATATAAATCGTCTTGAATTCTTACGTTTGACATTTTAATACTCCTTTAAGGTATTTAATAACCCAAATTTTATTTTAAGATTTAAACAAAAAAATCCTGATACAACAGTATCAAGACTTTTGCCTTTTATGGAGCAGGTGATGGGAATCGAACCCACAACCACAGCTTGGGAAGCTGCTATTTTACCACTAAACTACACCTGCAATGATACGATTGTAACGAATATTATTGTATCAATGCAAGGGCATAACTGTCAAGTGTTTTGTGTAAAATATAGCATATTTGCTAAAAAATATTTTCAAATTTAAAAATTAAAGCGTATGGAACTTGTACGGCTAAGGTTTTTAATACTTCTAATTTACTTAATGCTTCGTCGTACATTGATTTTTGTGTGTATGCCGAGCACTCGCTTACCCACAAATCGATTTCTTTAACGTCGTTATGCGGAATTATCGCGTGTAAGCCCCTTTTCTTTTCAAGCCAAAAAATTTTTAAGCTTTCTGCATCTTCGCTGGATGGATTTTCTCCGTTTAATTTTATTTCAGTTTTTTCTATGATTAAATAAAATTCATCAAAGGTTTTTTTTAAATAACGTTGCTCGAAAAAACTTGCGCCAAAAAATAAAATAATGGCCAATAGCGTTGTTATCACACTTTTTAACATTCTTTTGTACCTCTTTCATACTGTAAAATTTCAAACTTTTTACCGCGTAGTTTTAAATAAACTCGCCCATTTTCGTCCATAGTTAAAGCTTCAACATTTTTTAATTTTTTAAGTTTATTATTAAGCTTTTCGTTAAGTTCGTTAAAACTTACCTCTCTTAGCTCGAAGTTGTTTTTTTGTATTTTTCCGTCGCTTATTAAAAGTAAGGGTAGCGTTTGACTTGAAGTATTTTTACTTTTTAGCGCGCTCAATTTACCATTGCTTTCAAATATTGCGTAGTCAACGTCTTCAAAAGAAAAATATCCCAAATTTCTAAGTGCTTCAATTAAATCCGAAACCCCCATATTATTTTTTTTAAGTTCTTCTAAAACCACGCCGTCGGGTGTGATAACGATTGAAGGTCTTCCGCTAATGACAAATTTTATTTTATCCCCAAGCCCTTCTAAAATAGACATAATTTGGTGTAAAATAAACACTGCAATTACAGAAACTATACCGTAGGAAAGTGGAATTGAAACGTCGGTCATAGGAATACAAACAAGTTCGGCAATTAGTAAGGTGATAATAAACTCAAAAGGTTGCATTTCGCCTATTTGTCTTTTTCCCATTAAGCGCATAACGATTAAAAGCACGATATATAGTATAATTGTACGCACAAAAATTACTAACATACCAAGAGTATGTGCAAACTATTTTTTTTAATACACAATCTTATTTTTTGTGCCTAATTAGAAGATTAGTTTAAATTTTTTGCAGTTTTTCATTGAAAATTTTTTTAATTTGGTCTATCTTATTATATAAAAAAATAAGGAATATCGAAAAATGCTATAAAAATTGCTTTACATTTTAAGGCGTAATCGTTATTATTAAAAGAGCACAAAAAAATTTGCGTTTAAAAAAATGTTTTAAACGCGTTTAAAGGATGATATGAAAAACAAAAACCAAAAGACGTTTACGTTCGTAACGCTAATACTAATCACGTTGCTTTGCTTGCCTATTTTTTGCTTTGCTTTAGGCAATGGAAAGGGTGTTTCTACCGCTTGGAAGGTTCAAACTGCAACCAGCGGAAGCGGTGAAGTTAAAGGCGAGGCTTTAATTTTAAATAAAGAAAGCAGTTCGGGCACTATCGTTAAGATGTATATGTACGTAGGTAACGTTTATAACGATATCGCTAAAGATAATAAAATTTCAATTACTCTTACTGGATCAAGCGATAAAGATACCATAATTAAAGATACTTATTTCATGCATGAAGACGTAAGCGTAGATATTAGTGGTGTAAAAACTCATTCTTGGGTTGAAGTTCCAATTCAAAGAACTTACTCTGCAAATTATATAAAATTTATTTTTGGCGACGGGTTTGAACTTTTTGAGGTTGCTTGTTTTGATAAGGATAATAAATTTATCCCCGTTAGTTGTTACGGTGCAAAGATTTGGAAAAGAGACGGCAGTTATTCTTTCGTTAAAGCAACAAACGACAATAATACTTTTTCGCATGCGTGCGACGAGCAAAATCAATTTTCTCTAACGTCAACCGCCAAAGGGCTATCTCAGCAAGAATTAAGGTTATTAGGCGCGATTAACAACGTTATCAACGGTAACGGTTATTACGTAAGTGAAAGTGAAAACGTACTTGCCGTATTGTTTAATGTTCCAGCAGTTTTATTGTTTGGTTCAACTTCATTTGGTTTAAGAGTTACGGGCTTTATATTCTTTTTACTAACCCTTTATTGTCTATTTTTCTTTGCTAAATATTTATTTGAAAACAACTTATACGCAGTTTTTGCGGTTGTACTATATTTAATAAGTGGTCTTCCTATTTCGCTTATAACAAACGCAAACGGTGTAACAATTGCTTTATTCTTCATTCTTTGTTCGGTATTTAGCGCAACCGTTTATTTTAAACGCGCAACTACTGCAAAAAGGGTAAGATTAAATGCTAAATATATGGTAATAAGCGGTGCGCTATTCGCAGTTGCGCTTGCAACTTCGTTATATTCGTTATTCCTATTGCCTGCGCTTGGAGTTTTATTAGGTTATCCATCGGTTAAAGGCTTAATTGAAATAACTAAGGAATACATTCAATCGGAAGGGCTTGAAAAGGAATATTTACGCGAAAAAACTATAAAAACTTGGTCAAGTGTTATTTTAAGCGTTGTATTTGGTTTTATCGCTATGTCCTTCGTGGTTTTACTTGCAAGCTATGGTTTAGCCTATACAACCTACTGTGAATTTTTCGGTAAAAATATTTTTGCAGTTATTTTTGCAAACCATGCAAGAATATTTGCATCTGCGCCAAAGGGGTTGTTCTTATCTTGGATAATCGGCTTAGGTCAGTTAGAATATAACTTTGCAATGGGTGCGTCGGTTTATGCATTTGCAAATAGAGTTTTAACATTCTTTGCATTAATTGCGGGGCTTACTCTTGCTATTTTATATCTACTTAAAAAATGTAAAGTTATTAAAAACGGTGAATTATTAGTAGCGTTAAGGGATCACCAAAGTATTTTCGTGGTAACAAACTTAGTATTTGTAAGCACTTATTTGTTAAACGTATTTTTATGGGGGGCAAATAACTACGCAAACTTTTTAATTTCTTTACCTTTCTTGCTTTTCGATTTATTATTAGCGCATAACGTATTCAAATTCGTATTACCAAAAGAATTTACCAAAGCGCTTTCAATTATAGTTTTAACGGTAGTAGGGGTATTCTTTGCATTCCACTTTGTAACCATTTTCAAAATCAATCTTCCTGAAAAAATACAACCGATTGTAAGTTGGCTTATTCAATAAACTAAGGGGGTAGAAGGTATGTTAAGTAAAGTTAACAGCTTAGGTTTACTGGGATTAGACGCTTTTGTGGTTTCAGTTGAAATCGACGTTGGGTTGGGTTTACCGCGATTTGATATAGTAGGTTTACCCGATACCGCTGTAAAAGAAGCGAAGGAAAGAGTTCGTACTGCTATGAAAAATAGCGGAAAACGTTTTCCCGAAGGTCGAGTTACGGTAAACTTAGCGCCTGCCGATATAAAAAAAGAAGGTGCGTTTCTTGATTTAGCAATGGCAATAGGTATAATTAAAGCAAGTTCAGATATTTTGTCCGAAGTTAGTATTAGCGATTATATCTTTTTAGGTGAACTATCGCTCGACGGCTCATTGAGAGCGGTTACGGGTATCACTCCTTTGCTTATATCCGCTAAAAAATTAGGTTTTAACAATTTTATAATACCCGAAGGGAATAAGCGCGAAGGTGAGTTTATCTCGGGTATTAACGTATATCCTTGTAAATCTTTAAATCACGCAATAGGGCATCTTACCGGCACTTTGCCTATTGAAGCAGTTAAAACTCGCTCGTACGTTGCGGGTAGTAGTGCAAAAGGTGACTCAAACGATTTAAGATACGTAAAAGGGCAAGCAACCGCAAAGCGCGCTTTAGAAGTTGCGGTAAGCGGTGGTCATAATATATTATTAGTAGGCGCGCCCGGTTCGGGTAAAACTATGCTTGCAAGGTGTATTCCATCAATTATGCCCGATATGAGTTTTGACGAAGCTTTGGAAACAACAAAAATTCATTCGGTTTCGGGCGCTTTAAACGATGAGCAGGGTATAGTTTCAGTTCGTCCTTTTTACACTCCACACCACACCGCTTCAACGGTAGCTTTAATAGGTGGCGGAACACAAGCAAAACCCGGCGTAATTAGTTTGGCTCATAACGGCGTTTTATATCTCGACGAAATGCCCGAATATCCAAGAAGCACGCTTGAATGCTTGCGTCAGCCTTTAGAAGATAGAATAGTAACCGTATCAAGGGCAAGAATGACCGTTCAATACCCCGCAAGTTTTATGATGGTTGCGAGTATGAATCCCTGTCCTTGTGGAAATTATGGCTCAAAAACTGCGGAATGTAGGTGTACTTCTTCACAAATAGCAAAATACAAATCAAAAATCTCAGGTCCGCTACTTGATAGAATAGATTTACAAATTGAAGTTGACGGCGTTTTATACGACGATTTAGTTAGCGTTTCTAATGAAGAAAGCTCGGAAGAAGTTAAAAAGAGAGTTAATCGTACCAGAATGGTTCAACGCGAACGCTTTTTAGAAGACGGAATTAGAACGAATAGCGAAATGCGTGAAAAACATCTTGAAAAATATTGCGCGTTAAGCCCTGAAAGTGAAAGAATTATGCGTATTTCTTTTGAAAAGCTTAAGCTTTCTGCACGCGGTAGAAGCAGAGTTTTAAAGGTTGCGCGTACTATTGCGGATATGGAATTATCCCCCGATATAAAGCCAAATCACATTTTAGAAGCTGTGGGATATAGAAGTTACGCGCTTAATAATTAAACGCAAAATAACTAAAAGCACTTTTAAAATCTAAGTTAAATTTTTTGCAAAATATTTGTTATGAAAGAATATAATTTAAACGAAAAGGCCCTTATAGTTTTAGATTCTTACGAAGGGCTTGAATATAAGCACAAAAGCGCGATAGTTGCTTTGTATAAAAATCTTGGCGAGATGTTTGATAATCCTAAGCCAGCATATTCTTACGTTGCAAAAAATCTTAGTGAAAGTCTTGCAAATACTTTGCTTAATAGTGCTTGTGATAAACAAAGTGGATACGTTGAGTTTGTTATGAGCAAACTATCAAAGCGTAATATTGAAGCAATAACGATTTTAAGCGAAAATTACCCAAAACGATTAAAAAATTTACCTTTAGCGCCATTAGTTTTATATGCAAAGGGCAATGTAAGTTTATTAAACGCTAATCACACTTTTGGTATTGTAGGTTCAAGAAAAACTTTGCCTTTCGTTTTAAAAACCGGCGAAGCGATAGCAAATGATTTATCGCGTAGCGGTGTGGTTATAGTGAGCGGTAGCGCAGTGGGTGGTGATAGGTCGGCGCTTTTGGGCGGATACGAAAGCGGTAACGTTATAAGTATTCTTGCTCATGGTCACGATTACGTATATCCGCAGTCTAACAGGTCGCTTGTAGATAAAATTGCTCAAAACGGTTTGGTGATTAGTGAATATCCGCCCGAAACTACTTCTGCGCCTTGGCGTTTTCCTATGAGAAATAGGTTGATTTCCGCCCTTTCCGACGGAGTTTTAATATTGAGTGGGGCAGAAGATAGCGGAACGAGGCACACTGCAAAGTTTGCCGAAGCTTATAGTAAAAGGTTATACGCAATACCCTATTCGATAGGCGAAAAGAGTGGTGAAATTTGTAATTTTCTTATTAAAATTAACAAAGCGCAACTGGTTGAAAATTCTTTTGACGTTGCGCAAGGCGAAAATATTGAAATAACTGAAGAAATAGTTCCCGATTTAAGTGATGAAGAAATTGAAGTTTTATCGGTTATTGACGGGGAAACACACGTTGATAAAATAGCCGAACTTACTGGTAAAAAGAGCTTTGAGATAATATCAATTCTTTCAATGCTTGAAATAAACGGCGTGGTATCGCGCGGGGCGAATAACTGTTATACCGCGCTTATAAAAATCAAAAAATAAAAGGCAACCAAATAAAAAAGTTATTTTATAGGCTTTTTATTGTGGTATAAAAAAATTAGCGAATAAGCGTAAAACGCTTGGAGATATATATTTATGCAATTAATTATAGTTGAATCGCCATCAAAAGCGAAAACGATTGAAAAGTATTTAAAAGGAAAGTATAAGGTTGACGCGAGCGAAGGGCACGTTAGAGATTTACCTGAAAAAAGGCTTGGCGTTAACGTTTTAGATAACTTTGAACCAAACTACGTAGTTACAGCCGATAAAAAGCAAACTATAAAGCGTTTGAGCGAAAAAGTTGCAAAGGCAGATAAAGTTTATCTCGCAACCGACCCCGACCGTGAAGGTGAGGCTATTTCGTGGCATTTGATGGAAGTTTTAAAACTTCAAGGTAAAGCGCAAAGAATAGTTTTTAACGAAGTTAGTGAAAAAGCTATAAAAAAAGCTCTTGCCGAACCGCGTGAAATCAATCAAAATTTAGTTGACTCTCAACAAGCGCGCCGTGTTTTAGACCGTTTAGTTGGTTATAAACTAAGTCCGTTACTTTGTAAACGCATTAAAGACGGATTGTCGGCAGGTAGAGTACAATCTGTTACTCTTCGATTAATCGTTGATAGAGAAAAAGAAATAAAAGGTTTTAACCCACAAGAATACTGGCATTTAGTTGCTACTTTAAAAGCGGGCAATCCGCCACAATTTAAGGCGCTTTTAACCGAGAAAAACGGCAAAAAATTTAAGCCTACTTGTAAAGAAGAAGCCGATAAGGTTACCGAAATTTTAAAAAATGGTAATTTTATCGTTAAAGATTGCAAAAAAACCGTAGTAAAATCTCATCCATTGCCACCTTTTACAACGAGTACGATGCAACAGGACGCTTCTAATAAGCTAAATATGACTTCACCGGTTATTATGTCGGTAGCGCAACATCTTTACGAGGGCGTTGAAACACCAAAAGGGCATTTAGCGTTGGTAACCTATATTAGAACGGATTCGGTACGCGTTAGCGTTGACGCGCAAAATAGCGCTCGTGAATTTATTTTAGATAAATTTGGCGGTGAATATTTACCTAAAAAGCCAAACGTATATAAATCAAAGAGCAATAGCCAAGACGCGCACGAAGCAATTCGTCCTATCGACCTTTCAGTAACACCTGAAAGCGTTAAGGGTATTTTGGATAAAAATCACTATAATTTATATAAACTTATTTACGACCGTTTCCTTGCTTCTCAAATGACCGACGCGGTTTATAACCAAGTTAAAATTGAAGTGGAAAATAGCGGTTACGTATTTAAAACGAGTGGTAAAACCGTTAAATTTAAGGGTTTTACTGCGGTTTACGACGATTATAAGAAGGAAGAAGAAGATACAGAAGAAAGTAAAAATTTACCAAACGTTGAAGTTGGCGACGAATTAAAACTTTCAAAACTTGAAAGCGAGCAAAAATTCACAAAGCCACCCGTTCGTTTTACCGATGCTTCACTCGTTAAAATTATGGAAGATAAGGGCATAGGCAGACCTTCTACCTACGCTTCAATTATTTCAGTTTTAACAAAGCGCAAATATACCACTAAAGAAGGTAGATTTTTAGTTCCTACTGAAATGGCGTTTAACATAACCGATATTTTGGTTAAGTATTTTCCAGATATTATGGACGTTGGTTTTACCGCTAATATGGAAGATAAGCTCGACGATATTGAAAACGGCGGTAAGGACTGGCGTAAACTAATAGGAGACTTTTATCCCGCTTTTGCCGACCAACTTTCAAAGGCTGTTAAAGACGGAGATGAAACCACTGATTTCGTATGCGAAAAATGTGGCGCACCTATGGTTAGAAAAAAGGGTAGATACGGTAAATATCTTGCTTGTTCAAACTATCCAGAATGTTCGAATATTCGTCCTGAAAACGTTGAACAGTCGGATGAAATATGTGAAAAATGCGGTGCTACTATGATATACAAAACGGGCAAATTTGGTAAATTCCTTGCTTGCCCTAATTATCCAACTTGTTCAAATATTAAGCCGTTAAATGAAGAAAAATGTGAAGAAAAGTGTGAAAAATGCGGTGGCGAAACGGTTGTTAAAAAGGGTAAGTTCGGTAAATATTTATATTGTAAAACTTGTAAAAATACAAAAAGTTTGGCTGAAGATGCCGGTATTTGTCCAATATGTCACAATCCAACGAGAAAAATGGCTTCTAAGGGTGGAAAAACTTTCTATGGTTGCTCGCACTATCCAGAATGTAGTTTTATGAGTTGGGATATGCCAACTGGCGATATTTGCCCAACTTGCGGTAAGTTTTTAGTATATTCAAAAGATGGAAAAACGATGCGTTGCTCGGATAAGGAATGTAGCTACGCAGTTAAAGTGAAAAATGCAAAACAATAAAACAGTAAACGTAATAGGTGGCGGTCTTGCAGGTAGCGAATGCGCGTATTATTTAGCCCGCCACGGAATAAAAGTTAATTTATACGACATAAAACCAAAGGCTTTTACGCCAGCACATAAAAGCGAATATTTTGGCGAACTCGTTTGTTCAAATTCATTAAAATCAAACGACGTTTACGGCAACGCGTGTGGGCTTTTAAAAGAAGAAATGCGAATGCTTGGCAGTTTAATTATCGACTGCGCGGATAAAACGCGCGTACCTGCAGGCAACGCTTTAGCCGTTGACCGCGAAAGGTTTGCCGAGCTTATAACTAAAAAGCTTAAAGAACAAGAAAATATCACCTTTATAAGCGAAGAAGTTACAGATATTAACGCTAACCAATTAACGGTAGTAGCCACAGGTCCTTTAACTACAGGTGCTTTATGTGACAACATAAAGAAATTAACGGGCGCATTTTATTTTTTCGATGCGGCAGCGCCTATAGTTTTGGGCGAAAGTATCGATATGGATAACGCATTTATTTGCGATAGATATGGTGAAGATGGTAAGGGTGACTATATAAATTGTCCTATGGACAAGGAAACATACGAAGTATTTTATAACGAACTTATAAATGCAAAGCGCGCTCCTCTTCACGATTTTGAAAATAGTAAGGTTTTTGAAGGCTGTATGCCAGTTGAAGTAATGGCTTCTCGCGGGGTTGATACCTTGCGTTTCGGTCCGTTAAAGCCGGCAGGGCTAACCGACCCTAAAACAGGAAGATGGCCTTACGCTTGTTTGCAACTTCGTAAAGAGAACGTACAGGGTAGCATGTATAACTTAGTAGGTTTTCAAACTAACCTATTATTTGGTGAACAAAAGCGAATTTTTTCGCTATTTCCAGCTTTAAAAAACGCAGAATTCGTGCGTTACGGAGTTATGCATAAAAATACCTTTATCGACGCTCCAAAATCGCTAAATAAGTATTATCAACTTAAAAATAGCGAAAATATTTATTTTGCGGGGCAAATTACAGGTGTTGAAGGGTACGTTGAAAGCGCCTCTTCCGGGCTTTCTTGTGCTATAAATATTTTGCGTAAGCTAAATGGAAAAGAGCCTATTGAATGGAATTATAAAACAGTATCGGGTGCGCTAGCTTGTTATATAAGCACACCCAATACAAATTTTCAACCAATGAATGCTAATTTTGGCATTTTAGAACCCGTTTATAACCTTGATAAACGCAAAAAAGATTTAAAGAAGCAGATGATGGCAGAGCGTTCGCTCGCAGAAATAAAGAGTATTTTAGAGAGGATTAACGATTAGTATGGAAAGTCAATTTCGCGGAACAACCATTTGCGGTGTAAAGCGCAATGGAAAAACAGCTATTGCAGGTGACGGACAAGTAACTTTAAGTGAAAGTATCGTTTTTAAAAGCAATGCTGTAAAAGTAAGAAGAATTTATAACGACAAAGTAATTTTAGGTTTTGCCGGCGGTGTAGCCGACGCATTTACCTTAACCGAAAGATTTGAAGGTATGTTGAATAAATATTCGGGAAATCTTATGCGTAGCGCGGTTGAACTTGCCGAGCTTTGGCGTAACGATAAATTACCAAGAAGGCTTGAAGCAATGATGATAGTTGCAGATAAGGATAATATGTTCATATTGTCGGGTTCTGGCGACGTAATCGAGCCTGACGGTGGAGTATGTGCGATAGGAAGCGGTGGAAACTACGCGTTAGCTGCTGCGCGCGCACTTTATGAAGAAACTGATTTTGACGCGCCAACTATTGCTAAAAAGGCGCTTAATATCGCTTCGAGAATATGTATATTTACCAACGATAATATTACCGTTGAAGAAGTGTAATTTAAGGGGGTAAAAGTTATGAATTATACACCAAGACAGATAGTTGCCGAGCTTGATAAATATATTATTGGTCAAGATAAAGCAAAAAGAGCGGTTGCAGTTGCATTTCGTAACCGTTACCGTCGCAGTAAACTTTCACTTGATATGATGAGTGAAGTTACACCTAAAAATATTATAATGAAAGGGCCTACCGGCGTTGGTAAAACCGAAATTGCAAGAAGACTTGCGCGTTTGGTAAAAGCACCTTTTATTAAGGTTGAAGCTACTAAATATACCGAAGTTGGTTACGTTGGCAGAGACGTTGAATCTATGATAAGAGATTTAGTTGAAAGTTCAATCCGTTTAGTGCGCGAAGAATATATGAAATCTGTAAACGAACGCGCAGAAGCGGTTGCTTTCAAACGTCTTTCAAAAATTGTTTGCGCTATTCTTAATACGAATAGAGCCGAAGGCGTTGAAGAAGTTAATCCAAATCAAACCTTAAACGGTTTATCCGCAGGTATTTATGATGAAATGCAGGTTGAAATTGAAGTTAAAGATCAACCAAAATCGATGGAACTTATACCTGGTGGTGCTGAAATCAATATAGGTAGCATTTTTGGTGACGCTTTACCAAAGCGTATGAAGAAGAAAAAAATGACCGTTAAAGAAGCTAAAAAGATTTTGATTGAAGAAGAATCTGAAAAGCTTATCGATGAAGATGCAGTTGTTAGCGAAGGTGTAAGACGCGCCGAACAAGAAGGTATTATATTTATCGACGAAATTGATAAAATAGCAGGTAATTCAAACCGTAACGGTGGACCTGACGTTTCTCGCGAAGGCGTTCAAAGGGATATTTTACCGATAGTAGAAGGCTGTACCGTTCAAACAAAATACGGACCTGTTAAAACCGATTATATTTTATTTATCGCGGCAGGGGCTTTCCACGTTTCCTCAGTTCAAGATTTAATTCCCGAACTTCAAGGTAGATTTCCAGTTCTCGTTGAACTTTCAAGTTTAACCAAAGATGATTTTGTTAAAATTTTAACAACGCCAAAGAATGCTATAACTATTCAATATACTACCTTACTTGAAGTTGATAACGTAAAACTTCTATTCACGCAAGACGCTATTGAAGAAATTGCAACTTTATCTGAAGCAATCAATGAAAGAACTGAAGATATAGGGGCAAGAAGACTTCATACGGTTATGGAAAATTTACTTGAAGATATTTCATTCAACGCAGGTGGCGACCACCCGATGATTGAAGTAACTATCGACAAAAAATACGTTGACGAACATTTAGAAGCAATCGTTCGTAACCAAAATCTTAAAAAATATATTTTATAAAAAAATGGCTTTATCACAATGAGCGGTTGATAAATTCTATTTATAATCAATCGTTATTTGTAACGTTGCCAAAAGGATTTATTATGATTAACGTACCAAAAGGAACGAAAGACGTTTTACCCGAACAATCTTATAAATGGCACTATCTTGAAAAGATAATAAGCGAAGTAACTTCGCTATTTTGCCTTAAAGAAATTCGTACCCCAACCTTTGAACACACCGAACTATTTTTGCGTGGCGTAGGAGATACTACCGATATCGTTAATAAAGAAATGTATACCTTTAACGATAAGGGTAATAGAAGTATGACTTTAAAGCCCGAAGGAACGGCAGGCGTTGCGCGTTCTTTTATCGAAAACGGTTTATTTAACGGCGCAATGCCACTTAAAATGTACTATATTACACCCGTTTTTAGATATGAAAGGCCACAAGCGGGCAGACTTAGAGAGCACCACCAATTCGGTGTTGAAATTTACGGTGCTTCGGGCGCAGATATGGATGCTGAAGTAATTTTAATTGCTCATACCTTGCTTAAAAAGGCTGGACTTAACGTTGCTTTAAATATCAATTCGATAGGTTGTCCTAAGTGTAGAAAAGAATATAACGAAGCCTTTAAACAATATTTAAAGGGTAGTTACGATAAAATGTGTAAAGTTTGTCAAGAGCGCTATGAGAAAAATCCTTTAAGAATTTTAGACTGCAAGGAAGAAGGTTGTAAACTTCTTTGTGCAGATGCGCCAAAGATTACCGATTATTTATGCGACGATTGTAAGGAGCATTTTGAAGGTTTAAAGAAACATTTATCACTTGCAGGACTTGAATATACGGTTAATCCAAGTATAGTTCGCGGTCTTGATTATTACACACGCACGGTATTTGAATTCGTTACCACTGACTTGGGTTCGCAAGGCACGGTGTGTGGTGGCGGTAGATATGATAATTTAGTTGGTGAATTAGGTGGACCAAACCTTCCTTGTGTTGGTTTCGGTATGGGTATGGAAAGAATTTTAATGCTTATGGAAGCAAAGGGTATTGAAATTCCAAATAACGACGTAGCCGACCTTTATTTAGCTACTATTGGCGATAAGGCGCGCGAAAAGGCGTTTGCTCTTTGTCATGAATTAAGGCTTTTAGGTGTTAGATGTGAAATCGACCATATGCAAAGGGGTATTAAACCACAATTTAAATATGCCGATAAAATAGGCGCAAAACAGGTAATAACCATAGGCGATAGTGAACTTGAAAGGGGTGAAGTAAACCTTAAAAATATGCTTACGCGTGAAGAGACTTGCGTTAAACTAAACGCAAGAGAAATAGCATCTTTAATATTAAAGTGAAATATATAATAAAGCGCTCGAAAAGGCGCAAAAACTTTGCGATTAAAATTTCGCAAAGTACGGGCGAGATAGTGGTTTACGCGCCATATAACGCAACCAAAGAAAAAATTCAAAGCGTTGTAAATTCAAAGCGCGAATGGATAGAAAAATATACTAATATTACCGATAAACGCTTGAATTTATTACCAAGGCTGTTAGAAGGCGAAAAAATTTATATTGCAGGCGGTATTTATACAATTTCGTATAACGATGAAAACGTGGTTTTTTTACAAAACGACGGTAAAACCTTGTCGCTACCAAGAAACAATTTAAAAGGTGGACTTAAAGCCTTTATTAAAAGCATATTTTTGCCATATATAACTCAAAAAACCGAGTATTTTACAAAAAAATGTGGGTTTAAATATCGCTTAGTAAGGCTAAAGTCAACAAGAAGAGTATGGGGTTCGTGTTCGGTTGATAACGTAATAAGTTATTCCCTTTCGCTTGCTTTAATCCCTGAAGATTTGTGCGATTATATAGTTTTACACGAACTTTGTCATACCGTTCAAAAAAACCATCAAAAGGCGTATTACCAACTTTTATGCTCGGTTTTGCCAGATTATAAGCAAAGACAAAATAAACTTAAAGAATTTAACGCCTACTGCCGTTTTTTAGGCGAATAAGGATAATTATGAAAGCAGTTGTTCAAAGAGTAACAAGCGCAAGTTTAACTTGTGAAAATAAACTAATTTCGTCAATAGACAATGGGTTAGTCATATATTTTGGCGTTGGCGTAGGCGACAACGAAAAACAAGCGGAATACCTTGCAAAAAAAGTTTGCGCATTAAGAATTTTTAGTGACGAAAATGGTAAAATGAATTTATCTTGCAAAGATTTAGGTTACGAAATTTTGTGCGTATCGCAGTTTACCTTGCTTGCCGACCTTGCTCACGGAAACAGACCAAGCTTTACTTTAGCTGAGCACCCCGAAAGAGCAAACGAGTTATATGAATATTTTTGTAAATGCCTTGAACAAAATGGTGTAGTTACTAAAAAAGGCGTTTTCGGTGGGGATATGACTATTAGTCAGGTAAATCAAGGTCCTGTTACTATCGTTTACGAAAACGTTGTGGCAAAATAGAAAAATTTTAAAAGTAATTTATAAAAGCGTCAAGTTGTATTTGACGTTTTTTTTGTTGGTATAAAATGAAGTTTCGCGGCGGTTTATGGGCGTTTTTTATAAAAAAAACCCTTTACCTTAGGGGCAAAGGGCTAAAATTTAGGATTTAACTATGAAAAAGGTCGTTAGTGATTAGAATATACAGTTAATAACAGCTAAAGCAGAAGTTGTTCTTTGGTGACAACTGCAGTGATTTCCACTACCATTTCTTGGATAATAGTTTGCAGTTAAAGTGCCGTTTTCAATTTGTCCTGCTGTTGATAGGGCAACTGGGTCGTAGTAATAACCGCCTTGGTTGCCATTTCTTCTACAACCACATTGATTTATATAACCGTTAGTAGCATAAAAAGCACCGTTACCGCCGTTTGCTAATTGGTTTGCATTAGCAAGCGCAGCTATAGTAGGGTCGTAGTAATAACCGCCTTGGTTGTAGCCGTACAATCCATGGTGGTGGTTGCAATGTTGTCTTGGACATAATAAGTTAATTAAACAGGTACACATATTGTAAATCTCCGTATGTAAAAGGTAATTTTTTTTATCTGTTTTTCTTATTAACTTATTCTTAATATATCATATGAACAAAAATAAATTTTTGTTAATAAAAAAATTAATTTAGCTTATAATTTAGTTGCTTTTTATTTTTAATAGGTATAGAATAAAGTGGCTTACAAAAAAAAGGAAAGGAGTTTATATTTATGAAGTACATGTTTCAAGTAATTTTAAGTAAGAACGAAAATGCTTACGCGCTTTTCTCTGCTTTAAGAAGAGCAAACATTAAAGGTGTTGTATTACCTGCTCAAAGTTTAAAATCTGCATTATTAGATAATAAAGAAGAACCTGTTCCAGCATTTACAGGGCTTCGCCACGTTGTTGAATACACTCACGATATGAACTATATTGTTTATTGCATTATTGATGAATCTCGCCTTGAAGAAGTTAAAACTATCGTAAGGGCAGTAACTGATGAAATCAAGCAAAAGGTTGGTATTATGTACGCAATGCCACTTGCATTTATCGAGGGGATTGAATAATAATGAATACGCTTATCACACTTGCTATCGCTATGGCGATAGGTCTTGCTTTTACAAGATTTGCTAAACTACTCGGTATGCCTAACGTAACAGCATATTTAATTGCAGGGCTAATAGCAAGATATTTAATGGAATTTTTAGGCTCAAACGACCTTGAAAATTTAGATATTATAACGAATGTAGCTCTTGGCTTTATTGCCTTTTCAATCGGCTCGTCCTTTAAATTTAAACATATTCGTCACATAGGTAAAAGTATAGTAATTATTACAGTGTTTCAAGCCGTAGCAACTGTAGTTTTAGTTGACCTTGCTTTATTATTACTTTCTATATTTGATGCCATAAGCGTTTCTGAAGCTATTTGCTTAGGTGCAATTGCAACAGCAACCGCTCCTGCTGCAACCTTAATGGTAGTACGTCAATATAAGGCGCGCGGGGTTGTAACTGATACTTTACTTCCAGTAGTTGCATTCGATGATGCCATCGGTCTTATAATATTTGCAATATCATTAGCAGTTGCAAAAGCATTTGCCGATCCTGCTGCTCAACCAACTATCGTTGAATTATTGCTTTTACCACTACTTGAAATTATTTTATCACTTGGTATAGGCTCAATTTTAGGGTTTATTCTTGCTTTTGCAACCAAAATATTCGCTTCAAGGGGTAATAGAATTTCACTTTGTATAGTTGCTGTATTTGCAGGCGTTGGATTATGTACGGTTATTCCTAATTTAGTGCTTTCTGATTTATTAACTTGTATGGCAATCGGCGCAGTTTACGTTAACCTTAATAAGGAAAGCGGTCAAATATTCGACCTTATGGATAGATGGACAACACCACTATTTATGTTATTCTTTATAGTTTCGGGCGCAGAGCTTGACTTGTCGATTATCCCATCAGTTGGACTTATCGGTATCGTTTATTTAGTTTCAAGAAGTGTTGGTAAATATAGCGGTGCATATCTTGGAGCAAAGGTTGTTAATGCAGATTCAAACGTTAAAAAATATCTTGGTTTAACCTTGCTTCCTCAAGCGGGTGTTGCAATCGGTATGGCAACAAAAGTAGCATCTACAACTCAACTTGTAGATGCAGGATTTGCTAATTCGGTTGTTACCGTAACTTTATGTGCAACCTTGGTTTACGAACTTTTAGGTCCGTTAATTGCTAAGTGGGCGCTTGTAAAATCTGGCGAAATTAAACAGGATAAAAAACCTAAAGCGAGCGAAGCTACCCCTGCTTAAAACAAGGGCAGTTTAATAATTAAGCTTAATAAACTGAATACATAAAAAAAGGATTGAAAGAAATGTTCTTTCAATCCTTTTAGCTTTTTTAAAAGATTTAATTAAACTGGTAAAACCGCGCCGTTATAGTTGTTTGTAATAAATTGTTTAGTTTTTTCGCTTGTTAAAAGTTCCACTAATTTTTTAATAGGTTCGCGATTTTCATCACCGCTTTTTATAGCTAAAATATTTGCGTAGGTTGTAGCAGCAGCGCCATCACTACTTTCAATTGCAAGCGCGTTTGAAATTGAATAGCCTGCAGAAAGAGCGTAGTTTCCGTTAATAACTGCTATAGTTCCGTTTTCCGAATAGTTAAGTTGAGCAGGGATAGTAGCCGCTTCAACTGCAACAACGTTGTATCCGTTATTGTTTGCAATATCGTTAGGTGTAACACCTGTATTGATATCAACGCCATTTTTTAAAGTGATTACGTTATTTTCTGCAAGTAATAGTAAAGCCCTTGTTTGGTTTGAACCATCGGCAGGAATTAAAATTTTTGCGCCTGCAGGAAGAGTAGATAAACTTGAAACGTTGTTACCAAAAATACCCATTGGTTCGTAGTGAACTGCGCACGCGCTAATTAGATTTGTTTTGTATTCTGCGTTGTAGCTTTGTAAGTAGGGTAGGTGTTGGAAGAAGTTTGCATCTAAATCGCCTGCTGCTAAAGCAGTATTAGGTAAAACGTAGTCGTTATAAACCTTAATTTCTAATTTGTAGCCAAAGGATTCAAAGTCTTGTTCAATAAATCGTAAAATATCTGCATGCGGGGTTGAGCTTGCGCCAACGATTATAGTATTTTCATCTCTTTTTCCAAAACAACCAGTTACGGTTAAGCAAGTAACTACTAAACATATAAAACATATTAATTTTTTCATTTTCTATTAACTCCTTTAAATTATAATTATTTGTTTTTATTTAGATAATTAGTAAAATAAGAAGTTACGCATTCGGTGATTAAAACCGTTGCTTTTAATAGTTTGTTTAATTAAAAAACTCATTAATTTTTAATCCTTTTATCAGTTTTCTTAGCAATAAAATTGCCTATTGTTTGAATTAATTGAACGATTACTACAATGAATAAAACGCACATCCACACAACGTCGTCTTTAAAGCGTAAAAAGCCTTCGTTATAAGCTATTGCGCCAAGTCCACCGCCGCCGATTGTTGAAGCCATTGCAGTGTAGCCTAAAATAGTAACTAATGAAATTACCGAACCTGTTATTAAAGCAGGCTTTGCTTCGGGAATAATAACCTTAATAATTATTTGCCAAGTGCTAGCCCCCATACTTTGCGCGCTTTCAATAATACCGCTATTAACTTCGCGAACCGAAGATTCAACCATTCTTGCAACGTAAGGTGTAGCGCCTATAATTAAAATAACCATCATAGGTCCGTTACCAACGGTAGTTCCAACTATAAGTTTAGCAACGGGGAAGATAGCAACTATTAAAATCATAAATGGAATACTTCTAACAAGGTTAACAAAAAATCCTAAAACCGTGTTAATGGGTGAGCAAGGGCAAATTCCTTTTTTATCGGTTACATAAAGTAAAATTCCAAGTGGCAAACCAAGTAAATATGCAATAATCGTTGAGCCAAAGGTCATATATACGGTTTCCCAAATAGCTTTTACTAAATCACCGTTTTGAAAAAGATTAGTAAGTTCAGCCGACATTTGTTATTCCCCCTTAAAAATGTAGCCGAAGCAATAAGTTTTTTAGTTGGCTCGGTTTGTGGGTTTTTAAAAATTTGCGTTGGAGTGTTACACTCGCAAACTTTTCCGTTATGAATAACTGCAACTCTATCGCATATTTTTGCAATAACGCTTAATTCGTGAGTTATAACTATAACGGTTATTTTTTGTTTTTGATTTATTTCTTTTATGATTGAAAGTATGCTTTCGGTTGCTTCTGGGTCAAGGGCAGAAGTCGCTTCGTCGCATAATAAATATTTTGGATTTGAAGCTAACGCTCTTGCAATAGCAACCCTTTGTTTTTGACCACCTGAAAGTTGTGATGGATAAGAGTTTGCCTTGTCCTGAATTCCCATTTGC
Organism: Clostridia bacterium; assembly: GCA_017522945.1. Classification (GTDB taxonomy): domain Bacteria; phylum Bacillota; class Clostridia; order Christensenellales; family Borkfalkiaceae; genus HGM11416. Next base: position 37,125 of record JAFWXT010000009.1, read on the forward strand.
TCAAGAAGTTCTAACGCTATTTTAGTGCGTTCTTCCTTAGGAACATTAGTAAGCTCTAAAGGAAAGCAGACGTTTTGAAGGGCAGTTCTTTGTTCAAACAAATTAAAGCCTTGAAATATCATTGAAAGATTTTTTCTAAAAGCGTTAAGTTCTTTTTTGTTTAGCAAGGTTAAATCTTGCCCGTCGATAACTACTTTTCCGCTGTCAGGTCTTTCAAGAAGATTGATGCATCTTATAAGGGTGCTTTTACCTGCACCCGAAAGCCCGATTACGCCAAAGATTTCACCGTCGTTTACGGTAAGATTTATATCTTCAAGCGCAACGAAATCTTCTTTATTCGATTTGAAAGTTTTGTTAAGCGAAACAATTTCAATCATAAAATACAAAATCCTTTTCTTTGGTTATTTTTTATTAGGGATACATAAAAAAAACGGAAAGCCGAATTGACTTTCCGTTGACTTTACAATCATTGGTTATCAAATTTCGGCATAACTAAACTTACCCATGTGCATGCACATGCGCATCATATTCATAGACATAACTGAGAAAATGAACATAAGTAAGTCCCCTAAAAAAATTTTTACCGTGTATAATTTAACAAATTTTATAGCATTTGTCAAACTAATTAAACGCGTCTTTGAATATTTTTTTATATTTTTTAATTTTTTTGTGGTTTTGTTTTACATTTTTTATTTTTTTGCATAAAAAAACGCACTTCTTTAAAAGAAATGCGCTATTTTTAAGTTATTTTTTAATTTTTTTAATTAGTTTTAACAATTCGGTAAACGGTATGATTAAAAACGCTAAACCTACTGAAATACCAAATTCAGCAAGAGAAACACTTTCAAATCCGAATATTCCGTTTAAACCAGGAATAAATACTACGCAAACGGTTAGTATTATTGAAAGTATAAACGCACCCCATAAATATTTATTTTGCTTTTTAACGCTAAATATCGAATTATTGATAGAACGAGAGTTAAACGAGTGGAAACTTTCAGTAAGTGATAGAGTTAAAAACGCCATAGTCATTCCGTGTGAAGAATATTC
>JAFWXT010000053.1 GCA_017522945.1 Clostridia bacterium
AAAATATTGAGATTATATGCTTATAGAGAAGGTGTGAATGTTGCAAAAAGTGATACATTTACAGTAAACTTTACCCCAGCTGAATTTACAAAACAACCACAAGGAATAACAATTACTAATGGTTCAACATATACATTTACTTGGGATACAAGTTTTAATGCAAGATTTAGAATTTTGTATTGGGACACTGAATACAATGATTGGAGTAATGGTGGCGAAACAACAGGACATTCATTCTCTGTAACAAAAAACACAACTCAAGCTATTACTTATAAAGTTGTTGCCGATATACCATATACAATGGCTAATGGTGCTACAAATTATGTGTGGGATGTTGCAACAAGTCAATCTTTCATAGTAAGTTGGGTTGAAGATGTGCCAGAAGCAACTGGTATTACAGCAACATATACAGGCACAATTTTAGCTGGAACAACAATCAATCCAAGTGGTATTTCAATCACATTAAATTATTCAGATAGTTCAACCGAACCTGTAAATGCAGGAAACGTTGAATATTGGTACAATGGTAGTCAAATTCAAGACCCGATTAACTACGTGTTTGGCGTTGAATTGATAGGCAACTTAAATATTACCGTTAAATATCAAGGTTTTGAAACGATAATGGCGGTTCAAGTTGTTGGATATGAAATTACTTTCAATGCAAATAACGGTACGGGAGATATGCAACCCGTTGAATATGTTGGCGAATATACGTTACCTAATTGTACGTTTACTGCTCCTAACGGAAAACAATTCAAAGGTTGGTCTACTTCTGCTAACGGCGAAGTAATTGACGGTGCGACTTATAACGTAACCGCTAACGTAGAACTCTTTGCAATTTGGGAAGATATTCCTGTTGTAAAGTATAACGTTACTTTCAATGCAAACGGTGGTACGGGAACTATGAGTCCTGTTGAGTATGCAGGAACTTACACCTTACCTACTTGTGCATTTACTGCACCTGACGGAAAGAAATTCAAAGGTTGGGCTACTACTGCTAATGGCGAAGTTATTAACGGTACAACTTATAATGTAACTGCTGACGTAGAATTGTTTGCAATTTGGGAAGATATTCCTGTTGTAAACTTTGACGTAACATTCAACGCAAATGGTGGTACGGGAACTATGAGTCCTGTTGAATATGCAGGAATCTATACGTTACCTACTTGCACGTTTACTGCACCTGACGGCAAACAATTCAAAGGTTGGTCTACTTCTGCAAACGGTGAAGTAATAGACGGCGCAACTTATAACGTAACAGCTAACGTAGAATTATTTGCAATTTGGGAAGATATTCCGCACAACCACGACCACGGCACTACTTGGGAAAGCGATGCGAATAACCATTGGAACGAATGTTCTTGTGGCGATAAGACTAACGTAGGCACTCACGCTGATAGCGATAATAACGGTAAGTGTGATACTTGTGATTATCAAATGGGTAACGGCGGTGCTCCTGAAACTCCTGATGAACCGAAAGACGGACTTTCTGGCGGTGCTATTGCAGGTATCGTTGTCGGTTCGGTAGTTGTTCTTGGACTTGGCGGCTTTGCTCTCGTTTGGTTCGTTATCAAGAAAAAGAGTTTTGCTGACCTTGTTGCAATCTTTAAGAAGAAATAAACCTAACTAAATAAAACCTATAAACGGTGGATGGAAACGTCCACCGTTTACTTATATAAGAAAAACGATAAATGAATACAAATTGATAAAGTCGTCCTGTTTTTGGGCGACTTTTTTCGTTTTTAAAAGTTTTTCTCTAAATGGGGTTGTATTTTAAATTTTCGTGTCCTTGGATATATAGAGAGAATTTTTGCTTACACCCCGAACTTTTTCAAAAAACTGTCCTTGGATAAGTGAAAGATGTTTTAAGAAACCTAAACTGAAAGGCTTTAAGTGTCCATTAATAGTGAAGGCGGTTGTAAAATGAAAAATTTTTCTCCCAATACATAATAGAGGGTTGCAAAATGCAAAAAAAGTCAGGGATATATAGTAGAGCGTGGTTGTAAAAAGGAAATTTTTTCAGCAATTAAAAGTAGAAGGTTATTTTTCGTTAAAAAAGTTAGGGATATATAGTGAAAGGAAAAAATTTTTATAAAAAGGTTAAGTTTTTGCCGTTTTCGTTGCCTACCACTTGAGGGGATAAATTTTTTACAAGATAGACCACCAAGTTTTGCCTTAAAAACGCCCTTTTTAGTGAGAGATAAAAATTTTTTATAGAAATTTAAATTTTTGCCTTGTTTTTTTCTTCAAAACAGCCCTTTTAAGTGAAGGGGTAAATTTTTTTTGAGAAATGGTTGTAAAAACGGCTTTCTCGTCGGCTACCACTTGAGGGGATAAATTTTTTACAAGATAGACCGCCACGTTTTGTCTTAAAATCGCCCCTTTATATGGAGAGTAAAATTTTCTATCCAAAACCGTCACGTTTTCAAAAAATGTGTCCTTGGATAAGTATGGGAGAAAATTTTAACGCAAACCGTGTACTTTTCTATTTTTCTGTCCTTGGTTAAGTGTAGGGAAAAATTTTTTTAATAAAAATTAAAAATCCAACCCCCTAAGTGGCTAAAAATCGCCCCTTTAAGTGAAGGGTATTTATAAAAAAGATTTCCGACCAAAAAGAATTTTTTTATCCCAATACCATAGTAGAAGGAGTTGATTAAAAATAAACGAAAGAATTTTTAGTTTTAACCTTAACTTTTGCTTAAAAATCGCCCTTTTAAGTGAAGGGGCAAAATATTTTTAGGTTTAATGGGGTTTACTTTTGAGTAAAAAAAGCCCTTTTATATGGGAAGCAAAATATTTTTTAACTTATGGGGGGTGCGGTTTTGCTTAGAATTAACCCCTTTAAGTGAAAGGATAAATTTTTATAAAACGTCTATATTTTTAATTTTCGTGTCCTTGGATAAGTGAGGACTTAAATAAAACCCTTTAAGGAGGTGATGCCTATGGGCTAACTTAAAAGGCAATACAGATGCGCCTATAAACGTTCTGCAAAATAAAATTTAAGGAGGAAATTATGGCAAACAAATTAACTCGATTTACGTTCTACGATATGTATTGGAACGTAATCAAAAACGCCAAAGACGATGAAATTGGACGGTTTATTAAAGCCGTTTGTGCTTTTGTCTTTGACGACGTATCGATGGCTCCGCCTAAATCAGCGCAAGAGGATTATTATCAGGCTTGTATTCTATCTGAACTAACTGAAGTTAAGCGCCTTGAAGCGCAAGGAAAAGTTCCTAAAAAGTACAACCAAAAGATGCTCCACTTTGCGTTCTTAGACGTGTATTACAAAGCCATCAAACTGATGAACGACGAAGATAGCGGCGCATACTTAAAAGCACTCTGCTCTTATGCGTTCAACGGCAAGCAAACAAGCAAATTAAAGCCACCTGTGGATGGATATTTTGAGTTTGCAAAACTGAAATTAGAACTCTCTAAACTGCGTGCAACAAGTGGTAAAAAAGGCGGTAAAACCGAGCGTGTTAAAGTTACTGATGAAGAAATTAACGGCAAGACGGAAAAACTTGATTTTATACTATCCCAAACAATATTCATTCATCAGTTCTTTTCCTGTATCAAACCTTCTAGGCTCAAAGTCTGGAGACAAATCTGTATTTCCATCCCAATTAGTATTCCCCGGGAAGTAAACAACATCAATCTCTTCTGTATTATATGATTTAATATAATTAGCTAATTCTGATAGAATCGTCGTCCGCTCAAACCAATCGTCACTATCACAGAATAATATATAATCTCCAGTTGCTAATGAGATACCCACATTTCTCGCACTACTAGGACCTGCATTTTTTTGAGTATGTATGATTAGATTTTTATATTTCTCTTGATATGATTCAAGAACATCCAAACTACGGTCTGTTGAACCATCATTTACACAGACAACTTCAAAATCACAATAAT
>JAFWXT010000054.1 GCA_017522945.1 Clostridia bacterium
AAAACAAACAATTTTTGGAGGAAACACAATTATGGCAAAGGCTAAATTTGACAGAAGTAAAACCCACGTAAACGTAGGTACAATCGGCCACGTTGACCACGGTAAAACTACTTTAACTGCTGCTATCACAATGGTTATGGCATGTAAGGGTAACGCTGCAAAGATGAAATATGATGAAATCGATAAAGCACCCGAAGAAAAGGCAAGAGGTATTACAATCAACACTGCACACGTTGAATACCAAACTGATAAGCGTCACTACGCACACGTTGACTGTCCTGGTCACGCCGACTACGTTAAGAACATGATTACTGGTGCTGCTCAAATGGACGGTGCTATCTTAGTAGTTGCTGCTACAGACGGTCCAATGCCACAAACTCGTGAACACATTCTTCTTGCTCGTCAAGTAGGTGTTCCATATATTTCAGTATTCCTAAACAAGTGCGACCAAGTTGATGACGAAGAACTTTTAATGTTAGTTGAAGAAGAAATCAGAGACCTTCTTACTGAATATGGTTTCCCTGGTGACAAGACTCCTATCATCAAAGGTTCAGCTCTTAAGGCTCTTGAAAAAGCATCTTCAGACGCTTCAAACGAAGAAATTCTTGCTTCTCCAGAAACTCAATGCATTATTGAACTTATGGATGCTATCGATTCTTACATTCCTGATCCAAAGCGTGAAGAAGATAAGCCTTTCTTACTTCCTGTAGAAGACGTATTCACAATCACTGGTCGTGGTACTGTTGCTACTGGTCGTCTTTAAAGAGGTGTTGCTCACGTTGGTGACCCAGCTGAAATCGTTGGTTTAAAGGAAGAAAAAACAAACACAGTTATTACTGGTCTTGAAATGTTCAGAAAACTTCTTGACGAAGCTCAAGCTGGTGACAACGTTGGTGCTCTTCTTCGTGGTATCGACAGAAAGAACATCGAAAGAGGTCAAGTTATCGCTAAACCTGGCACAATTCACCCACACACTAAGTTCACTGCACAAGTTTACGTTTTAACTAAAGAAGAAGGTGGACGTCACACTCCATTCTTCAACAACTACCGTCCTCAATTCTACTTCAGAACTACAGACGTTACCGGTTCAATCACTTTACCAGCTGGCGTAGAAATGGTTATGCCTGGTGACAACATCACTATGGAAGTAGAACTTATCACTCCTATCGCTATCGAAGAAGGTCTTCGTTTCGCTATCCGTGAAGGTGGTAGAACTGTTGGTTCAGGTGCTGTTGCAACTATCCTTAAGTAATTTTTAAAAAAATTATATACAGAAATGCGTAAAGATTATCTTTACGCATTTTTTGTATATAGTAGATAATTTAGTAAAAATTTTTTAAATTATTAGCATAAACCATGAATATTAAAGAAACTAAGCGATTTTAATTAAATAAAAATTTTTTTTATTTTAAGTAATTAAGAAGTATATTTGCAATTTTTTCACTTCCGCTATCAATCTTGTATTTTTTTAAATTTGAGCTCAAAAAATCCTTTTTAGAATACAGCTCGTTTATATATTTTATTGGTTGTTTTTCAAAATCATCTTCATCGCAATAAAGTACTAAATTTTTATTTTTAAAATACTTTGCATTTTTAATTTGATCACCGCGTGAGCCCTTTTTAAGTGGAACAATAAGTGAAGGAATTTTTGCGTGCAATAACTCGAAAATAGTATTTGAACCCCCGCGTGATACACATATATCACATGCGCTTATACATTCTCCCATATTAGTAAAAGAAAATGGATAATAGCCGTTTACGGCGTTATAGGGGCACTTATTCTTCCTTCCGTATAGATGAATAATGTTGAAAGAGTTTAAAATTTGGCTTAAATTATTCCAAATTGCGTTATTTATAATCATACTGCCTTGACTACCGCCCGTAACTAGTAAAACGAGCTTATCACTCTTTATTTGAAGTTTATTTCTTGCTTGAGCTTTAGTTAGTTGCAAAGCATTATAATTTAAAGGCGGACCAACGCAAATTCCACCATATTTTTGTGCAGTAGAATCGAAGGTTGTAAGCAAGGTTGAATTTTTATAAACCAATTTGTTGGCAAGCCCCAAGCTTAAATCGGATTCGTGACAAACCACGGGAATTTTCAATTGTTTTCCGGCAATACAAAGTGGTAAAGTTGTATAGCCTCCTTTTGAAAATATAACTTTTGGTTTAGTTTTTTCTAAAAAACATTTACATTCGTTAACCGCACGAATTAGTTTAATAGGAATTAATAAATTTTTAGGGCTAATTGAGCGTTTAAAGGCAGGCGAATCAACGTTGAAAATTTCCACGCCTTTATCTTGCATAAGCGTCTTTTCAATATCCTTTCCGCTACCAACGTAGTATATTTTGTCAAACTTGTTTTGCAAAAACGGTAAAACCGTTAAAAGTGGGGTTACGTGTCCGGCTGTTCCACCGCCTGCTAAAATTATTGTGTTCATACATTATATTATGACGAAGAGAATAAAAATTAACAGTAATTTAGCAGTTTTTAAAAAAACAACATAATAAATATCAATAAAATTTAAAAAAACTATTGAAATTATTTGATTTTTAGGTTACAATATAAGTGTAAAATTAACTTTTAACCGATTTTATTGTTTATAGTGTATAGCGGTTAATCAAAGGAGTGAATTATGAGTTATATAATTGCGTTAGACGAAGGCACTACTTCTACCAGAGCAGTTGTTTATAACGTTGACTTACAAAAGATAGAAAAGGTAATTAATGCCGAAATTAAGCAGTATTACCCTAAGCCTTCTTACGTTGAAGAAAGCGCAACTGAAATTTATTCTGCGTCGCTTGGCGTTTTAGTAGAATCTATTGAAACGGTGGGTGTTGAAAACGTTTTAGGCGTTGCTATAACCAACCAACGCGAAAGCGTTATTGCTTGGGAGCGTTCTACAGGAAAACCGCTTTATAATGCAATTATCTGGCAATGCAGGCGCACGATGGATTATTGCAAGCAAATTGAAAAAACGCACGGTGAAATGATAAAACAAAAAACGGGTTTAAAGGTTGATGCCTACTTTTCTGCAAGTAAAATGCGTTGGCTACTTAAAAACGTGCCAGAAGTTCAAGATGCGCTTGAAAGAAACGATTTGTGTTTAGGTACTGTTGAAAGTTTTTTAATATATAAACTTACTCAAGGTAAAAGTTTTGTTACCGACTATACAAACGCTTCAAGAACGATGCTTTATAATATCAACACCTTTAAGTGGGACATCGAGCTTTTAAATTTATTTGAAGTTCCGCGTTCAGTATTGCCAAGAATAGTTTCTCCAGATAGTATTTTAGGCGAGTTTGAATACGGCGGAAGAAAAATAAAAATTGCAGGTAGTGCAGGCGACCAACAAGCCGCAGCTGTTGGACAGGGATGTTTTGAGCCGGGACAAGCAAAAATCACTTATGGAACGGGTATGTTTATGCTTGCAAACGTAGGCGAGCATTACAAAGAAAGCGAAGCGCTATTAACTACTTTAGGTTACGGAAAAAAACCAGTTTATATGTTTGAAGGAAGCGTTTTTAACGCAGGTAGTGCAGTTCAATGGCTACGTGACGAACTAGACTTTTTTAAAAATTCTTCACAAAGCGAAAAGTTGGCTACAAGCGTTAAGGATACGGGCGGAGTTTACGTCGTACCGGCATTTACCGGTTTAGGCTCGCCATACTGGAATAGCGAAGCTACAGGGCTTATAACGGGCATTAGAAGGGATACGAACAAATCTCACATAACTCGCGCGGTGCTTGAAGCTATGGCTTATTCGGCTCGTGATTTGCTTGAAATAATGCAAAGCGAAGGGCAAATCAAATTAGAGAGTTTAAGGGTTGACGGCGGTGCTTCGCCAAATAACTTTTTAATGCAATTCCAAGCCGACGTTACGGGTTGTGTGGTTGATCGCCCTATAGAGCGTGAGAGTACGGCTCTTGGCGCAGTATATCTATGCCAAATAGCTTTAGGTATAAAAACTATTGAAGAAATTGCTAAACTAAGGGTTAGTGATAAGGTATTTAACCCATCTAACGAGCGTGAAAAATTCGAGCGTTTGTACGATGGATGGAAAAAGGCAGTTGAGAGGTGTTTATTATGATAAGAGAAGTTATGAAAGCTAAAGACGGAAAAGAAATTAGTATCGTTTTGTGGGAAGAAGTTGAAAATCCCGTGGGGATTATTCAAATATCACACGGTATGGCAGAGCACGCAATGAGATACCACTCTTTTGCTAAAAAAATGAACGAGCGCGGTATTATTGTTGTTGCCGATGATCATAGAGCGCACGGACATACCGATTTGAACACCTTAGGTTATAGCGCTGGCAATATTTGGGAAGATACTCTAAGCGATATGGACTGCTTGTGTGATTATGCAAAAGATCGTTATAGTAAAAAATATGGAAAAGAATTATCTGTAGTTTTATTTGGACATTCTTACGGCTCATTTTTAACTCAAGCATTTATTCGTCGTCACGCTAATAAATTAAGTGGCGCGATTATAGGCGGAAGTCATTATTTCGTTGACCCAACAGTTCCGCTTGGCAAGTTTATTGCAAAGCTTGGTTGTGTTTTTGGTGGCGAAGATAAGCCTAATAATTTTTTAAAAAAGATGTCGTTCGACGCTTATAACAAGAAATTTAAAGAAGGAACTTTTATTTCTTCTATTCCAAGCGAATGCGATAAATATAAGGAAGATAATATTTGTGGATTTGTTTGTAGTAGTAACTTTTATTATAATTTCTTTAAAGGATTATCTAAGCTTTATAAAAAGGAAGGTAATAGCCTAAAGGATTTTAAAATACTATTAGTTGCAGGAGATAACGACCCTGTTGGTAATTTTGGTAAGGGTGTTTTAAATCTTGAAAAGTGGTATAAAAAGCAAGAAGCAAACGTAAAATGTAAAATTTACGAAGGTGTTCGCCATGAATATTTAAACGATACTTCGCGTGAAGACGTAACTAATTTAATGGAAGAATTTGCAAAATCTGCATTTTAAGGGTGTAATAATTTAAAACAAAAGTGTGGCTAATCAACTTATAGCCACACTTTTTGTACTTTGTAAGGAATTTTATTATTGTTTGGGTTTTATTTTATCAATAATGCCCCCACGCGATAAAATTAAAATTGCAATTATGCAAATAATAGCATCGGGCACTAAATAAACTACTTGATAAAGCAAAGAATATACAACCGCGTTGCTTGCCGGAATAGAAGCCCAAACGGCATCCATATTAAAATATACTATTCCTGAAGCAAAATGCATTAAAAATCTGCAAAGGTAAACGCAGGTAGCACCAAGCACTAAAGCGGAAGTTTTATTTTTATAGTTTTTAGCAAAAAAGCCCATAACCGCGATGCTTGCGAAAGCCAAAAGATAATCTAAAATGAAAGTAACGGGTGTAAGAATGTAGGGATCTTGCAAAAATTGTAAAACTCCGTAAATTAAGCCACATACGAGCCCACGTGAAAACCCAAAGTAAAAGGTATAAATAAGTAGTGGAACGAATGAAGCAAAAGTGATTGACCCACCGTACTGCACGGGCGCAATCTTAATAAAGGATAAAACGAATGAAGATGCGAGTGAAACGCCCGCGTAAACGATATCCGTTGTTTTAAGCTTGCTTTTTGCCATCAAAATGCAAACGGCTACGATAAGCAGAGCAACTAAAATGGTTGCTACAAGAGTGATAACGTCGGTTAAATCTTCGCTAACCAACTCGTTTAAAAATAATAAATTGGACATAAAAAAACACCTCCTAAATTTAGGGGCGCAAGAAAAAATACTTTCTCGGCCGTGAATTACCGCGACCGATTATGGGTATAATCTCAGCCGTGTACGTTATACACAGCACCCCGTTTTCGTCCATACCTTTATAATAGCACTTTAAGTTCTTTCTGTCAACAAAAATGTATAAAATTTTATATAAAGATTAAGTTTTTATTTTATTAGCAATAAAAAATTTAGTTATAAAAAACAATAAAAACAGCGCTATAAGTTGATTAACGCTGTTTTTATTCTATAAAAATATTGCCGTTCATTGCTTTAGTTTGAAGTTTTTTAATAACTGCGTAATAGCAAATCATAAAGGTTATCATTCCGCCAACCCATGCTAACACGTTTGAAAAACAAGCGCCGTTGTATCCAAATAAGTTTGCTAAAACAAAAGCAGCTAAGCATCTCATTATAAGTTCAATAGTACCACCAACTAAGGTAAGGCTTGAATAACCCATTCCTTGTAGGCTTTGCCTTAAGGATAGCAGTACGTATAAAGAATAATAGAACAACGATTGAATGAAGGTGTATTGAAAAATTAGTTTTAAAATATCGTTTGTTACTCCGTAAAGCAAAATTTTTGAAAGTGGTTTACATAATAGTAAATTTAGTATAAAGCAAAACGCCGTAAAAATCAAGCCCACTAAATAAGAGCATTTAACCCCACTTTTAATTCTATCAAGCTTGTTTGCCCCATAGTTTTGCCCGCAATAAATTGCCATAGCATTAGAAGCCCCGAATAATGCTGCTGAAAATAGATTATCTAATTTACTTCCCGTGCCTTGTGCTTTTGCAAAATCTGGATTTGGTAGCGAATTGAATGCTTTTTGTTGAATCATACAGCTTACTGCCGTAATAGTAAACTGAAAAGCCATTGGAAGCCCGGTTGCAAGGTGGCGGAAAATAAAATTAAAGTCGATTTTAAAGTCGCTTTTTTTAAGTTTAAGTTCTTTAAACTTTTTAAATATGATTATAAAACCAACGCCGGCTGAGATTGCTTGGCTAATTATAGTAGCCCAACCTGCCCAAGCCACCGACAAATCGGTTATAAAAAGCAGTGAGTTTAAAATTAGGTTTAAGGTTGAACAAATTATTAAAATAATAAGTGGAGATTTGCTATCGCCTAAGGCTCGTAAAATTTGGTCGGCTAAATTGTAAATGCCCATAAATAATATGCCGGCAAAAATTATTCTAATATACGAAAGCGCATAGTCGTAAAAAAGTTCGTTTGTGTTAAGAACTTTTAATATAGTTGGCGCAAGCAAAAAGAATGAAATAGATAAAAGAACAGAAATAAAAAAGGTTAAAAGCAAAGAAGTTGCTATACTTTGCCTCATTTTATCTTGATTTTTTGCGCCAACGAATTGACTTAAAACAATTCCAAAGCCTGCGCTCATACCTTGTGCAAACCCATTTACTAAAAATATTAGCGAAGAGGTAATATTTATTCCCGTAACTGCATTTTCGCCACGCGCAAGCGACACGATTATTGAATCGCCCAACGAGTAGAAATTTTGCAGTACGTAGCCGATTGCAACGGGCAAAGCAAAAAGAAATATTTTTTTAAAGGGCGAACCCGTTGTCATATCAATGTTTTTAGCCATAACGAAATAATTATAATTTATTACCCAAAAAAAAGCAACTTTGTGGGCAAACTAATTAAAATTTTTAAATAAAAATATTTTGCAAGTATATTTTAAAGGTTTATGGCAATAATCTTTGTGCAAAATAAATTTATCGGGGTCATTATGAGTTTAAAGTTTGGTTGTAAAAATAATAAAAGTTTTTTAAGTATAACTTTGCTTACGGTATTTATATTTTTTTGCACTTTGTATTTAAATTCGCAAACCAATAAGCTTTTAATTGAAAATTGCTCTTTTCAAGATGGAACTCATACCTACTATTTATATAGCAGTTCAAGCAATGCAAAAATAATAAACTATGATATAAATGATAGCGTTAACTTAAACTCGTTTTGTATTAAAGGTGAAAGTTTATTTTTATCTTTTCAAAATGGCGAAAGTGCTGTTAATGAATATATAGCATTACTTTTAAAGGAATATAATGCCAAAAGTCAAGGTATAGAAAGTGGAAATTTTGGTAGAGGAGAATATTATTATTCAAATAAAATACCTTCTTTTGTTATAATTGGCGGTAAGCGTGTGAACGTGCACGTTGTTAAAAATACAAGTGGAATAACCATAGGTACTCCGTTAATATTTGGTAGTTTTTAAAAGATTGTGGTAAATAAAAAAATGATTACAAGTTGAATAATTTAATTTTTTAGGTCAATAATTACATAGGAAAACGAACAGGAGGTTTATATGGAAACAAAAAAACAACAAAAAACTAAAAAGAACTTTTTTCAAAAAAATATTTATTATTTCGTTATTGCATTCGTAATGCTTGCGTTTGTTGCCGTTACGGTAGTTTTATTTGCAACAAACCAAAACACTAACGGTTTACAAACACCTAACGATAATAATGATCTTAACAACCCAAATACTTCGGTTGTATTACCAAACACCGATTCTTCCTTAACACCCGAGCCAGATGATTCATCCGACAATAAAACACCTGAGCCCGATAAACCAACTCAAACAGTAATTACTTTTATTATGCCCGTTGAAAACGCAACTCTTTCTTGTGATTATACAGCAAGCTCAGTAGTTTATAATCAAACGCTAAACGTATATACTGGTCATTTGGCAATTGACTTTAAGGCAGATGCTGGCACACCAGTGGTTGTTGTATATAATGGTACAATCGAAAGCGTGAACTCATCATATTTAACGGGGACTACTATTACGGTTGATCACGGTAACGGTTTGAAAACAGTTTACAATAGCGTTGACGCTGTTGAGGGCTTACAGGCAGGAATGAACGTTTCGCAAGGTCAAGTTATTGCGTACGTTAGCGATAATAATCGCCAAGAATATAAAGATGGTGCACACCTTCACTTTGAAGTGTTAGAAAATGGCGAAAAGGTATCTCCTTATAAGTATCTTACGGTAAGTGAAAAATAAATGCGTCTAAAAAAAAATGAAATTTGTTTATCAATCACTAATTGCGCAGAAGCAAAAATAATTTTTTAAAATAGAATAAACTAAACCGCCTTACAGTAAAATATCGTAAGGTGGTTTTTTATGAAGAAAATTATTTGTATAAGCCTAATTTTTAGTTTAGTTTTTGCAGTTGGTTGTAAAAAAAGTTCGGTTAAAAAGCAAATTTCTAATTGTGAAATTATCGTTGAATATCTTGATGGAGCTATAAAGGGGAGCGTTGAATACGAGTATTTTCTTCCTTCAAGGGGGATAAAAAAAGTTATTTTTAATCTATATCCAAACGCTTTTAAAGAATATGAGGGCTGTTTTACGATTAAAAAAGTTAGCGTTGATAAAAATGATGTGGAGTGGCAGTATATAGGCGAAACAAGTCAGTTTTTATCAATTGAGTTGCCCAAAAGGGCGGATAGCGCGGAAAAAATAAAAATTTTTATAGAATTTGAATGCATTTTAAAAGAATGTAAGCAAAGGCTTGGAATAGCAGGTGACGTTGTTAATATTGCTTTTTTTTATCCTATACCTTGTGCTTTTAACAATGGAGAATATTTAATGCAACCCTATTTAGAAATAGGCGACCCATTTTGCTTAGATTTTTATAATTTCGATATTACCTTCACGTTGCCTTCTGTTTTTACTATTGCAAGCGGTGTAACGGTGAAAGGTATTGATATTTTAGGCGAAAAAACAACCTACTTTTGTAATTTAAAAAACGCTACTAATTTTGCTTGCAGTTTAAGTGAAAAGTATCATGTCGTTAGCAAAAAGTGGGGCGATAAGCGTGTAAACTACTATTTCACACAAGATGAAGCGCCCGAGAGTAAACTTGAGTTAATAATAAATGCTCTTGATTATTTCAACGAAAAAATAGGCTCTTATGCATACGATAACTTTAGCGTTGCAACAAGCGATTATTTATTAAACGGAATGGAATATAGTGCGTTTTGTGTTATAAAAAACGGATTAAACAATATAAATTTTGAAAACGCCGTCGTGCATGAAATTGCTCATCAATGGATTGGTCAGGCGGTTTGCTTTAACGAGTACGAAAGCGGTTATTTTGACGAAGGGTTGACTGAATTTTTAACCGCCCTTTATTTAGCGGATACTAAAAAGGAAGGCTTGGAAAAAAGAATTAATTATGCTAAAATATTGTTTAACACTTTTGTTAGTGAACAATGTAAAAAGGATAAAAATTACAAATCGGTTATAAAAAAGGGCTTAAATGAATTTTGTGACGAAATGGAATATCAAATTTTAGCCTATGAAAAAGGATTTTTATTTTTTAATCATTTAAATGATAAATTAAACGGTGAATTATTAAAGTACCTAACAGCGTTTTATAAAAAACATATTTTCGAGCGTGTAAACGAAGATGATTTTATTAATGTTTTTAAATCAAAGAAAAAAAGTGTGAAAGCAGAATTTGATAAAATAGTTTTCTTCGGGGATAACTATTTCGTTGCGTAATATTAAAAAAAGTGTTATAATTAAAACAATAGATAAAGGTTAAAAGTGGCGTTTAAAAGCATATACGCCTACTTTTAGGAGATATTATGCCAGTATTTGATTATGTTTGCCCAAATTGCAAACAAAAAAGCGAGCGATTTGTTAAAAGTGCTGAAAGTTTACCAAAATGTAAAAACTGCGGAAGTGAAATGGTTCGTTGTTTTAGTGGAAAAATGTATGGAGCAACTGGGCAACAAAGCGGGGGTTGCTTAGGAAATTGTGCAACTTGTAATAAATGCAAGTAAACTATTTTGATTAAAATTTGAATAAAAAATGCATAACTAAGTTGAGTTTACTGCGCCAGGGAAAACGGCGCGGTAATTTTATTTACATAATATGCTTTATTAAAGCGAAAAATCGTTGACAAACCGAAGTTAAAATGTTAAAATATACGAAGTATTTTTTATCAAATGGGTTATTACGCTCTTTTTGAGGAGATTTTTATGAAATTATTTAAAAACCTTTTAGCTTTATTAGTAGCTCTTACTTGCATATTTGCAGTTGTTGCTTGTGACAATGGCGAAACAAGTGAAGAACTTGACACAACGAAACACGGTTGGGCTTATGAATACGAAATTGAAGAAGCTTCTGATGAAAACGATAACAAATCGTACGTTGTTATTACAGGATTATTCCTTGCCGACGGTGAAAAGTTTGCCGTAAGTGAAGGTGTTTATGAATCTATTGGCGTAAATATTGGAACTGAAATTAAAGTTCCTGTTTACGACAAAAAGACTAAAAAAGAAGTTTACGAAAACGATAATTTAAAAACCGAAACACTTGCTCTTGGCGAAGATTACGCAGGTTTTAAAATTGCCGATGCAGCTTTTGCAAGTCAACTTATTATCAACAAAGTTACCTTAGGTGAAAAGGTTGTTGAAGTTGGTTCAGGCGCATTTGCAGGTTGTTCAAACATTGAAGAAATGACTCTTTCTTTCGTTGGTGCAACTGCTGGTGAAAATCTAAACCAAAAGAAATTATTTGCATACCTTTTCGGTGCTTCTGAAGCTTCAAATTGTACTTCAGTTACTTGCAAATATAACGAATCTGGAAGTGCAACTTACTACGTTCCAAACGCTTTAAAGAAGGTTACGGTTAACGCTCAAGGCACACAATTAGGGGCATACGCATTTAACGGTTTATCAACTTTAGAAAACATCGTTATCAACGGCGCTCTTACTTCTATCGGTAACTACGCTTTCGAAGGTTGTAGCTCAGCTTATAACGTAACAATCCCTGCTACTGTTGAAACACTTGGCAAGGGCGCGTTTAAAAACTGTGCAAAACTTATTAACTTTGAATTCCCAACTGCTTTAACAACTATTTATCAAGAAGCATTTTACGGTTGTTCAAGATTAGGTTACGGAAAGAATACTGTTGTTGACCTTGCAAACGTAACTCACGTTTATGATAAAGCTTTTTATAACTGCGGTTCAATTTCTTCAGTTAACCTTGCAAACGTAGAAGTAATCGGCGAAAGCGCATTCTATTCTTGTGCATCGCTTGAAACTGTTGCATTAAATCCTAACTTTGATGGCAAAAATGAAGGTGTTAACGCATTTGGCAAAACACCTTATGACGAATCAAAAAACTCATAATAATTGCTAAATTTTAAATATTATATAATATGATAACAAACGGTGCGAAATAAATCGTGCCGTTTTTATTTTTTGTTCCGCCATTTTTATTAAACAAAGGTTGCATTTTTATTAAAAAATTGCATAAATAATGCATATTTTATAAATATTATGCATAAAAACAATTTTTTTTCAAAAAAAATAGAATAAGTATGCAAAAATGTTTGACAATATTTATTTAATGTACTATAATAACTTCACGCTTAAAGAAAAAACAAGATTTTTTGGAGAAAGATATGAAAAAACTTACTATTTTATTATTAACAGTAGTTCTTACGTTTAGCGCATTATTTAGTTTTGTTGGTTGCAACTCAACTAAGTACGTAGCGAATGCTATTGGTGGAATTGAAGTTGAACAATTTGGTTTTGTAGTTGGAAAAAATGCATCAAAGAAAACCGAAATTTTAAATGCTATGAATAAAGTTATTGAAGAAACGGATATTGAAGCAGCAGTTGCTTACTATATAGCAGTTTACAAAGATGAAACCCCAACAAACTCTTTACAATTTGCTAATCTTAGCGATAATACAGGTGGCACTTTAAACGTTTACACTTGTTCAGGTTTTGAACCATACGAATTTTTTAACGAAGATGGCGACGTTATAGGTGTTGACATATATCTTATGGAACTTGTGTGTGAAGAGCTTAATATGAAAATAAACGTAGTTGATATGGACTTCGATGCTATTTGTGGTAAAATTGCTACTGAAGATAATGCAGTAGGCGCTGCCGGTATTACTATTTTAGAAGATCGCAAAGAAACACTTGCATTTTCTAATCCTTATTATAGTTCAGTTCAATGCATAATTAGTAAGGAATCTGAAGGCTTTACCTCTCTTGAAAATCTTAAAGGTAAAAAGATTGGAGCTCAAAAGGGAACAACAGGTGCTATGATGGTTGAAGAAGCTATTGCTTCAGGCGTATTAAAAGGTTCAGGCGCAGAACTTGTTGAATACGACACAGGCGCGATTGCTTACGCAGCATTAAAGGCAGGTAGAATCGACATTATCGTTATCGATGAACTTCCAGCACAAAAACTTGTTAGATAATAAAAAAAATATAAAAAAGAGCAGGGCTTTTATAACCCTGCTTTTCAGTGTGTTAAAAAGGATTTAATTTATGGATTTGTTTTATGAAGCATTAATATATCAAAACAGATGGACCTGGTATTTAGAAGGTATAGGCAAAACCCTTTTAATTTCATTAGGTGCAGTTGCGATAGGTGTTGTAATCGGTGTAATAGTGGCCCTTATAAAATACGTTAATAAAAAATACGGCTCGTTTAAGGTGGCATCAAAAATTTGCGATATCTACTTAACTATTTTTCGTGGAACGCCAGTTTACGTGCAACTTTTAATTATGTACTTAGTAGTTCTTTTCTTTGTTAACGATATATGGGTTGCAATAATAACTTTTGGTATTAACTCGGGCGCTTACGTTGCCGAAATTTTTCGTGGTGGCTTAGAAGCGGTTGATGACGGGCAGTTAGAGGCAGGGGCATCACTTGGTCTTAGCAAATTTCAAGTAATGGTAAGTATAGTTTTACCGCAAGGATTTCGTCATGCCTTACCGTCGCTTTGTAACGAGTTTATTGCGCTTGTAAAAGAAACTTCAATCGTGGGCGCTATTGGTGTTAAAGATATTACAAAAATAGCAGCGAATATAGTAACAAAAACGGGTGAGGCATTTGTGCCATATATAGTTTCGGCAATTATTTATTTAGTTATAGTTATAATTCTAACGCAGTTATTAAAATTAATTGAAAGGAGACTTGCAAAAAGTGACAAAAATTAAAAATCAACCGCAAACGGCAAGCCATTCCGTAGAGCGCAAAGATATAAAGATAGGCGAAATTTTAATAGAAGTTAAAGACCTTTGTAAGCAGTTTGAAGATACTCAGGTTTTGCAAGGTGTAAATCTACAAATTAAAAAGGGTGACGTGGTGGCGGTGGTAGGCCCTTCGGGGTGCGGTAAATCAACCTTACTTCGTTGTTTAAACTTACTTGAGAAGCCAACTGCTGGAACTATCACTATTGAAGGGGATAATATATTTAATAGTTATAGTATTTACGAAAAACAAAAGCTTAACGATATTAACAAGCAAATCAAACTTTTAAAAAAGCAAAAACAAAAAGTAAGCAGTGAAATTCTTGATGAATACGTTGCCCAAAAAGAAAAATATTTAAGTCTTTTAAAAGAAGAAAAACAAACGGATAAAGAAATTGCAAAAACGCTTAATAAGCACCGTGAAAAGGTTGGTATGGTTTTTCAACAGTTCAATCTTTTTCCGCATATGACTATTATGCAAAATATAACCTTTGCTCCCGTAAAACTTAAAAAACTTGAACTCGCAGCGGCGCAAGAAAAAGGGCTTGAACTTCTTAAAAAGGTAGGGCTTAGCGAGCGTGCAAACGATTATCCGTCGGCATTATCTGGCGGACAAAAGCAAAGGGTAGCAATAGTTCGCGCGCTACTTATGAATCCCGACGTAATATTATTTGACGAGCCCACTTCAGCGCTTGACCCCGAAATGGTAGGTGAAGTTTTATCGGTTATGAGTGATTTAGCAAAAGATGGAATGACTATGATGGTTGTTACGCACGAAATGGGATTTGCTCGCGAAGTTGCAAATAGGGTTGTATTTATCGACGAAGGTAAAATAGTTGAAGATTCTGCTCCACAAGAATTTTTTAATAATCCAAAAAACGCGCGTTTGAAAGAATTTCTTTCTAAAGTATTATAATAAAATATTTATTTTGTTGTAATTTAATAATAATCGTGATATAATAAAGCCGTAAATATGCTTTTAAAGTGTGTTTACGGCTAATTTATTGCTTAAAATGCAAGCCTATAAAATTATAAGAAGGGGCGATATCGTTAACAACGGTTTATCGATTGTTGTGATAGCGCAAAAAGAAGGAAGATGAAAACAAAAACTAAAAAAGCAAGCTATGGCCAAGTTATGCAAATGCCAAGGGCAAAGCATAAAAATCCACCAAGACCAAGCAGATTATTCGCAACTATAATACGAGTTATGTCGCACTTTGACCTAAAAAAAGTTAAATTTACTTGCGATAATCAGGCAAAAGAAACGCTTAAAAAGGGCCCTTGTTTAATTTTAATGAACCATTCAAGTTTTATCGACCTTGAAATTGCTTCAAAAATAATTTATCCAAGACCGTATAATATCGTTTGCACATCCGACGGGTTTGTGGGTAAAGAGTGGCTTATGCGCGCAATCGGTTGTATTCCAACCCAAAAATTCGTTACCGATTTAACGCTAATTCGTGATATAAAATATGCGCTAAAAAAAGGTAATCACGTGCTTATGTACCCCGAAGCGAGTTATTCCTTCGATGGCAAAGCAACTCCTTTGCCACGTAAACTTGGCGCGCTTTTAAAGATGTTAAACGTTCCCGTTGTAACGGTTATTACCAAGGGCGCGTTTGCACACGACCCACTTTATAACTGCTTGCAAAAACGCAAAGTAAAGGTTAGCGCTAGCGCTAAAGTTTTTGCCAGCGCCGAAGAAGTACAAAGCCTTGACACCGCGGTTTTAGATAAACGCTTAGATGATGAGTTTTCTTTTGATAACTTTGCATGGCAATACGAAAATAAAATTGAAATAACCGAGCCTTTTAGGGCAGACGGTTTAGAGCGTATTTTATACAAATGTCCAAACTGTAAAACCGAAGGCAAAATGGTTGGCAAGGGCATTGAAATCCTGTGTGAGCATTGTGGTAAACGCCATATATTAAACGTTTACGGTAGGCTTGAGGCGCTTGATGGCGAAACTGTTTTTGCTCATATTCCCGATTGGTATAACTGGCAACGCGAATGCGTAAAGGATGAAATTGCAAAGGGTACTTATTTGCTTGATACCGAAGTTGAAATAGGTATGATGGTTAACTATAAGGCTATATATATGGTTGGCTCGGGTAGATTAACGCACGATAACACAGGCTTTACCTTAACTGGTGCTAGCGGCGAGTTAAATTACAAACAGGGCCCACTTTCTTCATACAGTTTATACGCCGATTATTACTGGTACGAGCTTGGCGATATTATCTGCATAGGTAATAAAGATTGCTTATATTATTGCTTCCCTAAAAAGCAAGGCGTTGTTTCAAAAACCAGAATAGCCACCGAAGAATTGTTTAAATTAACTAAAAACAGCAGATAAAAATTTGATTATAAATGTTAAAAATATTTGCCTAATCGTAGATTTTCAAAAAGGAAGGTTTTATGAAAAAATTAACCAAAAAAGCAATTTTATTGATTTTAGTTATTACTGCATTTAGCGCATTTTTAACTGCTTGTTCTACTAAACATTTTCACGTATATGACTATGAAACAATAGTAGAGCCAACTTGCGCAAATTTGGGCATAAAGCGTGGGGTGTGCTCGTGTGGGGCAACGAAAGAGAAAAGCACTTCCGCTCTTAAGCATAAATATGAAAATGAAAAGTGTATCGTTTGTGGGGCAACTACAGAAGAATACTTTAATTTTACTCTTTTAAGCGATGATACTTACGAAATATCGGCAAAAGACACCAATAATATACCAGTTGAGGTGGTTATTCCTTCAACCTATAAGGGCGAAGCGGTGACTTCTATTAAAGAAGAAGGATTTAAATCTTGCTATTCACTACACACAATTAAAATCCTTGATGGTGTAGAGTCAATTGGAAATAGCGCATTTCAGTCTTGTTATTATTTGAGAACAATTATATTACCAAATAGCATAATCTCGATTGGCAATAATGCGTTCTATAATACTGCATATTATCAAGATGAGTCTAATATAGAAAACGGTATTTTATATATTGGAAGAAATTTAATTTGTGCAAAATATATTACTTCTATACAAGGTGAATATAAATACTCTATCAAAGAAGGAACTTTTTTAATTGCTGATAAAGCTTTTTACAATCGTAGTTCAACTAAATACATAGAAATGCCAGATAGTTTAGTGTTAATTGGCAAAGAAGCGTTTTATGGTTGCAGTTCGTTAACTACGGTTGAAATTCCAAATGGCGTAACTTCAATTGGTGACGGAGCATTTCAGGATTGTCGCTTGCTAACTACGGTTGAAATTCCAAATAGCGTAACTTCAATTGGTGACGGAGCATTTCAGGATTGTCCTTCATTAAAATCGGTAAAAATATCGGATAAAATAACTTCCATCGGTGACAGACTTTTTTATGGCTGTGGTTTGTTAACTGCGGTTGAAATTCCAAATAGCGTAACTTCAATTGGTTCTCGTGCGTTTTCATATTGCAGTAGTTTAACTTCGATTGAAATACCAAGTAGTGTAACGTCAATTAGTGACGGAGCGTTTTTTGATTGTCGCTTGCTTGTAAACGTAAACTATTTAGGAACGATAGATGATTGGGTTCAAATAAGTTTTAGTGGGAGTAATGCAAACCCATTGCGTTATGCAAAACAATTAAATATAAATGGTGAACTTGTAACAAAAGTAAAAATAATAAGTGCAAAGCAAATATCTGATTACGCTTTTTACTGTTATGAAGCGTTGACTTCGGTAGAAATAGGAGATAACGTAAAGACTCTTGGCTCTAACGTTTTTAGAGGTTGTAAGTCACTATCTTCGGTTGTTATAGGTGATGGAATAACTTCAATTGGAAAGTACAGTTTTTACGATTGCAACTCATTAACATCTGTTGTATTAAGCAATAGTATAACGTCAATTGATGTTTATGCCTTTTATGGTTGTAATTTGCTTAGCAATTTATATTATAAAGGCAGTTCAAGTGAATGGTCTAATATTACTATTGCTAACTTTAATGCGCCCTTAACTAAATTGACAAAATATTATTATAGCGAAGGCGAGCCAACTGAAGAAGGTAATTATTGGCATTACGTTGATGGAGAGCCAACAAAATGGTAAACAAAAAAACGCTTGGGAATAAAAAGCCCAGGCGTTTTTAGTTTGTGTTGTGCAACATTTTACCAGCATTTTGCTTTTTTTTCGTCATTCTGAGTCTCTGCGTTTGTCATTCTGAGCCTGTCGAAGAATCTCATTATTACCATAACTCAAGCGAAATATTTCGACTGACGCTCAATATGACGTTTTGAGACCTTTCGACTGACGCTCAAGGTGACACGCTATCGTCATTCTGAGCCTGTCGAAGAATCTCATTATTACCATAACTCAAGCGAGATATTTCGACTGACGCTCAATATGACGTTTTGAGACCTTTCGACTGACGCTCAAGGTGACAATAAAGCACGCTCAAGGTAACAAATCAACGCTATTTGTAACTGAATAAGTGCCTATCTTGCCGGTTTTCGACGAGCCTATAATAAATTTGTTTGCAGTTACCGATAACGGCAAAGTAATATTTTTAATCAAATTAAAAGCGGTTAAAATTTTGTTTTTGTCGTCATCTAAAAACAAAGTGGTGTGAAATTTAAAATC
Source organism: Clostridia bacterium (assembly GCA_017522945.1). Taxonomy (GTDB): domain Bacteria; phylum Bacillota; class Clostridia; order Christensenellales; family Borkfalkiaceae; genus HGM11416. The sequence goes on from JAFWXT010000054.1 coordinate 18,417, forward strand.
AAGATCGAAAGCGTGCTGAGTAATACCGTGCTTTTTTAAAAGAAGTTGGTCGATATCACTATGGATTTTATCAAGAATTTTATTTTGCTTCATTTTTATCCACACAATATTATTTTCAATTTCAATCCCATCAATTTCCACAAAAAAGGGCAGTAATGTTTTATAATAGTCGTTAAGGGTGTTTATAACCGCCAAATGCTTATTATCATCAACAAAAAAAGAAATTTTAAGCGATATATGAAATGGCAAAGTAAAAGCCGAGTTTTTAAAGCCCAACTTTTGCTCGATTTCTTTTGCTTTTGGTAGTATGCTTTTTAGTTGGGTGTTTATATCAATCGCCGTCCAAATATACATAGTTCACCTATACTTTTTTTTCGCACTTTTCGCGATAGTATTTTATAATGCAGTCGCCACCATTAAAAAAACTTTCTATTTCAAAGGTTAAAGCGCCCTTAGAATAAATTTCGTTATAAATTTGTTTTAAATTATCGGTTTTGCCCTTTACGGTAACCCAACCGTCATCGGGTAAAGAAATAGTTAAATTATAACCATTAATATTGCCGTTTTTTAAACCGATAGCGTATTCAATTTTTCCGTTATGCCACTTGTAGCCCAAGCCCAATAAATTTTCAAGCCCGTAAAGTGCTTCCATTTCATCCCAAAACGCGCCGATAGTATTATACTGATCTTCGTTTAAAAGCGAAAAAGTGCGAGTTATACCTTTAAAAATCATAAGTCTATAACCTAAATGATTTCAATTTGAACTGCCTTCATTGCGTTAAGAGCAGTTTGGTGGCTTTCGCTCGTTACACCCGCCGAGCAACAAGAGTGAACTGCAATAGGGGTTTCGGGAAAACTTGCTTTTAATATCATAGCGTTTGAAATTACGCAAATATCTGTGCATAGCCCGCAAAGTTCAATTTTTTCAATAGGCAAATTAAAACTTTTTAATAGTTCGGGTAAATCAACGCTACCAAAGGTTGGTTTATCTATAACTGTTTTAACGTAAGGCAGTAACTCATCGCAAATTTGCCAGCCGTCGGTATTTTTAACGCAATGAATTACTGGCAAATTCTTGCCTTCTTGGGTGCTTAAGTAATTTTCAAAGTGTGTGTCGCGTGTAAAAATAACTTCGCCGTTAAAGCTTTTAACAAGGTTTACAACTCTATTTACTATTGCTTTTGCATGCTCACTGCCTAAGCTTCCCGAAATAAAATCATTTTGCATATCAACAACTATTAAATATTTCATAAAAAACCTCGCTATAAATTTTATTTTTTAATGAATTGTAACTTTTGTTATAATTATTATATCACAAACCGAAATGCTTTACAATATAATTAAGAACTATAAATAATTTATTTTTGATAATTTCTTGCCCGTTTTTCTTTTTAAAAATTTAAAAAAACAATAAAATTTCATTTTATTACACTTAAATTTGACAAATTATGCTAAAAGTAGTATAATCAAAAAAAACGGTTAGGAGGTAGTATTATATGAAATTGCGCGTAACTAAAATAATAACTATTCTTGCCGTTTTTCTAACTATTGTATCCGCTTCAGGTGTTTATGCCACTTGGTATTATACTCACGGGGCAAATCCAGGCAATGGCGAAATACAAACGGGGCTTAATGATTTTTATTACGGCCCGCCCGAAACTATATATATTTCTAAGGTTGAAATTGTTTCAAACTCTTCAAATATTACTAATTTAGTTCAAACCCCATCGTTACCAACAAAACTAATAGTATCGGCAAAAATAGGGGCTTCAAATAGTTCAATAACCTATAAAATTACAGTACATAATAATACCGATATAACCTATTGGTATCTTGGAATAAGGCCAGAACCTGCCATACCCTCAAACTCGTTATTGGGAATAAGCGGTGGCATATCGATTACTACTAAAGACAAATTGCAAGATAGCGGTTACACATTTGATACAAAAGACTGGGTTCCCCCTCGTACTGAACGCGATTTTTATGCAACTTATATTTTTGGTAATCTCGCAATCGGTGATATTACTACAATGGTTGATTTTCGGTTTGGCGTTCAAATGGATTCTGTTTACGATGGATTTTTAAAAATTCTTAATGATAAAATATCTAATAGCGGCTATAATTATTTAGCACAAGTGTTTAATGATAAATACGCTCAAACGGGTAGCGACGTTATAGCCAATGTGGGCGAGGAAAAGGAAATTTTTAACAATCTTTTCGGTGGCGATTTATACGTTGACGTAAACGGCGTTAAAACCCCCGTAACCGTAATGGTTCAGCGCAAGGACGTTGATGGAACGGCAAACGGCGATAGTTATAGTGGATCTGGTGCGCCAAGCGGTTGTGAGTATTCGCTTTATATTTCTATTCCTTCACAAAACGAAGGTGATAAAGCAACTGTTTATGCGGTATCCTACACCTGCAAAAATACGGGCGAAGATGCAGGAACATGGTATCAAATAGGTCAACTTTATGAGGGAACTGCAAACGTTTCCGATTACGGAGGGGTAGAAGACGGAGCGTTTGATGCAAATAGTTGGAAAGCAAGCCCAAAAGAATATAATCTTGGTAACGGACTTGTTTATAAGGTTGGTTATCAACAAGGTAACCACTTTGAAATTATGAAGTCTCTTAGTGAGCTTATGTCGGCGCGTGACTCTGAATTTGGTAATAAGATAAACGGAAATCAATTATTTAAAAATGTTTATAACATAGTAAAAGCAAACCCAAATTCTCAAGATCCTGCAATCGTTAACCTTCGCAACGCTTGGAATGATATCGAGCCTTACTTTGTTATTTATAATAACGGTGGCACAATTTGGTATGATTCTAACAAGTGGACTCGTTCTGAAATATTGCCGTATATCGTACACCTTGCCGATGCTTACGATTATTATCTGCAAGTTCACGGCTAAAAAGTTAATTTTAATAAAATAAATATAACCTTATAGTTTTTAAAAATTTAATTTAACAAAACAAAGAGCTAACCGCAATTTTTGGTTAGCTCTTTTAGATTGTTATTTTTAAAATTTATTTTAGCTTTACTAACTTTGCGGTGTTTGCAATTACTATTAGGGTAGTATCGCCATCAAGTACTTGTTCGGGATTAACGGTAACGCTAACCTTTTCGCCTTTTTTAATAGCAACTATATTAAATCCATATTTCTTACGTAAATTTAATTCAATAAGGTTTTTGCCAATCCATTCTTCTTTAACGTCGATTTCAACCATAGATACTTCCTTAGATAAAGAAATCATATCGATAAAGCCCGAACTTAATAAATTTTTAGCAAGGCGCACGCCCGATTCGTTTTCGGGAAAAACTACTTGATCTGCTCCTACGCGAAGAAGTATTTTTTGTTGCATTTCATTAGCGCACTTTGCAATAACGTTTTTTGCGCCTGCTTCTTTGCAAAGAGTAACCGCCATTACGCTTGCTTCTAAATTGCTTGCCATACATATAATTACAGTATCAACGCTACCAATTCCAAGTTTAGATATAACTTCGGCATCGGCCACGTCGGCGCATTTACAAACGGGCAAATATGCCGATGCATCGTTTACAATTTTTTGATTACTATCAACGGCTATTACTTCCTTTCCGTTTTCAATAAGTTCTTTTGCTACCGCAATACCGTATCTTCCAAGACCAAGCACGGCGTAAGTTTTTTTATTTTTCATTTTTTTCTCCTTTATCCTATACTAATTTCTTCGATAGGATCTGAAATTACGTTTTGGCTTTCGTTTTTACTGCCAAGAGCAACAGCCAAAGAAATAGGGCCTACTCTTCCAAAATACATTGTGGCAATTATAATAATTTTACCAAAAGTGTTTAAGCTTGAAGTTAAATTTCTTGATAATCCTACGGTTGCTGTTGCACTAACGGCTTCATAAAGCGCGTCGAGTGCCGAACAATCGTTCGTCGCAACTAATAACAGGGTTGAAAGCGTGCATATAGATAAAAAAGTAACGACTACGGCAACTGCTTTTTTTATAGATGCTTCGGAGATGCTTCTATGAAATAAGCTTGCTCTATTTTTATTTTTTATAGTTGCTATTGCACAGCAAGCCAAAACCGCAACCGTTACCGTTTTAACACCGCCTGCAGTTCCTACGGGCGAGCCACCTATAAACATCAATATTATCGAAATCAAAGCGGTTGAGTCTTTTAAATTTTCTTGTGGAAGGGTAGCAAATCCAGCCGTTCTTGTGGTTACCGATTGAAAAAAACATACTTGAATTTTGTCAAATAAATTCATTGTTCCAACGGTTAAGGGGTTTGAATATTCCAAAGCAAAAATAATTAGCCCGCCTACAAGTATTAAAACAAGGGTAAGAGTGATAGCTATTTTACTGTGTAACGTAAGGTGGCGGAATATTCTTTTGTTTTTTGAAGTGCGGTTTTTAAACACTCTTATAACGTCCCACCAAACAACGTATCCAAGCCCACCAAGTATGATAAGTAGTGAAGTAACGATATTTATAAGCGGGTTAGTGGCGTAGTTTATAAGGCTATTTTCGCTAATTATATCAATCCCAGCGTTACAAAAAGCAGAAACCGAATTAAAAATTGAAATCCAAATACCTTTTACTCCAAATTCGGGAATAAATACCAGCATATAAAGTAACGCGCCTATTCCTTCAATAATTAGCGTTCCCAATAGCACCTTTTTAATAAAACTGGTAAGCCCCGACATTGTGTTTAAATTAAAAGCGTCTTGAATAAGTAGCCTATCACTAATGCCCATTTTTTTATTGATTAAAAGCATTATGCCCGACATAATGGTTATAATTCCAAGTCCACCTATTTGTATAAGAACCAAAATAACTATTTGACCGAATACGCTCCACGTTGAAATGGTAGGTAGAGTGACAAGCCCCGTAACGCAAGTTGCGGTTGTTGCGGTAAATAACGCGTCGAGATAAGAAACGGTTATGCCATTTGCCCAACTGATAGGTAATGATAATAGCAAACTGCCAAGAAGTATTGTTATTAAAAAACTTAGCAAAATAATTTGCGTTGTAGATAATTTAATTTTTTTTGTTTTAATCATAAAAACAACCTATTTTATTTATTATAGGCAGTATTTTTTTTATATTGCCATAAAAAACAAAAAGAACCAACCTCCCCTTCAGTCAGCTGGTCCCTTAAATAATTTACTTAAGTGTAGCATATTAGTTTGTTTTTGTCAAGCGTTTATAAGTGTTTATATAAATAACACTTTTCGTCCTGCAAACAAGTTACAGCGATTGCTTAAAAGCGCAAATAAATTATATCTCACTTAAAAAATATTTTAATTTAGTAGGGTCTTGGTTTTCTTGTAAAATTTCGGTGCTTTTTATTTCGTACGTTTTACAAGGCTGTAAATTTCCTTCTATAATAAAATTTTTAAAAAATAAAAATGGATGATACGTATATACTTCTTTTATAAAAAATGACACTTTACAAGATTTATCTAACCTTAAAAGGACAGTGCTATCGCTATATCCCTTCCAAATTAAATTTGAGCCGATGCGAACTTCAACTTCACATAACTTATCTGCCTTCATTCCAGTAAAAAAGGGCGGAATTTTAACCTTTGTTAAGCTATCTAAGAAAAACAAATCGGCAGTATTTATATCGTTTAAACTTTCATTTGATATTTCACATCCGCAGTTTGGGCATTTGAGTGTTGGCATCTTTAGTATACTCCAAATAAAAAATGCGGCTACCGAAGTAACCGCACAAAAGCACAAACTCCGATAGTCGCCAAACTAACTTTACGTGAAATAGGTGTAACCATAATTACATAAATGGAATTTGTGTTTTTTCAAATTTCAATAAAGTAATTATGGCAAAAATAGGCATAAATATTCTACTAAAAATAAAATACACCCAAATATTCACGAATATTAAGTTAGTTTGGCAAAAGTATTATATCACTAATTTAAATAAAAATCAAGGGGGATAGCAAAAAAATATAATTAAAATTATTGCATAAATTTACTAATAATTATCACTTTTGATTTAACTGTCAAGAAAAATTGATTGTTGAATTGACAACTTTACTACATAATGTTATAATAATTTTGCTCTAAAGGAGGCGTATTATTATGAGTTTTAAAAAAGATTTTGCGTGGGGTGTTGCCACTTCTTCTCAACAAATTGAAGGTGCTTATAACGAGGGCGGAAAGGGCTTAAATATTTGGGATGTGTTTTGCCACGAACCAAATAAAATTAAAGATGAAACCACTTCCGACGTGGCGTGTGACCATTATCATCGTTTTAAAGATGACATAAAGCTTATGGCGTCTCTTGGAATAAATTCTTATCGTTTTTCAATTAGTTGGGCAAGAATTTTTCCAAACGGAGTGGGGAAAATCAACGAAGAAGGGGTACGCTTTTATTCAGACCTTATCGACGAGCTTCTTTTTAATAATATCAAGCCTTATATAACACTTTTTCATTGGGACTATCCTTATGCGTTACATAAAAAGGGTGGTTGGCTTAATGATGAAAGCATAGAATGGTTTGCAAACTATGCTTCAAAAATAGTTGAACTTTATTCTGATAGAGTAACCCATTTTATAACCTTTAACGAACCGCAATGTTTTGTTGGTATAGGTTATCTTGAAGAAGTTCACGCGCCAGGTCTTAGCGTTAGTTATAAAGATGCTTTTCAAATGTCGCATAACGTTATGAAGGCACACGGAGCGGCTGTAATAGCAATGAGAAAGAGCGCAAAGCAACCTATCCAAATAGGCTATGCTCCTACTTGCGTTGGTTATTATCCCGCAAGCGATACGAAAGAAGATATTGAAGCTGCAAGAAAAGCACTATTTAATAGCCTTCCTTTAAACAAAGCCGTTTTAATGGACGTTACTTGGTGGAGCGACCCCGTAATACTTGGTAAATACCCTGAAGAAGGACTTAAACTTTATGCCGACTATCTTCCTGAAATTACAGAAGAAGATTTGCGTTTAATAAATCAACCTATTGATTTTTATGCTCAAAATATTTATCAGGGCAGAGAAGTTAAGGCAGGCGAAAACGGCGAACCTATAATTAACGAAAAATCAAGTGATTTACCGCTTACTGCTATGGGTTGGCAAATTACACCAAAATGTTTATACTGGGGAGCACGCTTTTTAACTGAGCGTTATAAACTACCCTTTTATATAACCGAAAATGGAATGGCAATGCAAGACGAAGTTTCTAATGACAAAAAGGTGCACGATGATTTACGCGTTAAGTATTATGAGTTATATCTTGCCGAAGTTGAACGTGCGGTAAACGACGGCGTTGATATAAGGGGATATTTTGCTTGGTCGTTTATGGATAACTTTGAATGGGCAGAAGGTTACCGCCCACGCTTTGGTATCGTTCACGTTGATTATAACACCTTAAAAAGAACGCCAAAAGATTCTGCTCTTTGGTATAAAGAATATATTAAAAAGCACAGTTAAGAAAATTGTTGGTGGGGTTTACGCTATCAAATGCTTAAAAATAAAAAAATAAACCTGTCTATCGAAACAAATCGAAAGACAGGTTTTTGTATTATTTAAATTATTTAGTTTTACAAGTTTTTACAACCACTTCGTGTAGTATTACTAACGGAACAAAAAGGAGTAATAAATATAGGGGTAAAAGCGAAACGGATATATATTCGGTAATTACGCCAAATAGTGGTGGCATTAACAAAAAGCCTACGTATGCAAAGGCCATTTGAACGCCTATCATTGCTTGCGATTTGTCTTTTCCAAAAACGGTTGGCGTCATATGGATAATGCAAGGATAGATTGGTGCGCAACCAAGACCAATAACTATAAATGCGATAAGCGATAGGGTAGAGTGAAAGGGCATAAACAGTAAGATAATTCCCACCGCAATAATTATTGAGCCAAATCGGATTAAAAATTTATCGCTAAATTTCATTGCTAAAAATCCGTTTATAAATCTACCCAAAGTAATGCCTATGTAAAACATACTTGCAAAGCCCGCAGCTACTTCTGGCGAAAAATCCCATTTTTGAACGAAATACGTGCTTGCCCAAAGCGAGGTGGTCAACTCTAACGCACAGTAGCAAAAAAAGGTTATAAAGCAGGCTATAGCGCCTTTAATTGAGAAAATTTGCTTAAATGAAAGGCTTTTTGGTGTTGGCTCTTCAACGCTATTTTCTTTATTTTGTTCCTTTTCTTCAAGCGAGTTGTTGTTTGCTTTTTTCCAAAGTGGAATACTGATAAATATTATTACTGATAAAACCGCTTGAATTATTGAAACAATTAAATAACCATAAGTCCAGCTTTCAAGTTTTACAAGCGAAAAACTCATAATATAAGGGCTAATGGTAGCCCCTACGCCCCACGTGCAGTGAAGCCAACTCATGTGTTGTGCTTTATAATGTAAAGAAACGTAGTTATTTAAAATAGCGTCAACACCGCCTGCCCCAAGCCCGTATGGTATAGAAAATGCGATAAGCATCCAAAACTCATTGCTTATAGAAAAACCGAATAACCCAAGCGCGGTTAAAAGTATGCTTATAGCAGTAACCGTTCCCGATCCAAATTTTTTTAGTAATTTATCGCTAAAAAGGCTTGAAAGAATAGTTCCTAAACAAATTACTGCCGAAATTATGCCTGCGTAGGATACGGGCACACTAATTTCTTGGTGTAAAAGTGGCCAAGCTGAGCCTAAAAGGGAATCGGGTAAACCTAAGCTTATAAAACAAATATATATGAGTGCTAATAATAAACTTCCCATGAAAAAACCTTGTTGAAATAAATTACAATGAATTATACCACAAAAAATTAACCATTACAACAATTTTAAGGGCTTAAATTTTAAAGTAAACAAAAAAATCCCAACTTGTAATGGGTGATGTTCTTAGCGGAGAATTTGGAAATACCGCTAAGTGCGAGCATCGCATTTGACTGGTCAAACGCATTATGGGCTAAGCCCAAACCCTTATAACAACAGAAAGAGATAACAAATCGGCTCTTATCCGAAATGTTATCTCATTTTCTGTTGGTTTAATGAAATCGTTGCTACGCAACGATGAAATCTTCACTTCGTTCAGATGAAATCCAAGGACAAGCCCTTGGATGAAAGCAAATCCGTCTAACTATAACCCTGCAAGGCAGGATTTCATCGCGAAAGCGATTTCATCCACCAAAGGTGGATTTCACCCGTCGAAGACGGATTTGACTGCGTGTTCTCCGTTAAGGAGAACACGCTAAAAGCGGGGATTTTATCTTTTGAGTTTTGCTGTTATATCAGTAAGAAAATTTGGGTAAATCAACGGTTTTTCCTGCAGGAACAAGAACTTCGTTTCCAAACCAGAAAAGGTAAACGTCGATAGCCGAAGGATTATAAACCGCGCGTTCGTTAGCCGAATAAACTAAACTGTCAAACGCTTTTACGTAGTTATAAACTTCGCCGTTGGTTGCATACCAAATATCATCGCGAGCACCAACTTTTTTAACGAATTCTTCCATAAGTTCAAAGGTATTCATTTCGCGAAGCTCGTAGCTATGACCCCAAACGTAAAATAGTCTAGGAGTTTTTTTAATATAGTGAGTGTTTGGCATATCAGCCAAAAACGCGTCGGTAAGTTCCATTAGCTTGCCGTTACGATAGTGGCAGGTAGCGGGCATACGATGCCAGTCATTTGGAATATCGAATTTTAAAGTGCTTTCAACGGTTCTAGCATACTTAATGCCACAATTCTTTAAAACTTCAACCACTTCGTCACTAACCGAGCCGTTTGCGTAAGCCATACCGTAAATAACACCGCCAAAGGCATTTTCTAATTTGATTCTATCATTTAAAACGTCTTGAATCATAGTGGTAGTAGGCATTTCGGCAAGTGAAAGGTGATGAACGCCGTGAACGGCAACTTCCATATTAGAATCTTTAAAAAGCTCAACGAGTTGTGTTTTAGAAAGGCGAGTTCTGCCAGTGCTATTAGGTTTTGGTTCTTCAGTCATATCAAAAACGCAAGAATTTAAGTTAAAAGTACCTTTTAAACCATATTTTTTAAACAAATTTACAAGCCAAATATCTTCAACCATTCCATCATCGAAACTAAATGTTAAAGCGCGGAATTTAAAGTGCGGAAAACGTAAAAACGAATAATTTTTACCCATAATTTTCTCCATAATTAAGTAGTGTATTTTTGTTGTTTTTTTAACTACGTTTATTATAAGCGTTTTTTTTGCGGTTGTAAAGAGTTTTTTAAAAAAACAGATAAAAATTTTTATATTTTTTTGTGTGTATTGTGTGAAAATTTGTTGATTATTAAATGAAACTGTGATATACTAAAATTATAAAATTTTTAAGAGTCGTTTGTAAAGGATAAAATTTACGAGCATCAACGGTACACGAAGGAGAATGTTATGTTTTACGGAATATTTTTTGCTGTTTCAAGTTTATGTGCGGTACTATTAAGTTTAGTTACTATTTGTAAAAAAGATAGTTTAGTTATCGAAAAAATAGCTAAAGTAACCGTTGTAGTTTGGATGAGTTTATACTTTTTAAATCTATTTTTGCCTGACGGTTTAGTTTTAAGGGCATACGATGATATTTCGCATTTTAAAGATGGCGAAAATACGTGGGTAGTTTTATTAAGATGGTGTAACGACCTTGCCTTTTTGGTTTTACCCGTTGCTGTATTTTTTAAAAAGGAACTATTTGTTAAAATTACAGGATATTTCTTACTTTTAGCGTGTTTGGTAAACGTTGGTATTTACTGTGTAAATATTGAGTTTTTCACTTCGCCACTCGGCGCTGGTATTGCCGAAATTCGTTTCTTGTCGGATAGTGCGGAAGAATTTTTTAGAAATCAAACCTTTAGGGGTATTTGGTACGGAATACTTAGCTTTTTAGAACTAATGCTTATAGTTTTTGTTATAACGCGCAACATTAACGTGTTTAAACAAAAACCTACTAAAAAGAGTTTTTTAGTTGCTTTAGGCGTATTTTTAATGTTATTCTTTTCAATAATGCCTATTTACGCGCCACAATATATTTTTAAAGGATATTCACTTCTTGGCGCAAATGCTTTTGATAACTTTAAGATGGCAAGCCCATTTCATATTATTTGGATTATTGGCGTTATCATCGAAGGTGTTGTTCTTACTAAGTTATTCAAAAACAAATCGTACGAAGATAGATATATCGTAGTTTTAATGCTTGCATTATCTCTTGTTATGCAGTACAACCAAATGTTTACTTGCGTTGGCGAAATTACCACACACAGAATGCCTTTCCAACTTTGTAATATGGCAGGTTTCTTTATTTTGTTAATGCTTTTAACTAAAAACCAAAGAATTTATCACTTTACCTTAGTTATAAACTCGGTTGGCGCGATAATAGCTATGGTTCTTTGTGATACCACGGCGTACGGCCTTGCTTACGTTATGAATATTCACTACGTAGTTGAGCATACCAACGTAATTTTAGCGCCGATTTTATGCGCAACACTTGGGCTTTTCCCAAAACTAAAAAATAAACACGTAATTGACTTTGTCGTTGGTTTTGCCCTTTATTTTACCTTTATTCTTTTAGTTGGTGGAACTTTTACTGGAATAAAGGAACTTGGCGGGCCAAACGCAGATTATTGGAACTGTAACTATTTATTTATGTTTAATAAAGCGGAAACAAGCAAAATAGTTGGCTTTGTTGCACCTCTTTTCGATATTAAAGTTAAATTGTTTAATTTCTTTACTTTAAGCATGATTCAACTTGTAGTTTTTGCTTCGTTTACTGCAATTTGTACGGGAGTATTCTTCCTTATGAGATTATTGCCAACTATAATAGCAAAACTTTCAAACGTACAGAATGCCCTTGTTAAAAAGCTTACTAAAAAAAGTAACTAACGATTAAGAAAATGAAACAAATTGATAGTAAAAATAGCCTTTTATCGCTTTCATGCACCGAACTTTTAAGGGTTGTTTTTGAAACAATGGTGCTTATACATCATTTATATTTGGTTTATACTTCTTTAGGGGCAGTAATAACTAACGCCTTAGGTCCTATTGCAGTAGGGGGATTTATCTTTTTATCAGGCTTCGGCGTGGGGCTTAGTTTTATTAAAAAAGGCGATGAATATGCTAAAAAATTGCTAAAAGTCCGCGTACCAAAAATCTATTTAACTTTATTTATCGTTGACCTTTGTTATCTTGTTTTATATTTGGCTCTTGGTGGAGAGTTTAACAATCTTTTTTCGGCAATTATTTCAGTTTTTTATTTGCCTGTATTTAATGGATTCGTTGCTCTTTCACATTGGATTTATTTCTTGGCTGATTTACTAATTTATTATTTATTATTTTTATTGTTTATTTTTATTTTTAGAAAAACAAAAAATAGACTGCTTAATACAGCTCTTGTAATTTTAGCAATAGATTTAATTATAATCGTAGTATTATCTATTATAAACTATAAAACGGGGTCGAGCAGATATCTTCGTGCTTGCTTGTGTTTTCCAATAGGGCTAATTTGTTCGGCGTTTAATGAAGAACTTAGCTTTGTTGTTAAAGGAAGCAAACCCATATTGTTAGTAGTTTTATCATTGATATCGGTATTTACAATAACTATTTGTATAATACCTTCTGTAAATAGTGACCCTATTAAGGAATACGTTTTACCTATTTTAGCTATTTTTGCTTTAGTTGTAATATTATGCGGGGTAAACTTTAAAAGTAAATTTATTAGTTACGCATCAAGTTTGGTTCTTTGCGTTTACGTTTCACACGAATTCTTTTTAAATTTATTTCAAGAGCTACTTCCTATGTTACATAGAAACATAATAGGTTTAATAGTATTTGTTTGTTCTGTATTGTTTGCAATTGCGATAAATTCTGTTATAAAATATTTAAAAAAGAAAATTGATATTAAAAAGTTTGTTTTTAAAAATACTTAATTAGCATATTAACAAAAAAACGGAGATAATAAAGTATCGCCGTTTTTTTATATAAACAGATATACTCCTTTATTATATTTTTTAGGTGAATTATAAAAAGGTGTTGTCTGTGCTTGCAAAGGCGTTTAAAAATTGATATAATTATTTAAGTAAATAGGTTAAAGGTGTAAGAATATGAAAGAAATTCTCGAAAAAAAAGGCTTTATTTGTGATATGGACGGCGTTATATATCACGGAAATAGAATATTAGAAGGCGTTGCGGAATTTGTAAATTGGATGATAGAGAATGATAAAAAATTCGTTTTTCTTACTAACAGTCCAGAAAAAACGCCACACGAACTTAGTATGAAACTTGCGCGTATGGGGCTTAACGTTTCGGCTTCTCATTTTTATACTAGTGCTATGGCTACGGCTGAATTTTTAAATTCTCAAATGCCTGGCTGTACTGCCTACGTTATTGGCGAAGCTGCGCTATCAAAAGCTTTGTATGATCGCAAAATATATATGAACGACATAAACCCCGATTACGTTGTGGTTGGCGAAACTCGTACTTATTCTATTGAAAAGATTGAAAAAGCGATTGCTCTTGTAAATAACGGTGCGAAGCTTATAGGCGCAAATCCCGATACCATAGGTGTTACCGAAAAGGGAATTATGCCTGCAACAGGTTCGCTTGTTGCTCCTATTGAAATTGCAACGGGTAAGAAAACTTATTTTGTAGGTAAGCCAAACCCACTTATGCTTCGACATGGGTTAAAGATGCTTAATTGTCATAGTAGCGATATTGCTTTTATTGGCGATAGAATGGATACGGATATAATCGCCGGCATAGAATCAAATATCGACACTGTGCTTGTTTTAAGTGGCGTTACCGCGCGTGAAGATATCGACAATTTTCCATATAGACCTAAATATGTTCTTAACGGTGTAGGGGATATAATAAAACCCATGTAAATAAAACAGGCGAGTATTAAAAAATGTTATGCGCCCCGAAATTTTTATATTTTCGGGGCGCGTTATTTATTTGTGTTATCCGTTGCTATTTATCAAACCACTTTATCGCCTAACAAAGCGCAGATAATAAACAAGCAAATAAACATTTATAAGATTGTTTGTTGTGGTAAATTCATTTGTTCAACTCCCTTCAATTAACTTTATCGTAACAGCAAAAAAGGAAACCTCAAACGAGATTTCCTTTTTTTGTGTGAGTAATTGCTGAAAAGGATACAAAACCCTAAACACATATTTATATTAGAGAAAACTTATTTTTTTCTTGTTCTCCGGAAACCGCTAAATAGTGCTGCTGTTTCCTTATTATTTGTTAAATCATAAACCGTTCCATCTTCGTCTTCCCATCTTGTAAGTTTTGTAAATATGATTACTGGTTTTTCTTTTAAACTTGAAAGTGAGCCAAGCCCAATGAATTCTAATTCACTAGTTATTATAATTTTTTTCAAATTTGTACACGATGATGAAAAAGCTACAGGCCCTATTCGTTTTAAAGTGCTGGGCAACGTTAATTCTTCTGGAGTTTTTTCTAATCCATTTAATATTTCAACACCTTCACAAACATCCATCATTGGTAAATTTTCACACCCTTTATAATTTATTGACTTTACAAATGATGGGCAATTATACTTTTCGAGTAAACAACACCCAGCAACACAAGTGTCTTCCATTTCGACAACAGAATTTGGAATTTCTAATTCTTTGATATTTGTACCAGAAAAAACATCACTACCTAATTTAACAACAGTGTTAGGAATAATAATTGATTCAATATTTGTACGCCTAAACGAACCACTGCCAATCTCAGACAAACCTTTAGGAAGCACTACGCTTTTTAACTTTTCGCAATCGTCAAAAGTACTTTCTCCTATTTTTACTACTGAATCAGGAATAACAATAGATTCAAGATTGGTACAACCACAAAAAGCACTACTACCAATCTCTAATAAACCTTTAGGAAGCACTACGCTTTTTAACTTTTCACAATCGTCAAAAGCACTTTCTCCTATTTTTACTACTGAATCAGGAATAACAATAGATTCAAGATTGGTACAACCACAAAAAGCACTACTACCAATCTCTAATAAACCTTTAGGAAGCACTACGCTTTTTAACTTTTCACAATGGGCAAAAGCACTTTTTCCTATTTTTACTACTGAATCAGGAATAATGACTGTTTCTATTTTTTTGTGACAATAAAAAGCCATATTGGAAATTTCCGTCACCCCATTAGGAACAACAAGATCTACTATATTATTCCAATCTAACTCATTAAAACTGTATTTGTCAAATTTCCTAATTGAACTTGACGTGGAATTACTTGAACCATATAATGAACCACCTATTTTTTGTGCGTTTGACCATTCTATATTTTTATATTTGGCTTTTAATTGTTGTAACCTTTGTTGATTTTTTAACTCTAGTGCAGTTTTTATAGCAAAACATTCGCTTTCGGATAATGAAGTTGTAGATTGCCAACCGCACGCTTGACAATGATAATGCGTAACCTCTTTCTTTTTTCCACCAACTCCCATTACTGAGCCGAACGCACCAAATAAGAAAGTTCCTAATATGCCTTTTTTAACACTATAATTACTGTCAATGTTTTTATTAACACTTACTTGTAAACTACCACATTTTTCACATCTAATAACACCCATTATTATTAAAACCTCCTTTCAAATTAACAATCTAAAAGCACTTCTATTAAATACAAAAGGCCATTTATTTCTTTAAAGTTTTCATTACTAAAAACACCAGACTTTTTTGCAATTAACAAGTTTGCTTCATTTGGATTACCTTTTTTAATATAATCTACTTTGTATTTTTCTAAAAGATAATTTACAAGCTCTCCCTTTTTAATAAGCGTGTCAATTTCAGTACAGCTTATTGTTTTGCCTGCGTCAATTAATTTAAGGACATCATAAATTAAAAGCCTAATGTTTGAATTCATATAATACTTTCCTCCTTTACAATTAGATATCGCCATCTAATGTATACATTATATAATGTAAAAGTCTATTTGCCAAGTGGATTTTAGGTATATAATTTAAACATTATATAATGTGGAGGTTTATTATGAAATTAAGAGTGCTTGAAATTTTAAAAGAAAAGGGCAAAACAAAATATTGGTTATATATGCAAATGGGCTTAAGTTACCAAAATTTTAATAAAATTGTAAACAATCAAACAAGCGGTATTAAATTTGAAAACCTTCAAACATTATGCGACATATTACAATGCACACCAAACGACCTGTTTGAAGAATACTTTAAAAAATAAAAAGCCCTTATAAAAGGGCTAAAAATCAAGGCGAATGCTTTGTATATTTAATGAAATCCTGCGTTGCAGGATGAAATCCAAACGAGTTTGGATGAAATCTTCAGCCGATGGCTTCAGATGAAATTAAATCCGCCTAATATAACCTTGCGTAGCAAGATTTCATCACAAAGTGATTTCATCCACGTTAGTGGATTTATTCCGATGTAGTCGGATTTAGCTGAAAAAGACTCAGGATTGTATCCAATCCTGAGTCTTTTTCTGGTGCGGATGAAGGGAGTCGCTCTTGTATTTTGCAAAGCAGGAGATTAAAACAAAAACTGAGTGCTTTGCAAAATACTTCGGTCAGCCGCTAAAAACAGTAGGTGTCTACTGTTTTTTTAACGCTTTAGTTCAACTCCCTTCAATTAACTTTATCGTAACAGCAAAAAAGGAAACCTCAAATGAGATTTCCTTTTTTGTGGTGCGGATGAAGGGAGTCGAACCCCCACGTCGTGGACACTAGCTCCTAAGGCTAGCGCGTCTGCCAGTTCCGCCACATCCGCTTTTATTTAACTTTACCCCCACACTCTTGTCGGTAAGAGCAAAGTCTTTGGTGCGCCTTCGGGGACTCGAACCCCGGACCCACTGATTAAGAGTCAGTTGCTCTACCAACTGAGCTAAAGGCGCTTATTGGTGATCCATCGGAGACTCGAACTCCGGACACCGTGATTAAAAGTCACGTGCTCTACCACCTGAGCTAATGGACCGATATTAAATTTGGCTGGGGTGGCAGGATTTGAACCTACGAATGCCGGAATCAAAATCCGGTGCCTTACCGCTTGGCGACACCCCAACGCATAAAAATTACTGGGGCGATAGAAGGGTTTTGAACCCTCGACCTCCAGGACCACAATCTGGCGCTCCACCAATTGAGCTACTACCGCCATTTTTTTGTTTTTTTGGCGCGCCTTGAGGGACTCGAACCCCCCACACACGGCTTAGAAGGCCGTTGCTCTATCCATCTGAGCTAAAGG
>JAFWXT010000055.1 GCA_017522945.1 Clostridia bacterium
ATATTAACCACGGTAAATAGTAAGTCGCCCACTTCTTCAAAAGTACTACCTTCCCCTTTTTCAGCGCTATGAAGCTCGGCAAGTTCTTCGCCAAGTTTAGAATAAATTTGACCTATTGAAGAAAAATCAAAATTGTATTTTGAAGCACGCTTTTGCACCTTTTCAGCACGCATTAACGCTGGAAATGCTTTTGGCACGCTGTTTATATATTCACTTCCGCTTTCAAAGCCCTTTTCTTTTGCTTTGTTCTTTTCCCAAACGGATAGCGCCTCTTCACCACTGTTTGCCTTATCAGCACCAAAAACGTGCGTATGGCGATAAATTAGTTTGTTTGAAATATCGCTAACAACGTCATCGAGCGTAAACTCGTGATTTTCTTCGCCAAATATTGAATGGAATATAACTTGTAATAAAACGTCGCCCGTTTCTTCACAAATGCAAGCAGTGTCATCGCGCTCGATTGCATCGTAAAGCTCATAGCATTCTTCTAACAAATCCTTTCTTATGCTATACCTTGTTTGTGCCTTATCCCAAGGGCAACCGTCTTCAGCTCTTAATGCTCGAACGATTTTATGCAAATCTTCAATGCAAAAACGTTTTTTTGCAGTAAAAGGTTGGTCTTTAACTACTAACACCGTACGATAATCGTAACCGCTAAACCTATCCATTTCATAAAGTTTTATTTTCTTTGCCTTTCCGCCTAAATAGAGCACGGCAGGCGCGTCGTCACCAAAAGCATCGGTTAAACGAATTTTCCATTCAGAACAAATAAACGGGCTATCAATATCGTATAAAACGAATGGACGAAGCACCGAAGAATTAAACTTTTCAGGCGCATACGCCGAAATTGCAGTATATCCACCACGAGTATCAAGCGAAGATAGTGCGTTTAATGTATGCGAAACACCTTCAATTATCTTTGTGTTTTTATTGCGCTTTATTATTATCGAGCAAGCCACGTCATCGGCAACCGCACCGTCAACACAGTAAACAACGTCAGCATCCTTACTCTCTGTTAAAACACGCTTTGCTATCTTTTTAGAAAGAGTATCAAAATTGCGTGATTTAGTAAAATACTCGTCTAAATAAAATACGTTTACGCCAAGTTCTTCAAATACTTTTGAGCTTTGTGCAAGTTTTGTTTTACAAAGTACTTTGCTTGCGCTTTTAATTTCGTTAATTGCATTTTGACTTAGCGCGCTTTTGTTCGTGCCAAGACCTATTAGGGTAATTTTCATTACTTCTACTCTCTTTTTTATTTATATATATAATATATAATAAATTTATCAATAGTGCAACAAAATAACAGCCAAAGTCGGAAATAATCATTCCAAAAACGTTTATTTGGGGCATTTTTACCAAAGTTAGGTTGGCAATTATTTTTATTACTACTCCAATCGGCATACTTATAAGCATAACTCTTTGTTTTGATATACCAACCAAATAACAGTTTGTGGCTTGCAAAGTTGATAGCGCTACTATGTTTATGCTCGCGTATCTTATCAATAAGATTAATAGGTTAGAATATTCCTTAATTCCACCAAACAATATTCTAACTATAAGTGGAGCAAATAACACCGTACAAATTGCCCACACGATTGATAAAATAAAAACCGTTACTATGCCTTTATCGTTCTTATTATCTTTTACAATCAAAGGTAAAAAGCCTAAACTTAAATTATGAAGTAGTGATACCGGCAAAGAAATCACAGTATCTACACCACCAGAATAAACCCCGTAAACTTCGGTTGCCTTTTCAAAATAAGTATTTTTAAGCGAGTTTATAACAATAAAACTATCGGCAAAGGTTGCAAGCGGAAAGAAAAGCACAGAGCAAGCAATAGGCGCAATAATAAGGAATAATTCTTTTAACGTAATTTCTTTTTTATTATCTTCGTTTATATCTTCACAGCGAGTTTTTCGATATTTTATTAGCATATAACTAAAGGCTATTATTTCCGAAAAGGTAACCGCTAAACAAGCGAAAAAAGCTCTTTTTTGCACTGAGCCAGATATTAAAAGTAGGGCTATAACACCACTAACGCACTTTACAAGCTGTTCAACCGTTTGGGAAAATGCAGTTGGTTTAAAATTGCTTTTACCCTGAAAATACCCACGAAAACAAGAAATTAAAGCAACCGCTACTATTGCAGGGGCAATTGCATAGTAAAGAGAACTTGCCGTAGAATCGCCTTGCATAGTTGCAATTTTTTTACTAAAAATGAGCAATACAAAGCACAAAACTAATGCAATAAGTACAAAAATTTTAATGCATTTTTTTAAAAGACTTTTAGCATTATAACCTTTTGCTATTATTTGCGTCATAGCGGTTGGAAGTCCGCCACAAGCCAAAGTAATTGCAAGCGAATAAACAGGAAATACCATTTGATAAAGTCCCATTCCTTTACTCCCCAATAAGTTGCATAAAGGTATTTTATATATTCCGCCCAACAATTTGATAAGCAAGGTTGAAAGCATAAATATAGCAGTCCCCTCTGCCACACCTATTTTACTTTCAATCCCTTTTAATAAACTTTTATTTTTCATAATAGTATTATGACTGTTTATTAAAATTTTATTACCGTTTTAGGTATTGCTTATATACTGTTAAAAAACAAAAAAAGGTGCTATAATCAACCTATAGCACCACTTTTTATACCTTTGTTTATAAATGATAACGGCTAAATTATTCTTCTTCGTGCTTTATACTTTCAGCCAAAGCGATTGCCTTTTCAACCACAAAAACGTCAATACCACGTTCTGCATGGCGCTTAATTTCTTCACTTTTTGAAATAATAAAGTCAACTTGTACTTTGCATTTTTCTGCACAAGATTTAACTGTAAACAAAAGTTTTGACTTACTAAGCTTTATTGCGTTTTTAATAAAAATCTTTTTGGGCTTTGCCTGCAATGCACAAGCAAGCGCCATACTAAATTCTTCGTTTGTTAAATGATTTGCGTCAATAGCAACGGTAAATGCAATTTTTTCACCAATCATTTTTCTATATTCAAGAAATTCCTTTTCAATTAAGCGTTTTTTGCCTTCTTTAATAATTGAAAGTGGCATTATAACTTGAATTTCACTAACTTTTAAAGCTTTTGCCTGTCTAATTTCCCACTTTTTAGCAAGCGCAGTGCTTTCTCCCAAGCCTATAACGGCACAAACCTTTCTTAAATCCTTAACACTCTTTTTTAAGCCCTTAATTTTGCTAGTTAAAAGCATATAAGATTCAAAAGTATAGTTAGAAGCATCTAAAATACGTTCTTTTAAGATTTCTGTTGTAAGAGTTGGGTCGGTTAAATCGTATGCAATTTTATTATACAACTTTTGAAGTTTAATTTGCTTATATTCAACTTCGCAATAAGCATCTGGGTCTTCGGGCTTAGCCACCAAGTTTTCTTCATTGCTTTCAGCCTGTTTTTCAAAGGCCTCTCTTATTTGTTTTTCTTCTTCAGTTTCAGCAGGCAAAATAGGTAGGGGTGAATCTTGATTTTCTACTTTTTCAGGCAAAGTGTTTTCAGCCGTTTCATCTTTAAAAGGGTTAGTTTCATCAAACGACAACTGCTCTTGAATTTGTTTTTGTTCTTCGCTTTCGCTCGAACTTTCAAAGAAATTATCATCTTGAGCATTGTTAGAACTTATCAAGAATGATTGTTGCTCACCTTGAATTTCTTCCTGCTTTTCTTCAAGAATTTCATTTTGTTCATCTTCGGCTTGTGGATTATCTTTACTTTCTAAAAGCAAATTTTCATCATCGCCGTTGCATTCCTTTTCTGAGTCGTTTTTTTGTTCACTTTCGGCGTTTTCTTTGGTATACTCTTCATTTAAATGCATAAGAACTTGAGTAAATTCTTGAATTTCACTCTCTTTATTTTCCGATTGAACAGATGATTTTTCATCTATAACTAAATTGTCGTTATTTTTTAATTCTTCCATATAATACTCCTTATAATCGACAAAAAAGGTTTATTTATCACAAATATATTATTTATTCTTTAAACAAAATCAGCTATAATTAAAGCCGTTAGGAGATCATTATGCCAAACCCATTTTTTGCCATTTTACTACTTATAGGTATTTTTTGTTTTTTTCTATGCGTTTCCTTTTTGCTTAATATATTATACCACTATAAAGCGAATAATAATCAATTCAATACTGTAAATCAACAAAAAAATCAAAATAAAAGCAAAATCTACCATCCTAAGCGTGTAAATAAATATTACAATTCACAGGGTAAAAAGCCCGATATAGCCCTAAAAAATAAAATTTTAATATCTAACAACACACAATTTTGTTCAAAAAACAATATCAATGAAGATTAGAATTATTAGGCTTCAATTCTTTCAATAGTGCTTTCATCACCCCAAAGACGTTCAAGATGATAAAACAATCTTGTTTCGTCGTTAAAAATGTGAACGATACAATCACCAAAATCAAGAACCGCCCATCTACCTTCACTTTCACCGTCACGACGTTTAACTTCAACGCCAAGTTTCGACATACCTTCGTCAACGTATTCACATAGCGATTTTACTTGAGAAGTTGAAGTACCCCCTGCAATAATAAAATAATCGGCAAGTACTGTTTTTTCGCTTACGTTAATTTTAACGATATCGCGTGCTTTTTTGTTTACTAAAATGTTACAAATTTCATTACTTAATTGTTTTGCGTCCATAATTTTTTCCTTAACGTTTATTATAATATTCATTTGCTAAAGCAGTAAGTTCAAAAAGATTGTCACCGCTTTTTTGTACGTGTTTAATTAGTCTTTCAATGCAAAGGCAAAAGCCTTTTTCAAAATCGTTATCAACGGCTAAGCGTAGCTCGTCAACTTCATCATAAGTTCTGCCATCTTCTAACAAATCAGCTAAAAAAATAATTTTTTCTAAAGTTGACATATTAGGTCTGCCAGTTGAATGGTATGCTATTGCGTTTATAACGTTTTCATCTTCTATATTTAAAGTATTTTTTGCAATATGTGCGCCTATATATTGATGAACGATACTTTCGGGAGCATTTTTTGGAATATCCACATCTATATAATCTTCGCGCTTTTCATACTTCGCTACGTCGTGAAGTAAAGCCGAAAGCTTTGCCTTTTCCACGTTTTCACCAAGTTTTTTAGCATATTTTTGGGCTAAAACTATTACGCCTGCCGTATGAATTAGCCTACTTTCTTTTAGTTGTTTTGAAACAAATTCGTAATATTTATCACCACTATAAAGATTATTACGCTTTATATAATCGATAACTTTATTATTCAAGTATTCGCGCGGCATCACGCCAAGTTTTAATAACTCACGCACGAAGGTGCTTGATATTTTTCCGTCAAATTCAAAAAAGAAAATAGGTTTATTAGTTGTTTCTTTAAACTTTTCAACTTCTGCCTTTAAATCGTAGCCCTTTCTTCCCATAACTGTTAAAGTAGCGTTGTTTAAAATATACTCAACGTTTTTCCACTTCAAAAAGTTAACCAAAGAGTCAGCGCCTATAAGCAAAAATAATTCGGCATTAGGATTTTGCTCTTTTATCCATTCAAGCGTTTTATAAGTATAGCTTGGACGGGTAGAAGAAATTTCGTAATCACTAACGGTTACAAAGTCAAGATTTTTAAAGGCAATTTCAACCATTTCTTTACGCATTCTTGGCAAGCTTAAAAACTCACTTTTAAAAGGTGAAAGATGTGTTGGAACAACTATAACCTTATCAAGATTTAATTTTTCCTTAAATTTTTTGCAAATTTCATAGTGGTCGTTATGAACAGGGTCGAACGAGCCACCAAAAACACCTATTCTCATAATTATATTTTATCACATTTTTTTATTTTTTACAAGTTTAATTAACATCTTTTTTGGCAATAATTTTTATACTATGAAACACACTAAATTTTCAATTATTTCTGATAGTATTTTGTCTTTTTGTATTACCTTTATAATTTCATACGTTTTTTTATCTTTAATGAGCTTTTCAAAAGAGGTAAAAATCGCTTTCGGCTTAGTTCTTGCGCTATGTTTATTTTTAATAGTAATTAAATTTAAAAGCGACAAATATAATTTAGGGGAACTTGACGTTTTTGAGAAAAAAGCGGTTGATTCACTTATGCTTAAACTTGAAACAACCCCCGATAATGAAGTTATAGAGGCACTTAATAAAATTTTAGCCCATAAAAACGTTACTGCACAAAAAGTAAAAAATCATTTAGAAAGCAAAACTTCGGTTTATATTTTTAACTTTGATAAGCAAACTTCAAGAACTAAAATTTGTTATTTTTTGCGTGGTTTTTGCAATAAAAAAATTTATTTGTTTTGCAATAAAACAAGTGATGATAGTATAACTCTTTTAAAAAATTTTAAGCACAAAATTACAGTGTTTGACTCTAAAAAAGTTTACAAACTTTTCAAAGAAGCAAATATCGAGATGATAACCAAAGAAGAAGAAAGTAAAACCAAAAGCGATAAATTTAAAATATGGCTAAATAAAGTTTTTACTAAAAAAAGAGCAATAAACTTCACCTTAATCGCAGGATGCTTACTACTCTTTTCTACTTTTACATTTTTTCCATTATATTATAGAATTTGCGCGCTAATTAGTGCTTTTTTAGCAGTTATTTGCCTAATTTTTGGCACTAAAGAGGAGCGTTTGGAAACAAATTCATTAAGTTTTGACGATTAAAACTTAATATGTTCAATGCCCTTTTTATTGCTTCTTCTGTAAAGAACTATTTTCTTGCCCGTTACTGCAACTACTTCAGCATTTAAAAGTGGTTCGAGTTCTAATGCGATTTGCTTTGGATCATCGTCGTTATTGTTTAAAACGCTTACTTTGATAAGTTCGCGTGCTTCTAACGCTTCGGATAAACTTTTGATTAAATTTTCACTAATTCCGCACTTACCAATTTGGGTTACAGGTGAAATAGTTTGCGCTAACGCGCGAAGATTACTTCTTTCTTTCGATGTTAACATTATATATACTTCCTTTATTTAGTCAATAAAATCAAATTCAATTTCGCCTATTACAACAATGCTACCCTCTTTAGCCCCTTGATGACGAAGAGCCTTAATAACGCCCTTATCGCGCAAAGTTTTTTGAAAATATGCAAGTGAATCGGCATCGTTTAAAACAACGTTTCTTTCAAGCAGTTCAACGAGTGGACCTACCACTACGAAAGCCCCATCGTCGTCACGCAAGATTTCAAAGGCATTTGAATCTTTCTTTTCGTATGAGAACGCTTCAAATTGCATTGGCTGTACAGGTGGTAATTGTTTTAATTCTTCACTT
This sequence comes from Clostridia bacterium, assembly GCA_017522945.1. Taxonomy (GTDB): domain Bacteria; phylum Bacillota; class Clostridia; order Christensenellales; family Borkfalkiaceae; genus HGM11416. Next base: position 7,280 of record JAFWXT010000055.1, read on the forward strand.
ACCTTATCTAAAACTTCTAAAACGCCCTCGCCCTTAATTGCCGAAATGGTAAATATAGGGTATTTTTTTGCGTATTTTTTCTTAAACGCCTTAACGTTTTCTTCTGCACCAAAAATATCGGTTTTGTTAAGAACTACTACTTGTTTAAGTTCGGCAAGCTTTTCACTATAGGTTGCAAGCTCGTCGTTTATCTTTTTAAAATCTTCAATAGGATTTCTACCTTCAACACCCGATGCGTCGATTATATGAACGAGCATTCTCGTTCTTTCAATATGGCGTAAAAATTCGTGCCCAAGCCCTGCACCTTGCGAAGCACCTTCGATAAGACCTGGTATATCGGCAACGATAAAATCTTCTTCGTTGTGGCGAACAACACCTAAGTTTGGAGATAAAGTTGTAAAATGATAGTTCGCAATTTTTGGTTTTGCACCCGAAATTTTTGAAAGCAAGGTTGATTTTCCTACGTTAGGAAATCCAACCAAACCAACGTCCGCAATAATTTTAAGTTCTAAAACTACGCGCTTAATTTCAGTACGCTCACCCTTTTGAGAAAAGTGTGGAGTATGCCTACGGCTTGTGCAAAACTTTTTATTACCTTTACCGCCTGCGCCACCTTCTAAAACTAATTCGCGTTGCCCATCGTAAAATATATCGCAAATAACCCTATCGGTTTCTTTATCGCGAACAACCGTGCCGAGTGGAAGATGGATAATCATATCTTCACCGCATCTACCCGTACAGTTTTTAGTATCGCCCTTTACGCCGTTTTCAGCAAAAAATTTATGCTTAAACTGAAAATCAAGAAGACTTGTTTTATGACGGTCGCCAACGAAAATAACGTTACCGCCTTTACCGCCGTCGCCACCGTCCGGTCCGCCGTTAGCAACGCCTTTATATCTAATAAAAGACGTGCAACCATCGCCACCGTCGCCACTTTTTATTAAAATACTCTCTTTATCTACAAACATAATTCACCTTTAAATAGCCGTTTATTAGCTTATAGGATAGTTTTTACTTTTTTATACTTGAATTAAAATAATCGCAATACTCGCTTATTTCGCAAACTTCACATTTTGGATTTTTTGCCGTGCAAACCTGCCTACCGTAAAAAATAATATAATGGTGGCAATCGCGCCATTTATCTTTTGGCAAAATTTGCATAAGCTGTTTTTCGGTTTGAAGTGGATTATTAGCCTTTGCAAAGCCTATTCGGTTAGCCACCCTAAAAACGTGAGTATCAACTGCAATGGCAGGTTGATTAAAGGCAACAGCCCAAACTACGTTAGCCGTTTTTCTACCAACGCCCGAAAGTTTTAACAGCTTTTCATAGTCGTTTGGAATTTCGCCACCGTGAAGATTTATTATATCGGCGGTAGCTTGTAAAATATGTTCGGCTTTAGAATGATATAATCCACAAGAAAAAATATATTTTTCAAGCTCGGCTTGGCTAAGTTTAATTATATCGTATGGGGTTGGATATTTTTCAAAAAGAACGTTAGTTACTTTATTAACCCGTTCATCTGTGCATTGCGCGGAAAGAATTACGGCAATGAGCAATTGATAATTACTACCGTAGTTGAGCGCAGGGCGCGGATTTGGATATCTTTTTTCAAAATACTTTATTATTTTATCGCGATTGTTATTATTCATACTGAGCATTTATTTTAACACAAATTATATTTTTTTTCAATCGTTTTAACGTAAAAAAAAAGCATTACCCACTTTTTTTAACTAAATAGTAGGTAATGCATAGAATTTTTAAGGATACTACGCAGATACTGCTTAATTTCAAGCGACTAAGGTAGCACCCATTTCTTATACAAGCCGTTCGATTTTTGTTCTACCGGCTTGTTTTTTTAAATTAAAAATGCCGTTAAAGGTGGGATAATCCCCTCTTTTTACTACGGAATAAGCCGTAGCATAGGCAATTTGTGAAATTTCAACTGCGTATCCGCAACCGATTTTAATTTCTGCCGGCATCGATACTATTTTGGATTGCATATTGTAAAATCTACTTTCCTGCAAAAATTCAAAAACTTCGGTTTTGGTTCTAAAAGTAACTACCGTCATTCTTTCTCCTTTGCAAATAACATATTTCGTCTTGTATTATAATATATTAAATTATAGGTTATTATGTGATAATATGATATATTTCGACAACTCTGCAACCGGCTATAAAAAACCCGATCAAGTTATAGAAAGCACGGTGAACGCTCTTAAATATCTTAGCGTAAACGCAGGCAGAAGTTCACATAAACTTTCGCTAAAAGGCGAAGAGTTTATTTATAAAACGCGCAAAGAGATTGCTAACTTTTTTGGTAGTAAATTTATACAGCGCGTAATATTTACTAAAAATTGTACCGAAGCTTTAAATATAGCAATTTTGGGAAGTTTAACGCATGGCGATCACGTTATAACTTCCGTTTACGAGCACAATAGCGTTTTGCGCCCACTTTACCATTTGCAAGAAAAAGGGATTATCACCCTAAGCATAGTTAAACCCGAGCGTGGCAATATGATTTTAGAAAGTGATATTTCAAAAGCAATAAATCCAAAGACCAAAATGGTTTGTTTAACAAGTGCTTCAAACGTAACGGGAGAAATTAGCGATTACGAAGCTATTGGCGCACTTTTAAGCAAAAAGAATATCTTATTTTTGGTTGACGGAGCTCAAGGCGCTGGTCATATTCATATTGACGTTACTAAACACAACATCGACCTTTTATGCGTTGCCGGCCATAAAGGTTTAGATGCAACTCAAGGGGTTGGCTGTTTAATTTTTAATAAAAAAGTTGATATAAAACCACTAACTTTTGGCGGAAGCGGAAGCGAAACCTTTGCCAAAATTCCTTCTGGTTACCCCGAGCTATTAGAGTGTGGAACGCTCAATTTACCAAGCATAATTTCACTTTACGAAGGTGTTTTATACACAAAAGAAATACTTAGTAAAAAACAAAAACATCTTATAAAATTAACTGGCTACACCATTGATAAACTAAGTAAAATACCTGGCGTGAAAATCTATTCACACCAAAACCCTATAGGTATAGTAAGCTTTTCATACTACGATTATTTTTCGCAAGAAATAGCCGGAGTTTTATCCGACAAATACGATATAGCCGTTCGAGGTGGGTTTCATTGCGCGCCCCTAACTCACGAGTTTTTAAACACCAAAGAGCGCGGACTCGTTCGCCTTTCATTTTCGCAGTTTAACACACTTTTTGAAATAGACCAGTTTATTTACGCACTTTCAAATATAAAAGAATATTTATGTTAATCGTTTAATATTTTTTCAATTATGCCGTCGAGTTGTTTTCGTTGTGAGCTTGAAAGCATAGGCGAAACGGTTGAAACAAAATTTTGTATTTCATTAGCTGAAAGAGTGCCTCTTTCTTTGGCAAGCTTAGCCTCTTTTAATATAGCAACAATCAAATCTTCTTGACTTGCACCTTCGTACTGCGCTGCAACACGCTTTAATAGTTCAAATGCGCTTTCGTTCATATTCGCATTATTTGATTTATTATTTTTAGTAGTTTGAGTGTTCTCTTGTTTACTATCATTAACGTATTCGCTGAATTTTTGCATATAAATTCCCCATTATTAATATTTTATGCTAACCTAAATCATTATGTTACAAGGAAGTTTTTATGAATAACATAGCAATCGCACTAATAATATTTATGCTTTTATCTAAAAAAGATAATAGTTATAACCAAATTTTATCATCTCTTTCGCCAAGCGATATTCAAATGATATTAGAATTTTTTGGTGTAAACGAAAACTTAAAAGATACGATAATCAACCTATTGCCCACTATTTTAGATGGAAGCTTTGATTTTAAAAGCATTATTCCAAGTTTACTACCACTAATTTTTTCAAGTTTAAACTCAACTAAAAACCAAACTAACTGCCCGCAACCAAGTGATTTTAGCGAAATCGACGGACTTGCCAACGACCAAATAAAAGAGTGCTTAAAAAACTATTTTGTATAAATTACTCATAGTAATTTGCATTAAAAAAGAGCAATCTTTTCAGTTGCTCTTTAGTTTTTTTATTTTTATCAATCGTTTTTTGGCGGAGCGCCCGTTATTAAATCGGTTGCATTTGCAAAGCGGTCTGTAATAAAATCACCATATTCAATTAAGCCGTCAACTTCAATAGTAAAAGAAATATTGCCTTGCAAATCGGTACGCCATATATTAGCGCCTTCGCCAGATAACCTTGTTATTGCTTCTTGTGTTGGGTGACCATAACTATTGCCTTCACCACACATAATTACTGCGTGTTCGGGCGAAACTTTCTCAACAAAAGCTTGAGTGCTTGATGTTGCGCTACCGTGGTGACCTACTTTTAGTACGTCTATTTGTGGAATTTGGGTATAACCAAATAAAAATTCTTCTTCAACAACTTCGCCTGCGTCACCCGTAAACATCATTGAAAACTCGCCGTAAGTAAGAATAAAAATAGGCGAATAATCGTTGCTATCGCGATAAGAAATATCGCCTACGCTTGCAATAGGCGTTAAAAAGTCGATTTCGTATTTATATGTATTTTCACCAACCTTAAATTCTTGGCTAAAATCGCTATCTTTATTAAAATATGAATAACCGCAACCTTCGTTTAATATGCAGTTTAAAAAGTTATAATAAGTATCAGTGTTGCACTTGTAAGCGTTAGGCATAGAGCTTGCAAGGTTAAACGACTGCTCAAACTCGTTTGCATTATCGTCATTATAATACACGACGAATGGGCGTAAACAGTAGCCAACGTTATAGTTATCAAACACCGCTTGCATACTGCCTATATGGTCATCATGGGTATGCGTGGCAATAACCAAAGTTATATCTTCTACGCCTAACTTATCAAGATAAGCCGTAACTTCATCATCATAACTTTTTGTGCCACAATCAACGAGCATATTTTTACCGTCCGGAAATTCAACAAATATACAGTCACCCTGCCCAACGTCGATAAAATGAACGTTAAGTTCACCGCTATTAGAAGTGGTAACACCCGTAAATATTTCGTTAAGCCCAGAATATACAACATCTACCTTCTTCTTTTGCTCGAAATACCAAACAACTGCCACAATTAAAATTATTAAGGATATGATAAAGGTAAAGCTGTTTTTCACGCTTAACTTTATCTTTTTAATATTCTTTTTAGATTTTTTCATAAGTCACCAAATAAATTGTTAAAAACTGGCGATGTCACAACAATTGGTAGCTAACCCATCATTGTAACTTAATAAAAACTATAAAACGTATAAAACCGCCACCTTTAAATATACACTTTCTTCAAAACCGATAAGTGAAGCGTGGTCTTTTCCTTGTGTGCGAAGCTCAACGAGTTTTACCCTTTTACCACTTTCACTGCTTGCCTTTGCAAGCATTTCGGTAAATTGTTTAACCGATATATGCTGTGAACAACTGCAAGTTATTAAAAAACCGCCCGATTTTAAAAGCTTTAACGCTTGAATGTTTATATCTTTATAACCGCGTAAGCCATCGTTTACGGTATCTTTACTCTTAGTAAAAGCAGGTGGGTCTAAAATAATGGTGTCAAATTCTTTTCTCTCTTTGCGATAATCGCGTAAAAGCTCAAAAACGTCGGCACAAACTGGGTTTATAATATTTTCTAAACCATTCGCCTTTGCGCTTAAAGATAAAAAGTCTAATGCCTTTTGGCTAACGTCGGCACTATAAACCTTTTTTGCTCCGTGCTTTGCGCTACAAAGCGAAAAACCACCTAAATTACAAAAACAGTCAAGCACAAGCCTATCTTTAACGTAATGCTTAACGTTATCGCGATTTTCTTTTTGATCGAGAAAATATCCCGTTTTTTGCCCTTCTTTAATATCCACATAAATATCAAGACCGTTTTCATGAATAAGCACTTTATCGGGCACTTCGCCGTATAAAACGCCCTTTACTTCTTGCAAGCCTTCTTTTTTACGCACCGAAACGTCGCTACGCTCGTAAATACCCTTTGGCGCAAAAATTTCAACCAAAATATCAACTATCATTTGTTTGCGCTTATCCATACCAAGCGATAAAAACTGACAAGATAGATAATCTCCGTATTTATCAACAATTAAAGCGGGAAGCAAATCGGATTCGCCGAAAACTACACGATAGTTATTTTTATAACCAAGCGCTAAACGATAATCGTTTGCCCTTTTTATGCGGTTGAAAAAGAAATTTCTGTCAATTTCTTCTTCTTTATACGAAAGAACTCTAACGATAATTTTTGATTGATGGTTAATATATCCAAGACAAACGAATTTACCTTCAAACGAAAGCACCTTACAAACTTCGCCTTGCTTACCTTCGCCCGTAATTTTAGCAACTTCGTTTGCATATATCCAGGGCTCGCCTTGCATAATTCGGCGTTCTTCGCCCTTTTTAAGCGTTAGTAAATACATAGCAGTATAAAACCCCTAATAATATTATAAATGGAATTTTCTTGCAAATTCTTGTTTGATCGCTTGATAACCAAATGTAAAATAACCAAGTAGCGTAATTCCGCTAATCGCAAGATTTATAATATTTAAAACGTGTTTATCTTCAAGATAAATGAAAGATAAAATCGAAACTACAGTTAAAATTATGGTTATAACCACAAATGATAAAAGCCAGGATTTATCCTTTCTAATAAAAGTAATCATAAGTAGTGATAAAACGGTAGAGATTGAAATAGATGGAAAAACGTAATTTATAAGCCAAGTTTTGTTGGGGCTTATAAATTCACACGTCCAAAGTAAAAACATAATCGCAAGAAGTTGGGCAAGAATCTTTTCAAACACACTTCTTCTTGATATTATAGTATGACCGATTAATACCCAAACGTAAATTACACTACTTAACACAACGAGCGACCACCATTTAGTAAAAATTTGATGTTCGTTAATCAAGTAGTAATTAATAAACAAACAAATCGAAACTACACAAATAGACATAAACACGAAAAGTTTAAAAACGAAAGTGTTGTTCTTTTGATACTTTTCGTCTTTTTTACGTTCAGCAAATGGATAATCAAAAGTTTTTTCGTTGTCTATTTCCTTAACTTCACGAAAACATAACGGACAGTGATTTCTATCCCCGTCAATTTTCACTTTACAATCAGAACAGTATTTCATACCTCACTCTCCCAATAATTACTGTAAATGGTAAGTTCTACGCCATTTTTAGCAAGTCTTTTAAATAGTTCGCGCTCGATTCTGGTTTCAACGTATCCGCGAGCCGAAGATATATATATTTTTCCGTTATATCCTATTACCGTTATGTTTTGCTGAGCAGAAGCAGTTGGGCCTATTACAAAAGCAATATCTTTTAAATATTTAGAAAAGCTTTCGGGAGTTTTTATAAGACCAATATTACTTAAATCGCCCGACTGTAAATTTTCACCTACGCGCCTATACACAAGGCGCATTGCAATATCCTTTAAAAATAAAGGAATTATTTTCATAAAAGGATTTTTTTCAAGCTTTACGTTTGAGTGAATTAATTGTTCAATCTTTTCAGTAGTACTACCTTCAGCTAATTGCTTTTTACAAAGTTCAATACATTCTTCAAATGATATTTCATTGTGAAAATCGTGTTTTAAACGAACAAATAAACTAAAATTTCTTACAGTATTTGAAGAAAAGCGTTTGCGTAAATTTATAGGAACTAATATTTGTACCCTTTTATTTTTTTCTGGCTTGCCTTGCAAACACGTTTCATATATAACGTACATATAAAGGGCAGCTAAATACTCGGTTACAGTTGCGCCGTACTGCTTTGCAAGTGCTTTAAGTTGATCTACTTTACAAACACCGCAAACAATACCATAACCATCGTGAGAAAAAGGTGTTCCTTTAAATTTATAGGCACTATATTCCTTCTCGCTATTATTTTTAAGTTTCTTATCGAACACCCTAAAGGTGTCTTCGCTTTCTTCATACGCGTGTGGAGCAGCAGACGGACGTATTACACCTTCGCTTTCAACGTCGTATCCCATAAGCTTAAAATATTCGAAAAGAATTTCTAAAAAGAAGTTCGTGCCACCAGTTCCATCGGTTAAAGAATGATGTAAGTTTATAGTAACAGTGTTTTTACGGTAAAAAACTTCAAACATATAGCCATTGTTACTTTCAGGCGTAATTTGTTTTAAATAGTGCGCAGGTTGTGGTTTAACCGTTGCTACCTTATTATTTCTTTCTAAGTAGTACCAAAATATACCCCTTTTTAAACGCGTTTTAAAGGTAGGCATCACTTCAAGCGAAAGATTTACTGCCTTTTGTAAAACTTCAGGGTCAACTTCACTTGCTAAGCGCGCAGTGAAAGAAAACACGAATGGCGAAGCTTCAGTAGTATTCGGTGGATATATTTTTGCTGCATTATCTAGCGGATACCAGTTCTTTTTTTGCATAATCTTCTCCTAAGTAGGATTTTTATTTTTATGATGTAAAGTAATAAAAGTTCTTATTGATAATCAAAGTAGTTGTATTGTTTAATGGTTATTTCAATTTGAGTTCTAGTTCCCGTACGTTCGATATTAAAGATAATTTTATCACCGATAGAAAACTCAAATCCATATAAATACCCATACAAGTCTTCTGTTTTATTGATTTGATAGGTCGTGCCGTCGTAAATAAAAGATTCTATTATATCGCCTTCCTTTAATCCCGCGCCGTCGGCATACATACAACCGTCGTTTGCTAATTGAATTATCGAAACGCTTTCGGTGATACCCCAACCACTCTTGTTGTCGGCAACACTAATTCCAAGTTTATATCTCCCTTCAACTACGCCCGTTTCAAGAATTTCGGTACAAACCTCTTGTAAAGTATCTGAACTTATTACGTAAGCAGGCATATTAGGCGTTGAGCCTGTACAAATCATACCGACTAAATATCCACCGTCTTGTGTAAATATACCGCCACCTACAGAGTTGTTTGTCCAAAGCACGTTTGTTAAAGTTAAAGAATTAGTTTTGCCCTCACCTGCACTCATGATAAAATCGGTTGCGCCGATTATGCCCGTTGATGCGAAGATTTTTTGGCTACCCATTAAATTTGATAACGATAAAATTTCAGTGCCCGTTTTAAGCGTTGAGCTTTGGGCATATATTATGCTCTTTTGCAAAAACGCCGATATTTTGATTACGCATATATCAGTTTGTGGGTCTGTTCCTACAGGGCTTGCGCTATATTCCTTTCCCGTTGCAAAATCAGTAACCGTTACGTTTTTTGCGCCCGCTATTAACGAGTGTGAAGTAACGATAAAAGTTAACTCTTCACTTTCATTATTAGCCACAACAATCCCCGTACCCGACGCTGTTAAATTATCGGTTGATACGCTTACACCAACAACAGATGGAGCAATTCTTTCGATAACCTCAGGTAAACCTTGAGTTTGATATTGCTCATATAAAAGTGGGTCGGTAACCATAAACTCAACGGATATGTTAATATTTTGTTCAGGAACAAAAGTTCCAGTAGGGCCACTATTATCTTGATTATTTCCACCCTCACCGATATTACAACCCATAAAGGTTAAAAGAATAATCATAATTGATGAAATGCAAAAAAACTTAATTATTTTTTTCATATTCACTCCTTTATAAAAGGTAATTTTAACTTTTAAACGTAAAACTCGTTTAATTTTTTTGTTTAGAATTTTTAGTTAATAAGTAATAAACTAAACATATTAGCATCATTATCGCGCACACAGCGATAAATAAATAAAAAACAGTGTTCCAGTTTACAAATTTTTCGGATATTGCGCCCAATCCATAAGCAGTTATCGCACTACCTACGTAACAAAATCCGTCGAGTACCCCAGCTAAAGTACCTGCGCTTCCCTTGCTCGCGTAAAGCATAGGAAAAATGCTTGTGATTATATTGTTTACCCCCGACATTGCCATTGCTACTAAAATAAAGCAAATAAGTGGTAATATCCACGTTTGTAAATTTAAAAATATTAAAACAAGCAAGAATAAAATTAAGGCTATTATGTAAAAAACACCGCAAACTAAAACGTAGTTTTTAAGTTTTTTATTCATAAATAAAGCTACCGTGCTTCCAAACACTGCAAAGAATGGCAAAAACAAGGTTAAGAAAGTAGATATCGAATTATCAAGCGAATAAATATCTTTTAATATTGTTGGCATCCAAGTGGTTAACCCGTCTTTTACAAAGTTATTAGCTATTGCAAGAAGTGCTAATATAGCAAATATTAAAATGAAAGAGTTGTTAGGCGCGTTATTTTTTGCTTCTTCGGTTTTAGAATCGGTCAAATTTTGCTCATCTTGTTCAAGGTCACGCTCTATTTTTGATTTGCTTTTTAAATAATCAACTAAACTAAACCAAATAATGCACATTACTAATAATAATCCGCCAGAGATAAAAAATACAGTTTTAAAACTTATTGAAAGTGCCGATATTAACGCGCTTAATCCGTAAATTGAAAAAGTTCCAAGCGATACGGGTAGCGAAAGCATTAAAAGAGCAATCGAAAGATAATTTTTTGGTAAGTTTTCATTCAATAGCCTTATAATCGACGACCATAATATCGCTTGTACAAAGCCGTTTAATAGCCAACAATATTTAAGCAAGTTAAAATGTTCAACGCCGATAAATCCAAGCGATAGATTCATTAATGCCGATACAAACAACGCTATCGCTATACTATAGCGTGGATTATATTTCTTACACAATAATCCGTGTACTACCTGCCCTACGCCGTAAGAGATAAAAAAGCATGAGCTAATCGCGCCCGCGCTACTTTTATTAACTGAATAAAAGTCCATTATTAAGTTTATGTTAGAACTATATGAATATCTTCCCAAATAAGCCACGTAATAAACTATTACGCTAATAATGATAAGAGTAATACAATACTTGTTGTCTAATCTTTCTTTCTTCATTATTATCACCAAAATTAAAAATCACAATTGAATTCCTTTAAATATACATCAATAAAATCCTTTATAAGTTGTGTTTTTGGCTTTGCTATTTGCTTTGCAGTTTGCGTGTGCAAATATTCGCCCAACCTCAATGATTTGTTATATAAATGGTGCAAGGTTGATTTATCATTTACGCTCTCGCTGTATTCATTTTGATAAAATTCAATTGCAGGGTCGTAATCGGGCATATTGTTAGAACTCCCATACCTAAAGGCTCTAACTATTGCAATAGCACCTATTGCATCAAGATTATCAGCGTCTTGTACGATTTTGCTTTCAATATCGGTTATACTGATTTTTTCTTTACCAAAGGCGTATTCTTCGTGATGTTCGATTGCGTAAAGAACGTGCTCTTTTTCTTCCGTTGTTAAGTTAAGTGGCTCGATAAGTTCTTTAACCATAGGTAAGCTTTCAACAGGCGTGCAAAATCTACCAAGATTTGAACCAATAATGCGATGTACGTCATGAGCGTAAGATGCAACGGCAATAACCTTTTCGTTTCCACCTTCGCGTTCGCAAATTTTTAAAGCGTACGCAAGCACACGCTCTAAATGGTCGATGCTATGCCCCGTCTTTTCGCCTTGAAAAAGTTCAACAAGCTTACTTCTTAATATAGCTATGTTTTTTTGTGTTTGATTCGTCATATTCAAATTATATTCCTTTTAATCCATTTTAATTATAACACGTAGCCCATCAAAAAGCAACTAAGTTAGATAAAAAATTAGTCATTTTAATAATACATTATTAAATTTCATAAAAAACAGTTATATTTTTATGCTAAAAATTTTAATGAATAGTTTTTCAAAAAGGGTTGCAAACTATAATTAGGGGGTAAAAATATGGATAGAGATTTTTATTTTGGCGTTATTGCCGGCATGTTGGGCGGTGCGCTTATTGCCGCTAATTCTCTTAAAATAAGAAAAGCGGTAAGAGAAGGTCAAGAGCAAGTAATGAATACTATTGCTACTACCGTCGAACCAAAAAAGGGCTCAAACAAAAATAGTTTAAGCGAATAATTTAAAAACACGCCGCTAAAGGCGTGTTTTTTTCTAATTAGTGCTTATATAGGTTGATTATCAACACTTTAGTCGTTATAACGTTTGAGCAAAAGTTATTGCGTTATCGGTATAGTTTTCAACAATTCTATTATCTAAAATTGGTGTTAACCCTTTGCCGTGAATACAAATATTCGATAGTGGCCAACGTATTTCTGCCGTAGTAAGTTTAACCGCTTCACCTGTTAAATTATTTATAAAAGTTGTTTGCATTATTCCCTTTCCGTAACTTTTATACACTATTTCTTCACCAATCATTGATGGCTCTAAAACTACCTTTACAATATTGCTTTGGCTTGATTTATCATAATCTAAAACTGCGCCCATCAATGCTTCTGAAGCCGATGCAGAACCGCTATTTGCTAAAAATATAATTTTTTCAAAGCCATAGTTGTTATATACGTTATTTTTAGCCTTATACTCTTCTTTTTTTCCGTCTTTATAAATAGCTGTAGTACATAAAAACTCACCGTTATTTTCCGTGTTACATAGATATCTGCATAATGAACACATTACACTCATATATCCGCCACCGTTAGAACGCAAATCAATAATAAGTTTGGTGTTATCGTTGTTATTAAATAGTTGCATTACTTTGTCGAATTGACCAACTGCCCCAAGCGTACCTTCCTTCCCACCGCTAAATGAAGTTAATTTTATATAAGCCCATTTTTCATTGATGGTAAAATCTGGTGTTTGTTTTTTAGTTAAAACAAGTTCATCTCCACCAATAAAATGATAAGAGCCCGTGTTATCTGTATAATATACAAAAGATTCATTATAGCTTGCTTTTGAAAGCGTAAACAAACTAATCGTGCCCTTATAATCAATTTTAAATGTAACAGCTTGATCAGTTATCACATCTAAATAGTCAGTAATTTGAGCGGTAGTTGTAGGTGTAACGAACTCGTTTTCACCTTCAAGTTTATAACCCACTATTTTACTATTTTCCTTAATACCTGCATTATAAGCGGGTGAATTTCCAACAACCCTTGTTATAAACAAATCGTTTTCTCTTGATAAACTAAAACCAAACCCTATATGCGAACCGTTTGATGAAGTGCGATATGCCTCGTAATCTTCTTTAGTATAATAATCGGAATAATTATCAAGCAAAGCTTCGCTTAAAATATCTAAAGAGTTTTTACTTTCATCGGCGTAATAATAATGTTTTTTATAAGTTGTTAAAAAAAACTGTAAAGAGCGAAGATCTTTATCTAAACTAAAATAATGTGTAAAATACCCTGTAAAAAATATTGCCACAACGCCAAAAAGCATAAGCGTAAATTTTAATATTGCTTTTATATTATCTTTATTAAAAAACTTATTCATATATTATAAAAGTGCCAATAATAAGCTTATACGGGCACTTTTCTCCTTTATTTATTTAAAATTTTGTAAAGCAATCCACAAAGTCTAAAGGTTACCGCATCCGAAAAATTTCGTATATCAAGCCCAGTTGCACGTTCGATTTTGTCAAGACGGTAAGTTAGAGTGTTACGGTGCATATAAAGTTTTCTTGCCGTTTCGCTTACGTTAAGATTGTTTTCCAAAAACTCTTCGGCAGTTCCTAACATATCGGGGTCGGCAAAAACGCTTTTAGCGTCACCATCAACTAAAGTATTATAATAGTTCATTAAAGCAAGTGGTGGCATATCTTCAACCATTTTGTAAAGCATATATTCCTTGTAAGAATGTACGTTATTTTTTGAGTTGAAAGATTGACTGATTTTTAGCGCACTTTCTGCTTGCGCGTATGACTGCATACTTTCAGAAAGTGTTCTAACGGTTGAACCTACACCTATTTTTGCCCTAATACCCGTTTCTTCATACAACGAACGCCAAAAAACTTCGGCAAAATCAACGGGTGATTGAAATTCAGTATCGCTTTCGCTTGTTAAAAACTTAACGAATACGCAACTGTCGTCACTAACGGGGGTTGCTGTATCAACGCCATTCATAGTATAGCTTTCTAAAAACTCTGCAATATCCGAAGCTGTATTTGATTTTGCAGTTATCAAAAGCACGTAACAAGGAACTGGGGGAACTGCATATTTACGCATATATTTTACTACTTGCATACCGCTACATTCGCCAAACACAATACTTCTTAAAAAATCCGCCTTGGGCAAAGATTCTTCTTGCGTTATGCTATTTTCCAAATAAGAACATATAAACATTGCGTAATTTCGCTCAACGTCACCACTGCCCCTAATTACCCCGTAATAGGTATCTCTTTTAAAACGAAATTTAAAAAGCGTAACGTTTTGCTTTTTATCTTGAAGCCCGTCGGTATATCCGCCCGAATATTCAAAGGGTATTTTTTCGTCGGCAGTATATAAAAAATTAAAGGTTGAAGAATATGCGTCAACTGCTATACCAGTTTTTTGTTTTAACGCCTTTAACGCAAGAATTAACTCTCTTTCCATAAAAACCTCATACTTTATTTGTGCAACTTGCACAATTAACCTTATTATACATATTTTTTACAAATTTAGCAACCGATTAACGCTTTATTATTAAAATTTTACAAAAAATAACGAAACGCCGAAAGAACTTTCAATCGGCGTTTAAATATATTTACTTTAACAAAGGCTTAATAATCAATCTCGAAGCAAGGTTATTTCATTGCAAAGCCCTTCGACAAAGTCTTCTTCGTGGCTTACTAAAATAAGAGTGCCTTCATATTTTAAAAGCGCATCTTTAAGGGCTTTTTTAGCTTTTACGTCTAAATGGTTGGTTGGTTCGTCAAGTATCAATAGGTTTGATGGCGTTTTGCACAAAACCGCAAGTTTTGCTCTAATTTGCTCGCCACCGCTCATATTTTTAAGCGGTTTTACAGCAAGTTCGCCCTTTAAACCAACCTTTGCAAGTTCGTTTCGTATTTCTTTTGGATTTGCTCTTGGAAAATGATTTGAATAATATTGTGATGCGCTTTCATTGCTATCGCCAAAGTTTAATTCTTGCTCCAAATAAGCAATTTTAACTCCGTTATGAAAGGTAAAAAATCCGCTTATTCGTGGAATTTTATGAAGCAAGGTTTTAATCAATGTCGATTTACCTATACCGTTCGTTCCCCTAACCCAAAGTTTAACACCCGACCTTAAGTGAAGATTTAACGCAGGTAGTATAGGATGATCGTAACCGATAACCAAATCTTTAACGATTAGCAAATCTTTAGTATTTAAGTCAAGTGAAGGAAAATTAAATTCCGCATCGTATAAAACTACGGGTTTTTGCATAACTTCAATTTTAGCAAGTTGTTTTTTACGAGCGTTTGCCATACCCGCGGTTGCAGCGCGAGCCGAGTTTTTATCGATATAAGTTTGAAGTTTTTTAATTTGCTCTTGTTGGCGATTATAATCTTCTTCATACTGACGCGCGTTCATCTCGTGCATCACCAAGAACTTATCGTAATTGCCCGAATATTTTTTAATATTTCCATTTTCAATATTTACTATAAAATTGGCAACTGCGTTTAAAAACTTAATATCGTGAGAGATAACTATAAAGGTCTTTTTAAAAGAATTTAAGTATTTTACAAGCCAGTCGATATGTTCGATATCTAAAAAGTTAGTGGGCTCGTCGAGCAACATAATATCAAGTTCGGAAAGCAGTAATTTTGAAAGCATAAGCTTTGCCCTTTCACCACCCGAAAGCCTGCCGATTTTAGTATCGTAACCGAAAAAGTTAACCCCTAAACCGTTAGCAACCTTTTTAACTTTGGCTTCTAAATCGTAAAACCCTTCGTTTTCAAGCCTTTCTTGCATACGCGAACTTTTTAAAATTGCTTTATCTAATGCGTCACCTTCAAGCTCACCCATCGACGCGTAGAGTTGTTCAAGTTTATCGTTAAGCTCATACAAATAATCAAAAGCTCCCGTAAGATACTCCATGACAGTAAGTTCACCGTTTAAAGTTGCGTGTTGATCAAGATACCCCTTTCTAACGTTTGGAAGCCAATAAACGCTACCTTCGTCATAGGTGAGCCTATCGGCAATAATATTGATAAAAGTTGATTTACCAGCCCCATTTAATCCAACCACACCTATATGCTCGCCGTTGTTTACGGTAAGCGACGCGTCGTTAAAAATATATTTATCATCATAGCGATGTGTTAAATTTTTAATTTCAAGTACACTCATAATTCACCATTTTATAGGCATTTAAAATATAGTTTTATTTTTTTAATATTTTAACCTATTTTAAAAAAATAGTCAACGCGGATAAGCTAACTTTTAACTAAATATAATAAAAAGCCGTTTTTTTCGCTATTTTTGGTTGATAAAATACTTATGTTGTGCTACAATTATTTTAGAGGTGAAAAATGAAAACTACTTTTAAATATAAATTCACAAAACCATTTTACGCTTTATTTATAGTTGGTATTTTACTTGCAACGGTATGTATAGGCTCAAATATAAGGCGTTTTATTTTACTTTTATCAGCAAGTGACGCTTCTGCAACAAACTACGTTGCTTCAGTTCTTAGCGTTATTATAGGAATACTTGGTTTTGTATTTATAATTCCCGCAATGATTAGCTCAAAATACGAAATCAAAAAGCACGAACTAATAACAAAATGGGGGCTTATAACCAACAAAACGAACGTAAAAAATATTACTCAAATAACTTTTTTTAGAATAACCGAAAAATTGGTTATTTATTACGACGACGATACTTATTCAAACGTTTGTATCGACAAAAGCGAATACGATGATTTCGTTAAAGCACTCCGCGATATAAACCCTAAAATATTTTACTCGCTTGATACCGAAAATCAAGGCGAAAAGTAAGGTTATAAGCGCATTAACGCAATATTTTAAATTTAAAAACAAAAGACACAAACCAAGCGAGTATTAAAATTTATCGCTTGGTTTTTATTTTATTCGTTTATTAAAAATATGCGTTTTAAAAAACATTTTTATAAATTTTATATATGGGCTAAAAAATATTTGACATTATATATTCATAAATATATAATTATGGCATAGTTTACTTTTATTAAACAAAAAGTTTAACAAAACTATTATACTTAATCGTGGCAAAAATAAACCCGCCAAATTAGGAGAAATTATGCAACTTGGGGAAAAAATTAGGCAATTAAGGCACTCTTGCAATTTAACGCAAGGTGAGCTTGCCGACAGATGCGAACTCACGAAAGGCTATATCTCTCAAATTGAAAACGACCTTACAAGCCCTTCGATAGCCACTTTAGTTGATATTCTATCAGCACTCGGCACTAACTTGAAGGATTTTTTCTCAAATAGCGAGGAAGAAGAAAAAATCGTTTATTTAGAAGAAGAATTTATTGAAAAAAACGATGGTGATGTTATAACTAACTGGCTAATTCCAAATTCTCAAAAGAATATGATGGAGCCTATTAGAATCAATCTTGCACCTGGCGGAAAAACTCAACTTGACTTTGCACACGAGGGCGAGGAGTTTGGGTACGTTTTGGCAGGCGAAGTATGCTTATGCCTTGGAAAACGCAAATATATTTGTAAAAAGGGCAATAGCTTTTATTACAAAGCGGATAAACCGCACTATATTGAAAACACTAAAAAAAGCGAAGCAATTTTTATTTGGGTTTCTACCCCACCAACCTTCTAAAATTATTGGTTAATTAACTAAATTGTTTAGTTAACCGACTTATAGACTATCTTTTTTATTTTTTTAACAAAGGAGATTGCCATGGCAGAAAAAATTATCGAACTTATTGGAATTAGTAAATCGTACGACGGAACGGTTGTTGTTGATAACGAAAACCTTTACGTTAGAAAGGGTGAATTTGTAACACTACTTGGACCATCGGGTTGCGGTAAAACTACAACTCTTCGTATGATTGCAGGGTTTGAACTTCCCGATAGTGGGCAAATTTTATTAAACGGAAAAGATATTTCTACTATTCCACCATATATGCGCCCGATAAACACCGTATTCCAAAGATACGCGCTTTTTCCACACCTTAACGTTTACGACAATATTGCGTATGGGTTAAAGCTTAAAAAGATGGAAGTTACCTATCAAAACGAACAGGGCGACGTAAAGAAAAAAATAGAAAAACTTTCAAAAGCCGAAATTTCTGCCAAAGTTAAAAAGGCTCTTAAAATGGTTGACCTTGAAGGGTTTGAAAAGCGTGACGTTACTACACTTTCGGGTGGGCAACAACAACGTATTGCTATTGCGCGCGCTATCGTTAACGAACCCGAAATTCTTCTTCTTGACGAACCACTTGGCGCATTAGACTTAAAGATGCGTAAAGATATGCAACTTGAACTTAAAGAAATGCACAAAAAACTTGGCATAACCTTTATATACGTAACACACGACCAAGAAGAAGCTTTAACTATGAGTGACACAATCGTTGTTATGAAAGATGGCGCTATTCAACAAATAGGCACACCAACTGACATTTATAACGAACCAAAAAGTGCATTCGTTGCCGATTTTATTGGCGAAAGTAACATTTTCTCGGGCACGATAGTTGGCGACAAAAAGGTTAGATTTTTGGGTAAAGTATTCGACATGGTTGACGACTTTGAGCTTCACGAAAAGGTTGACGTTGTAGTTCGCCCAGAAGACGTATTTTTGGTAGATGCAGGGCTGGGCGCTGTTGACGGCGTGATTACTTCAAGTATTTTCAAGGGCGTTCACTACGAAATGGCAATGCAAATTGGTAAAAACGAAATTATTATTCAAGATACTATTCAACGTCAAGTTGGCGAAAAAGCAAGTATAATAATTAAGCATTTCGACATTCACATAATGCACAAAGAATTCGTTTCAAACGTTTACGACGGATATATTACCAAGAAAAATACGGTTAGATTTGCCGAAGGCGAATTTGAATGCGACGTTACACAGCTCTATCCTGAATCCACCCTTGACGAAGAGGGCTATTTAGTATTAAAAAACGGTGAAAAGATTGACTTAACCGACGTTGACGTTAGAGTTGAAGTTGGTCTTAAGGATATTGAAATTATCGATAATGAAGACGATGGTGACTCTTGCGGTGAAATCGTTTCAATTATTTACAAGGGCGACCACTATCAAGTTATAGTAAGAACCTTTGAAGAAGAGGAAGATTTTGTTATTGATACCGAATACGTGTGGAACGAAAACGACAAGGTAAGCGTTAAAATCCCACCTGAAAAAATTAAACTTTCGTTAAAGGTGGTTGAAAAGAAATGAGAGCGCTTAAAATTTCAAGAAAACACTTGGGCTACCCCTACGCGCTGTTTTTGATTTTATTCGTTCTTTTGCCCTTAATAATTATCGTGTACTATGCGTTTACCGACTCTGACGGGCACTTTTCGATTTTAAACTTTGTAAATATCTTTTCGGATATAACGGCGCTTGCGGCAATATTAACTTCACTTTCAGTTGCTATTTTAACAACTGCTGTATGCCTACTAATCGGCTATCCTGTAGCTTATATTTTAGCGCGAAGCAGGCTAAAATTCGCCCCAACACTTTTAATATTATTTATCACTCCGATGTGGATTAACTTCGTTTTAAGAATGAACGCTTTAAAAGAGTTTTTCTCACTCGTTGGATTGCTTGATAAAAACCCACTTCTAACCACCGTAATCGGTATGGTTTACGACTTTTTACCTTTTATGATTTTGCCACTATACACTACTCTATCTAAGCTTAACAACAGCATGATAGAAGCTTCTTACGATTTAGGCGCAAATAAAGTCACTACCTTTTTAAAGGTAACCTTACCACTATCTATGCCCGGCGTTATAAGCGGAATTACTATGGTATTTATGCCTACTATGACTAACTACGTAGTAAGTGAAATTTTAGGCAGAGGTCAAATAACAATTTTAGGTAAACTTATTGAAAACTACTTTATGCACAGCAACTGGAATATGGGCGCTGCGCTTTCAACCCTATTACTCGCGGTAATGTTGATTTTCACTTGGGCAACTGGTGGATTTAACGACCAACAAAACGGAAATGCAAGGGGGGCGCTACTATGATTAAAAAATTATTAAAATACGCCTTTTTATTCCTTGTTTTAGCATTTATTTACACTCCTATTTTAGTTCTTGTAATATTTAGTTTTACCGACACTATTATAATAGGCACGTGGAATGGTTTTTCATTTAACCTTTATAAAAAATTGTTCGCAGATAGCGATATTATGAAAATCGTGCGCGATACCATATTTCTTGCAGTAGGCGCTGGCGCAATTTCAACAATTTTAGGCACGATGGGAGCTATCGGTATTTTCTACTCAAAGAAAAGAACGGCAGCCACACTTAACACTCTTGGCAATATTCCTATTATAAACGCCGAAATCGTTACCGCGCTTGCACTTGCATTAATGTTTGCAATGGTTTTAACCTTTGCTAACAAAACCATACTATCACTCATTATCGGGCACGTAGTAATTTCAGTTCCTTACGTTGTTTTATCGGTATTACCTAAACTAAAACAAATGGATGCAAACACCTACGAAGCCGCTCTTGACCTTGGTGCAACGCCAATAAAAGCCTTATTTACAGTAGTTATTCCCGAAATTTTGCCTGGTATCCTTTCTGGATTTATGCTCGCGTTAACCCTTTCGCTCGACGACTATATAGTTACCGCATTTACCAAGCCTGATACCTTTGATACAATTTCAACCTACGTTTATAACGCGGTTAAAGTGCCCACTCACTCA
Organism: Clostridia bacterium; assembly: GCA_017522945.1. Lineage (GTDB taxonomy): Bacteria > Bacillota > Clostridia > Christensenellales > Borkfalkiaceae > HGM11416. Next base: position 27,961 of record JAFWXT010000055.1, read on the forward strand.
TCACTACCCGCGCTACGTGCGTTATCTTCAATTATCTTCTTAGTTATAATCATTGCGGTAGTAGTTATGAATTTAAAATCAAAAAACAAGGAGAACAGATAATATGAAAAGATTGATTTCTCTTACCCTTTGTTTTTTAACCCTATTTACTCTTACCCTAACATTTACAGGTTGTAAAGAAAAACCTACCGAAGCGGGGCAATATATTTTGCGTATTTGCAACTGTGAGGACTATATTAGCGAAAACGAGCAAACTGGCGAAACTCTTTACGAAGAGTTTGAAAGAGTTTATGAAGAAGAACACGGCGTTGATATAACCATTGAATACACTACTTACGGCACAAACGAAATTCTTTACAACAACTTAAAAATAAACCCTGGCAGTTACGATTTAGTTTGTCCTTCCGATTATATGATTCAAAAGATGCTTGAAGAAGGTATGCTTGAAAAGTTTGATAACGTTAAAGCAGACGTTCCAAACTACGAGGCCTACGGCTCACCTTACGTTAAATCACTTTTTGAAGAAAACGGTTGGGCGGAATACTCGATCCCATATATGTGGGGTACGATGGGCTTTATTTATAATCCTGAATTTGTTAGCGAAGAAGAAGCAAGCACTTGGTATTGTTCAATTAACCCAAAATTCCAAGGCAAAACTACTATTAAAGATAGCGTTCGAGATACCTTCTTTTTAGGCGTTGCTCTTGCTAAACTCGATGATTTAAAGACTGAAAATTTAAAATATCAAAACGATATTAACTACAGCGACGAATACCATGAATACCTTAAAAATGCTTTTAACGATACTTCTAAACAAACGGTTAACGCTGTTGAACAAATGCTTGTAAAAGCAAAAGAAAACGCCTTTACTATTGAAGTAGATAGCGGTAAAGACGATATGGTAACAGGCAAGGTTTGGATTAACTTCGCTTGGTCGGGTGACGCGGTTTATGCGCTTGACGAAGCAGAAAATGACGATATTGAACTTTATTACGCCGTTCCTATGGAAGGTAGTAACGTTTGGTTTGACGGTTGGGTTATGCCAACGGGCGCAAATAAAACTCTTGCAAGCGCATTTTTAAACTATATTTCTTCGCCCGAAAAGGCAATTGAAAATATGGAATATATAGGTTATACAAGTGCGATTGCTGGGCAAGACGTTTTAAACTGGGCAAAGGAATACGACCCAGCAGAAGATGACGATGGCTACGAAGTTGACCTTTCTTACTTCTTTAGTGGTGTTGATGGGGTTGTAGATAGTGATGCAATAATTGAAGTTAGCACGCTTGGTAGACAATTCAGCACTCAATACCCTTCGCGTGACGTGGTTGACAGATGCGCCGTTATGAAATATTTTTCTAAAGAAGACGATGAACTTATAAACGCTATGTGGAATAGAGTTAAAGCAGGCAATATTAAATTATACGTTATAATAATTATAGTTTCTGTTTGCACGCTTGCAATTTTATTTGCACTTTATTTTATTTACGTTAAAGACTTATTTAGAAAAACGGGCATCAAGGGCTACACCGCCATCAAAAAAGAAGAAATAAACAGATAACAACCATATAAACTTAAAAGCCACCTTTTATTAGGTGGCTTTTTTATCGCAATCTTATATAACGAAAAGTTGATTTATCAACTTATTTAAGGACTTTTAGTTTTTTTCAATATAAGCGGTGGGCGTTTCCACCCACCGCCGCTAAAATTAGGTCATATCAGTAGATATATATCTGTACATTGGTATCCGCGCTCAACAGAACCTCAATATAAATCGTCTTATCAGTAACCGAATAATCATCGTCCGTGGAGTGATATACATCCGTACCGTCGTAAATTACACCGGTCAACTCGTTAAAGTACTCGTCATAAACCTTAACCGTGTACTTGGAAGAATCAAGTATCGTGGTTTCATTATCCGAGTAGATGTTCATTGAAGCGCCCCAAGGAGCGTTCTTTTCAATACGGAAGAAAATCGCATCTCCGGATCTTGCCGTTATGAGTTCAGACTTAGCTGCGCCGTCAAGGTTCGCCAACGTATTGGTATAGGTAAACTGAATGTGCTTTGCAGAGCCTAAATCAGATGCCTTGCCGATATGCACGTAATAAGTGCCTGCCTCCGCATAAAATCCTGCATCGTTTGCGTCAATTTCAACCTCGTTACCGTTTGAATCATAGATTGCCTTAATATCAGCGAAGTTATCGGAAGGAAGGATGCTCCAATATCCTGCCAAGGTAGAGATCTTGTATACGCCGCCCGTCCAAGTAGTAGCACAAGGAAGAGTAGTTCTGATGTCGGAGGATTTTGCAGTGCCGATCAAGTGAGATGTACCGCAGTTACAAGAGCCGTCGAACTGCACGTCGCAACTTGCAACACCTTCCACAATTCCCACGACTTGATAGCCAGAGCCGTCGTCATACGTTGCAAGTTCATAGTTGGCGTAATCCCCACTTGCAATAAGCGCAATGGTTTCATAACGGTATTCATCGGGAGCCGTCCCGTCTGCCAATTGCATAAAGATGCTGAATCCTTCCCAGAAATCTTGGTAATTCAAATTTGTAATCGAAATCTTTACCTCCTCACCTGCAACCACGCCGTCTTTTGCAAGCAAGGTAATCTCGCCGCTCTCATAAGTATCGTTGGTGATATACAGATGAAGGTTAGTCAGTTTCTTTTTGGTAATCTCCACAGCAAACTCGTCGATCTCATAGTTGCCTACGTCGGCTCCGCTGAGTTCATAATCGCCCTCGTACAAGAATTCCTCGTAGCTTACGCCGGGAGAGGAAAGCTTAAAGCTATTAAGGTAGACCTCGTCACGACTCAAAATAGAGTCCTGACCGCCGCCGGTATGCGCGCTCGTGAGTCTCAAAGGCTCGGCAAAGGTAAACTGCGTTGTTCCGTTATACTCTGCCGTAACACCGGAGACGTTCACAATCATCTTCTTCACCTTGACCGTAGCCGCAACCTCAGAGAAGTCATAGTTGTGGCTTACCGTACCGAATGCAGAGTTGCCTACGTAAGGCTTCAAGATAACGCCGTCAGTGTACTCACCTGCGTTTTTAGAAGGAAGCGTTGCCGTAAGCCACAGTTGTGCAGCCTCAGTGTCAACGTATCCGTCAAACCGATTGGAGCTTACAGAAAGCGTAAGTTCCTTCCGTCCGCTATAAGTTTCTGTCGTTTCGATCTTCTCGCCTGCCTTCAAGGTGAGCTTTGCGGGCACGATGGAGAAACTATAATTTTCGCCAAGCACGTAGTTGCCGGCATCAGCACCGTCAAGGTAAGGTGCATCCTCGCCGGTCAGTACGGTAGCGCCTACATCGGCTTTGTCAAACGCAATCTCAATGTAAACTTCGTCTCCGTCAATAACGTCACTAAGGCTGGGGGCAGGTGCGTGTATTTGACGTACATTGATTCCAGAATATTCAAACTCTGCGGTAACGTTGATAGTTTTGGGCACGATATTCAACGTGATCGCGCTCTTGTCGATGCTATAGTTATTATTGATATACGAAATGCTTACAATCTCCACGGCATTGCCGACGTTCTTGCTTGCAGTGGTCACCTGAAGCGTAAAGGTTTCGCCCGATACCAAGCCGTGATATGCTGACAATACAAACGAGAAATCCGTTGAGCCTTTATACGTGGCGTCCCCAAGGGAAATATTGGTAAGTACCTTAGGAACGATGCTTGCGGTGCAGGTGGTAAGGTCAAGCTCGTAGTTGGTGTAATTGTTGCCGTCATCTGCATCCAAACCTGCGCCTGTTACTGCTGCGCCCACATTTTTGTTTGCAAAGGTGATGCAAACCTTAATGCCGTCTGCCACATCGTCTGCTAAAATACCATTTGCTGCACCCAAAGGAACTTCAAAGGAATTGGTGCCGGCATATGTCAGATCCACGCTAAGGTTGGAAAGCACCTTCTTCGCAATGGTAAATTCCTTCTCCGCGCTAATACCCGTATAGGTTGCGCTTTCAGCAATAATTACCTTTACCTTATAAGTACCTGCATTTACGGGCTTTGCGTCAAGCTTTGTATCCCCTTGATACCATTCGATAGTAACAACGCCGTCAGAGTTGGTTTCATAGGTAGGATTTGCAAGCTCTACCTTATCGTATGTCTTGGAAAGGTCTTGAATGTTAGCAAGAGTGCTTGCAGTCTTATCGGTTTCAAAATATTCGGTAGCCGATGCCTTACCGCACACGCAGGACTTGTAGTACTGCGCCTTGGTCGTTGCGGTTGCCTCAGCCTTCAAATATTCGCTGCTTGCAACCTCTTTATCAAACACGTGAGCCGTTTCGTCCTTCTTATCGCCGCAAACGGAACAAAGATAATAGTGCGTATCTTCGCCTGCGGTTAAGGTCGTTGCGTGTGCGTGCGTAATTGTACGTGTTGCGCCACAAGTATTACAATCGGTATCGCAAGCATTATCGTAAACGTGTGCGCCTACCGTTCTCGTATATCCACACACGTCGCAGGTGGTATCGCAAGCGTTTGTGTACGTATGCGCGGCGAGGTCGCTCTTTTCTTCCTCATGCTTACAAGTAGCGTCGTGCCAATGGTTTTCTGCATCATTTGACCATTCTGCCGAATAAGAGTGTTCGTGAAGGGCTATCGGCAATACGATAGCGGACGCCACACCGACGGTAAAAACGGAAGCAATGACTATGGATATAACTTTGTTCAGTTTTATCCAAGACCAAATTTTACTAAAAAATGCTTTCATAATTTATAATCTCCTTTTAATTTTTTTCTTTTTAAGCTTAATTTTCTTTTAATTTTACTTGTTCTAAAATTTTCAAAAACTGCGGTTTGTTTTCCCCCTGCCACAAATGTGGCTCGTCCGCAATTACCCGAACTTGACCGGGGAGCGTATGAACTCCGCCGTTATCGTCAAAGAGTTCCATATAGAAATACCAAACAACCGTATCTAAATTCTTATGCTTTTCGGGACAGAAGAACGTAATTTTTCGGTTAGGTTTTGTAAACTCTAACAATAAATATTCCCTGTCCGTTTTTTCTTTCGGCACGGTAAACTTCGGGAAGTCTTTTTCAAAATACATTGAAAAGCTGTCGTTTCGTTCGTTGATGAAAAGATAATCGGTCGTTGGCTTTTTATCGTCTTTGAGATAATCAAGCCCTTTTATAACGGGAAACTCAAACTTGTCGAAGAAGATTGTCTTTTCCATCCTAAATCATCACCTCCTCGTTTTGTATTTTCGACAGTTTTCTCGTTTTTACTTGCCAATATTATATCATAGTATTTTTTGTTTTTACACCACCCCTTAGGGGTGAAAATCGTTAAAAATAAGGGTGAAAAAGGGTGAAAATTAAAAATACAGGGGTAAAACAGGGTGATAAACGGGTTTTTGAGTAAAAGTGATTAAATTTTTTCCACGAAAAAAAGGACGATAATTTTTATCGCCCTTTCACACTGTTTTTCTATTTAGTTTTTAGCGTTAATCTTTCAAAATTAAGTCGTAAAGTTCGCTCCTGCTCGTTACACCGAGTTTAGAATAAAGCGTTCTCGTATAAGTTTTTACCGTGTTTTCAGAAATACACAGCTCAGTTGCTATATCTTTACGCTTTTTGTTTTGTAAAATAAGTTCGAGTATTTCACGCTCCCTAACGGCGAGCGGCGCGCTTTCTTTTACAAAAGATAAAACCTTGCCAAGTTTTGTGTCCATAGGCATCGTCGTTATGCTTATGCCAAGTTGCATTTCCTGCTTTGGCGAATAATGCGGAACGTCTTTAATTAGCACGTAATCTTGTATCGTCCAATATAAGAAAATAAACAGCAGTTCGGAAACGACGTAAGAAACCGCTAAAAATTCAAATTCCCATTTAGAGAATTTTTCCACAAACTAAACGGCAATATTGATAAAGACGATAAAGGCGAGAAACCCTGCTATTTTTTGGGCTTTGCCCTTTTTCTTTATAAGTGAATGCAAGATAGCACATATCATTGCCACAAAATATGCGCCTAAATACACCGCATACAAAGGGTGCAATACGCCGTATTCCTTTACAAACAAGGTTGCGCCGTTTATCTTTTCAATGGTTACCGATTTATAATACCACGGAAATATACCGCTCGTTGCAATAATTAAAAACATTACTGCGCCAAGCGATAAAAGAATTATTAAGGTGCGCTTTTTTACCGTAAAGCCACAAAGTTTTACAATGGTTAAAAACATACACGTTGACAAGAACACGCTACCTAAATACGCCACGTCGTTTGCAAATATAGCAAACTCAACCGATTTTGCAAGCGAAAGCATAAGATAACCGACGTTTACCAACGCTATACACGCAAAAAGCAAAGAAAGCCAAAACTCTCTTTTTTTAACTAAAATTCTATATAAAACGAAGAAAAGCAGGGAAAGAGCCGTCGTTATTCCATAACCGATTATCATAATCTTTTCTCCTTTTCAACAATTTTCGATACTTAATTATAGCAATTTTCCCAAAAAAAATCAAGGTGTTTTGATATATGAGCGAAAAATAGTACTATCCTTTACGAATTTTCTTTATTTTATTACTTTTTGTTCATAGCCACGATTTTTTGTCTTAAAAGAAAAAATCAGACTCCGTTATGGAATCTGATTATTTCTTTTGACCGCTTGAAAGTGCAATTTCCTATAAATTTTTAATGTTTCAAAAAATCCCTTATAGGGAACGCCTTATTAGGTGGCTTTTTTATCGCAATCTTATATAACGAAAAGTTGATTTATCAACTTATTTAAGGACTTTTAGTTTTTTTCAGTACAAAAAAACTGTGGGTAAAATACTTACTCACAGTTTTGTTTTTTATATTTCATTTTACATATATAGCACAAATTGCGCTAAAACTAAAGATTATTTACTTTTGTAATATAAATAACAATGGCAGTATCCTTCAAAGTTTTCGTCTTTTATTTGGTCGCGAAATTCTTTGCACATACATTTTGTTTCTGGCGTGCGTTCGCGACGGCAAGGACAATAACCACCCGTTTGCTTTAAGCCTTCTTGAACGGCTTTTACTACTTCTTCATTAGTGTTTAATGTTACTTTCATAATTATTGCTCCTTATACTAAATTATAATAAACTTGTAAAATGCTTTTCTTGAATAGTTAAAACAACTTTAACTTCTTGATTATTACGAATAAGCGTAATGGTAAAACTATCGCCCGGACGAACGTTTAACATATAATCAACGATAAAAAAGGTGCGCGTAATTTCAATTAAATTATCGTTATGCTCGATACTAACAAGCGTATCACCTACGAATATTTTACCGAACGCTAACGAGCCTACGTTTACTGCTTGAACTACAACATTTTCAACAATTTGAGTCATTTGAAGCTCGTCATTATACACAGCTGAAGATTCTTCAGCTGAAACAGTAATACCCATCAAGCCTTTTGTAACACCTGTTTTTCCATGCGACGCATTCCAAATAATATTTTCAGCAACAGCCTTTGCTAAGTTGCCAGGAATTGCGTAGCCTACGCCTTCAACGTCGCTCGATACGATTTTTGCGTTAACTATACCAACTAATTCCCCTTTAGCGTTAAACATTCCGCCACCAGAGTTACCAGGGTTAATAGCCGCATCTAATCTAATACTACGGTATTGGATAGGCTCGCTAGAATCATCAATTTGCAAATCAATATATTCTGAATCAACGCTTATAATACCCTTAGTTGCCGAAATGCCTGCTCCATCGGGATTACCTATTGCAATAGCGGTTGAGCCAACCTTTATATGATTGCTATCGCCAAAAGTAACTGGAGTTGCATTGCTATTTTTTAATACATCACTATTATCAACGTTTAAAACTGCAATATCGTAAGTCATGCTTCCGCCAACTATAGTTGCTTCGATAGCATAATCAACCACTTCTTGACCATATAAAAACAACTTAACTGCTTTTGCTAACTTATTAGTTCCGTATGCCGATGAGTTGTGTATTACGTGATAATTAGTAATTATAAGAGCGTCGCCATTTTCTTTATCCAATTTATAAATAACGCCTGCGCCCATAGAATATCCGGTAGTTAATTGATCGCCGTTTAATACTTGAAACTCAGCTGCTACACTCACGGCACTAAAAAGTGCGCTATTTATTGCAGTTTCGGCATCGTAATCGGTAACCTTTGAATCAAGATATTCCTTTAAAAACTCTAAAAAAGTACCATCGTAGCCGTTTTGCTTAGCAGACTGATACAAATCTTCAATGGAAATTTCGGTTGCGTCCTTACCGTCTTCACCGTTAATACCATTAATACCGTCCTTACCGTCAGTTCCTTTTAAAGATTCAAGCCATTCTTGTTCTGTACCTTTAAAACCGTTTTTTACAGCTATATCGTATGCATTGATAATCTCTTTATCATTGCCAAAACAAGCGGTAAATGTTAAGCAAGTTACTACTACAACTGCTAATGCTATAATTTTTTTAAAAACGTTTTTCATTTTAACCTACTTTTTGCGTATATAATACGCTAATAAAATTTTAAATAGTAAACAAAAAATACAATAATTTATTTTATGTTTTAGTTGCAAATCTTAAAAAGATATGCTATAATTATAAAAAATATGATTGTTTAGGTGAACTATGTTTGATTTTTTTACTAAAACGCAAAAAACAAAAAAGAATAAACCGGCCCTCCAAACCGAACAAAAAACTCAAACAGGCGCTCAAAGAGCAAGCCTTAACTTTAATCAATCGGCTGAAAGCAATTCAGCTGGCGGAATAAAGATTTTTTATCCACGCTCTTTTGACGACGTTTCTGATATTATCGATAGTTTAATTATGGGTAAACCCGCTATCGTTAATTTAAAAGAAATTAAAGAAACAACTGCTCAACGCGTGCTTGATATTATTTGTGGCGCAGTTTATGCATTAAAGGGTGGGCTTTGCGAACTTGAAACTAATATTTACGTTATCACACCCGACGGTGTTTCAACAAACTAATTAAATATTATCACACCAAACTTAAATAAACTTAAAAACCATTTAAAACGTTAGTAAAGGCTAACGTTTTTTTATTTTAGTTTTACCTATTTTTTGTCGTTTAATCAACTTATTGGCGCACTTTATTCTTCTTCGCCATCTTCGCTTTCACTTTCAACTTCACTATTTATCATATTATAAGTTTGTGTAATTTTATCAAGTAAAAGCAAAATTTTCTCTTTACCGTAACTATTTTCGTTAGAAACGGCAATTAAGTTATCTTCGCCGAGAGCAAGTCTATCCGCAATGCGTTTTACTTCTGGTTTAATTTTTGTTTTTGCGAATTTATCGGCTTTTGTACATATTACGTTAAAAGGTATTATGTAATGATTTAAGTAATTTATAAAATCTATATCGTCGGCATTTGGTTCACGCCTAATATCTAAAAGTAAAAAGGCGTGGTCTAAATGCTTTTTATCGGCAAAAAAGTTTTCAATAGTTTTTGCCCACTTAATTTTTTCGCTCTTTGATACTTGAGCAAAACCGTAACCTGGCAAATCGGCAATAACAAACTCGCCAAAATCAAAATAGTTAACAAGCCTTGTTCTGCCTGGATCACGAGAAGTTCTAGCAAGTTTTTTGCGGTTTGCAAGCATATTTATAAACGAACTTTTGCCTACGTTACTTCTACCACACACGGCGATAATAGGCTTATCAAAACTCATAAATCCGCTTTTATCGGCGGCTGATTTTAAAAATTCGGCGTTTTTGATTACCATATTTTACCTCTAAATGCGATTTTTAATACCTTCAATTACTTCATCAAATACCTTAGAAACTTCGCTTACAGGTATAAATTCGATTTGACTGCGAATTTCGCTAGGAATTTCTTCTAAATCTTTTTGGTTAGCCTTTGGAATAATTACCTTTCTAATACCAACGCGATAAGCGGCAAGCGCCTTTTCTTTTAAGCCACCGATAGGCAACACTCTTCCACGTAAGGTAATTTCACCAGTCATTGCAATCTTTTTATTAACCGCTTTGCCAGTAAACGCCGAGCATAACGCGGTTGCCATAGTTATACCTGCAGAAGGTCCGTCCTTTGGTGTTGCGCCTTCTGGCACGTGAATGTGAATATCACGAGTTGAAAATAAGCTTTCGTCTATTCCGTATTTTAAAGCGTTTGAATGAATAAAGCTTATAGCTGCCCTTGCGCTTTCTTTCATAACGTCGCCAAGCTTACCGGTAAGTAAAATATCGCCCTTGCCAGGAACTAAGCTAACTTCAATAGTTAAAGTAGTACCGCCAACCGCAGTCCACGCAAGGCCGGTAGCTGAACCAACTTCGCTTTCAAAAACTTCATCGTCTTGGCTGTATTTTTTAACGCCTAAATATTTTTCAATATCGCTTGCGTTTAAAGTATATTTTTTCTTACCGCCGTTTTCAGCTATATCGTAGGCAATCTTTCTACAAACGCCACCAATTTCGCGTTCTAAATTTCTAACGCCCGCTTCACGCGTATAACCGTCTATAATCTCGTAAACGGCACTTTCATTAAATTTAACACGCTTTTCTTCAACGCCGTTTTCCTTTAGCTTTTTAGGTACTAAATAGCGCTTTGCAATCTCATATTTTTCTTCACGAGTATAACCCGAAAGTTCGATAACTTCCATTCTATCAAGAAGTGGCGCAGGAATAGTATCAAGCGTGTTTGCGGTAGTTACAAAAAGCACGTCAGATAAATCGTAGGGAACTTCAAGATATCTATCGCGGAATGTTGGGTTTTGTTCGGGATCTAAAACTTCAAGTAACGCGCTTGCAGGATCACCGCGCATATCCGAAGAAATTTTATCAATTTCATCAAGCAAAAATAGTGGATTACTACTTCCTGCATTTTTTAGTCCGTAAATAATTCTACCCGGCATTGCTCCGATATAAGTTTTTCTGTGTCCGCGAATTTCGGCTTCGTCTTTAACACCGCCCAAACTCATGCGAACAAACTTTCTGCCCATTGCCCTTGCAATCGACGATGCAACCGAGGTTTTACCAACCCCTGGCGGACCAACTAAACAAATAATCGAACCACCGATTTTGCCTGTTAATTTCATAACCGCAAGGTATTCGATAATTCTATCTTTAACCTTTTCAAGCCCGAAATGGTCGGCATCTAAAACCGCTTTCGCATCCTTAATGCTTTCACAGTCAACAGTTTTTTCGTTAAATGGCAAATCCAAAATCCAATCAAGATATCCGCGAAGAACGGTGTAATCGGGCGAACTTGGATTCATTTTAGACATTCTTGAAAGCTCTTTAAGCGCCTTTTCTTCAACTTCGTTAGGAAGTTTTTTAGCAAGAATTGCCTTTTTGAGTTCATCCTTTTCATTCTCGTCATCACCAAGTTCTTGATGAATAGCGCGAAGTTGTTCGCGAAGGTAATATTCCTTTTGCCCCTTTTCAACGTTTTTTCTAACTCTTTCGCTAATCTTTTTGCCCATTTCAGCAATTTCTTCTTGAGCAACAAGCGCTGTTAAAAGTTGTTCTGCTCTATCTAAAACGCTACGCGTTTGTAAAATAGATTGTTTTTCATCATCCATAATTTCGCTTTTAAATGATGCGATATTAACGAATGCGTCGGGGTCGGTAATAGCAAGAATTCTTTCAAGCTTGTCCTTATTGTCGTCACTATCGGGAGAAAGATCGCGGAACTTTTCTTTAAGCAAGTTAATACAAGCGATAAGCTCACTTTCGGTAGAATCAAAAATAGGCTCGGTTTGTTCAACCTTAACCGAAAAATATTCGTCTGTAGTTACGTATTCGGTAATTTTTGCGCGATAAAGTCCTTCGATATGCACGCTAACGTTGCCCTCAAAGTGAAACATTCTTTTAATTTTACAAACAACGCCAACGGTGTAAATTTGCGATGGCGTAGGGTCATCGATAAGTTTATCGCGTTGAGCAACCAAGAATATATTTTTTGCGCTTTCTTTCGCAAGGTTTAACGCTTTTAATGATTTTGCTCTGCCAACGTTAAAGGAAGTTGCAACGTTTGGAAAAATCACAAGCCCCTTCATTGCAACCATAGGAAATACGTTTTCACTTTCGGCAATGATTGAAGGCGGAATTTCTTGAGATTGAAGCGATAGGTTATCGCCGTTGTCATTTGGTTTTAATTCAAGGGTGTTATCCCCTACTTTTTTAAGGTTATCTTCCATAATCTACCTATATTTATCCCCTTAGGGAGTGTTTAAGTTAATATTTTAGTTATTTACAAGTTTATATATTATATACTAAAATAACAATAAATGCAAGAAAAATGTAGTAAAATTTTGGTAAAATGCCTTTTAAGGCATTCAAAGTTTTAATTATTTTAAAATATTTTTTAGCAAAAAGTTTCTAAATCCTTCGGGCAAAGAGCTAAAAATCTTTAATAAAAAACCCTGATTTATTTTGTAAACCATTTTAGGTTTTTTTGCGTTAACCGCCTTATAGAGCAGTTTTGCAAGTTTTTCGGGCGGAATATTTTTTGATGAAATGCTATTCATAATTTTAAAAAACTTTTTAGTATTTGCGCTGTATAACTTTGACCTTTCGCAAAGAGCATACATTTCTTGATTACTTTTATCAATCATTCCAGTATTGATTGCGCCAGGACGAACGGTTATAACCTTAATTCCAAGAAGGGATAGTTCAGCGCGAAGCCCTTGCGCGTATTTATCAAGCGCACTTTTAGTTAACATATAAAGACCGTTAAACGGCATAATTTTTTGTGGTGCAAGTTCGCTCGTAACTATAATAACTCTGCCCTTATCTTTATAAAGCGGAAAGAAAATTTTATTAACAAGACACGCTCCAAAAAGGTTTATATCGTATGTATTTTTTAAACGCTCAAAATCAATTTCAATAAGCGAATCCATACGATAAACACCTGCAAGGTTAATAACTGCGCTTATTTCACTTGTATCTTTAGCAACAATTTCAAACGCATTTTTAACAGATTGCTCACTTGTAATATCGCAAGCAATTGAAATTAAATTTTCTTGTTTTTCACAATTTTGGGTAATATCTAAGCAAAAAACCCTATATCCATTTTGTAAAAAATAGTTTACAACGGCACTGCCTATTCCGCCGTTTCCACCAGTAATAACAACGCTTTGCATAAAAAAATCCTTAAAAATAATTTCTTTTAACATTATAGCATAAATGTGTTGATAATTCAATCGTTTTATGCTATCATTTATCATATGAGCAAGAAATGGTATGACAACACAACGGTTATAATAACGGGTGCAAGCTCGGGTTTCGGTAAACTTTTAGCGCAAAAACTTGTAAAAAATCATAATTGCAAGGTAATAGGTATTGCAAGAACGATTTCAAAACTTGAAGATTTAAAACAAGAACTTGGCGAAAATTTTAGTTATTACCCCTTTGACGTTAGCGATAACAGCAAGTGGGAAGAGCTATATAAAACGCTAACCGATAATAATATTTCGGTTGATATTTTAATTAACAATGCTGGCATTTTACCACCCTTTAAAAAGTTTGAAAACACAACCATTGAAAGCGTTGAAAAGGTAATGCAAACAAACTTTTTTGCAAGCATTTATGCGGTTAAAAATATGATGCCACTAATTAAAAAGTCGCCAAATAGAGCGATTATTAATATTTCAAGTTCTGCTGCGCTATCAACCGTTGTAGGTACTGTTAGTTACTCGGCATCAAAAAGCGCGCTTAAAAGCTTTACCGAAAGTTTAGCGCTTGAAAACGATGATTTTTATATTTCACTCGTATGCCCAGGTTTTGCAAAAACCGAAATTTTTCGCTCGCAAAAGCAAGGTAGCGAAAAAGAAAACTTGCTACTACAAAAGGTTTGTTCAAACCCTGAAAAAATTGTTAATAAACTTTTAAAAAAGTTGGCTAAAAAGAAAAAACGCATAGTTTTAGGCGCTGATGCAAAGGCTATGGACTTTTTCACTCGATTATTTCCAACGCTCACTTTAAAGGCTATTAAATGGGTTTTAAAAAAGAGCAAGGTAAGCCTATTTGACGAAGTCTTTTTAGAATAATAAATAAAAATACAAAAAAAGAAGTACGGCTTGTACTTCTTTTTTTTGTGAGTATTTTAAAATTTTAATACCATTTTATAAAGTATGTAACTTTTAAAGTTATAGTTTATTTTTTATTTTAACTTAATTTACAACCCATTGGAATTTGTTAGTCTTCTTGAAATACAATATTTACAGTCCCAATGCCACCTTCAATATAAATATGATTTTGCCCGTTTCCGCTGCTGTAAAAATCGGATACATTATTTCCATCAATAAAAATGCTTCCAATACCTTTTTTAATATCTACTTTATAATCATCTTTGCCACCAAAGAGTGTTAAATTAGATTCTCCAATGCCAAACTTTAAATCACTATTTCCAAGTAAAGCACCGCTAAAATTCAGTTCCCCTACCCCCATCTCAAGCGTCAGGTTATTAAGCGTACCGCACGCAATGGTAATTTTTCCAGCACCGCCTTTTATCTCGGTTGTTGAAGAAACATAAAGACTCTCAAATCGCACGTCACCTGCACCCAGCTTTAATTCTATCGAAGCTGTGGACAAAGCAGGCGCCGTCAATTTTGCCGCGCCAGTTGTAATATTCACATCATCAAATATGATACTGTTGGGGACATAAAGTGTTAAAACCGCATTTGAATAGTTACTATTGCTTTTGGCTTCATCGATAATTGTTAAAACACCGTCTGTTTCGGATACAGACAAGTATTTTAAATTACTTTCTACCAAAAATTCATCTCCGTATTCAATTTTAAAATCGGCTGCATTTATTTGAATATCCAAAGAGTGGATATCGGATGTTATCTCATATGTTTTAAAATCATCCAAAACTACATTTTCATTGACACAGGATGCAAGCGCTAACAACAACATAAATACTAATATTGTTATAATGTATTTTTTCATATAATATCGCTCCAATTTACAGGCTGATTTTTTATTTTATTCAATTTTATAATTTACCAATTAAACAAGTTAAAAAATCTACAACCGTCGATATTTGGTGGGGTTGGTTTCTTTGGATTTGGGTCGGTGCAAAGCGTAAATTCAAGTTCGCAAGTGGGAAGCCCATTTTGTTTATAAGTATAACCATTTTCGGTTTTATTAAAGCCCTTTATAGTGCTTTCGGTTATATAGTAAGGAGTATTTATAATAATTTCAATTTCTTTAAATCCCGCCCACGTGCTTGCAGGCGATAATAAATATACGTACTTATAAATGCCTGGCTTATAACTTAAATCAATTGAAGGATATATAGGTGCGGTAACGCAATTTACTATAGTTTGCTTTGGTAAAATAGTTATTTCATACTCGTACCAACGCATTAAATTAGAAATAAATCTTTCAATATAAGGTGAGTTTAGTTCAGCATAATCTTCAATTACGTTTAAGTTGGTTTTGCCGTTAATATTATCTTTAAAAGAACACAAAACTGCATTATACCAATCTACCCTTGAAATGCCAAAATCTTCGCTATATTTTTCAAAAGCAAAGCTTTCAAAGGTGGTTGTTTGGGTGCTAATTAGCGAAACTAAACCAAAAATTTCTTCGCCGTTTTTCATCCCGCCGTTTTTATAACATTGCCAGGTTATAGGCTCGCTTAATGGCTCTCCAAAAGCGTAAATAGTTATATGATTGCCATTTCTAACAAACGCACCAAACCTACCTACACCATTGTTTTGAAGGTGATAACTGCTACAATGGGGAAAATAAATTTTAGTTTTACCGTCACCACCGTTCCAATCAAAGCCTGCGGTTGCCGCGGTATAATAATTGCCTACCTCAGAGCCGATTAGCCCTTCTTTATTTTCACCGCCAACTACGTAAGTATATTTAGTTACTGTTGTATTTGGCGTGTAAAAAGAATGAATTATATATTCATTTTGTAAATTTTTAAGGTCACCTTCTAAATTAAACTGCGAATTAGTTTTTAAAGTATAACGAATTTTTTTATTTACAGGCTCGCCGTTTACCGTTATATCGTATTTTTCAGCGTCGGT
Source organism: Clostridia bacterium (assembly GCA_017522945.1). Classification (GTDB taxonomy): domain Bacteria; phylum Bacillota; class Clostridia; order Christensenellales; family Borkfalkiaceae; genus HGM11416. Next base: position 43,956 of record JAFWXT010000055.1, read on the forward strand.
TGCCGTTTCATATTCACCCGTTTGCTCGTTGTATGTATTAGCGTAATCGGGTTGATTGCCAAAAGGAAAGGCAAGCGTTGCAGTTATAGTTAAATCGCTTGGGTTATAAAAAGTATATTCTGCGCTAACCTTAGCATCATACGCCAAAAACTCTTCAGCCGTAGCGTAATAATTAGATGGAAAGCGTGGAATATCAAAGGTTAAAATCTCTTTTTCAACCTGTATCGGGCAGTCTTCATCAAACACCATAGCGCCCGTTGAACTAACCCCGCTCCAATGCCACTGTGCAGAATTTGCGCTTACTTTTATTGAAAAGGCAGATAAAATAAGCGCTGTTAAAGCTGTTAAACAAACCAATCTTTTTAATTTTGATTTCTTCATATTTTTCTCCTTGTAACGTAAACTACGTAAGCTATAATACAATCGCAAAATTGATATAATTAAAGCATTAGCGAGTTTTAATTTTTTTTAAGACCTTTCGACTAACGCTCAAAGTGACAGCCGTGCCGAATGGCACTATATAATATGAGCCATCCCTAAACCCGCACGGGTGCGGATTTCATCGCGTTAGTGATTTCATCGCTATGCGATTTATCTTGAACTTCAGTTCAAATTTCATTACAATAGCGAGACCTTTCGACTAACGCTCAAGGTGACAAAAGAACACACTCAATGTGACATACTGTTGTCATTCTGAGTGTAGCCTTAGCGTAATCGAAGAATCTCTTATTGTCATTCTGAGCCTGTCGAAGAATCTAATGAGATATTTCAACAATCTAAACATAGCAATCAAGAAAACTATCTATCGTATTTGCTAACAAAAGTTGAAAGCCAAATGGCGTTATCTTTTGAAAAATCTTCCTTTTTAAATCGATAACTCCAGTTATCGGGCGAAAGTGTTGAAGGGGTATTCATTCTTGAATAATCGCCCAAACATAAAATATCTTGCATAGGAATTATTGCTAAAAATGCGTTTGAAGCTAAAAGAAGTTTAACAACGGTTTTACACTTAGTGGTAGAATCCTTTAAATCGCAAACGACACCCAACTTACCGCATTCTTTTAATAAATCGTTATCAAAAGTCTGTTTTTTATACTCTTCAAGGCTATCGATATATCCTCTAAAGGGTTGATTATCGTGAGTACCGGTATAAACAACGCAATGCTCTACGTAATTTGATGGGGTATGTTCATTCCAAGGATTACCATCAAGCCCAAACTGCATAACCTTCATACCAGGATAACCCGTTTGGCGCATCATAGAAATAACTCCGTCGTCAATCACTCCAAGATCTTCCGCTACTATGCTTAAGTGCTTAATATCTTTAAAAAGCTCACTTGAAGGTCCTTGCATCCATTCACCTGCCTTTGCTGTTTGAGCATCTGCAGGAATTGCGAAAAATCTATCAAAACCCCTAAAATGGTCTATTCTTAAAATATCAAAAAGTGAAAGGGCGTGATTTATGCGGTTTTTCCACCACTTATACCCCGTTTGTTTCATCTTTTCCCAGTTATAAAGGGGATTACCCCAAAGTTGCCCATCATCCGAAAAAGCGTCGGGTGGAACGCCCGCCACCAAAGCGGGATTACCGTTAGCATCTAAAAGAAACAATTCGCTTCCATACTTCCAGTTTTCAACGCTATCAAAAGCAACGTAAATAGGCATATCACCCATAATTTCAACGCCGTTTTGGTTAGCAAAATCCTTTAAATCGCTCCATTGCTTTAAAAACAAAAATTGCGTAAATTGCCAAAACTCAACTTCAGTTTGATTTTGTAAAACAAACTGGTCGATTAGCATTTGGTTGTATTTACTATACTCACCCCAATCGGTAAAAGGCTTGTAGCCATTGGCGCACTTTAAAGCCATAAAAACGCCGTAATCCTTATACTCTCCTGCGCTTAAAAATACTTGCCAATCGCTGTTAGTTTTATCAAATCTACTAAAAGCCACACGTAAAACCTTAGCTTTGTTATGAAACATTTTTTCGTAGTCAACGCGGTTTTCGTCGCTACCAAAATCAATTTTATTATAATCGCTTGGCTTTAAAAGCCCTTGCTCTTTTAAAAGTTCAAAATCGATAAAGTATGGGTTTAAAGCGTGCGAATCGCAAGCTTGATATGGGCTATCACCGTAATTAGTAGGTAGTAGCGGTAGCGTTTGCCACACCCTAATTTTTGCGCTTTTTAGCCATTTAATGAAGTTATACGCGCACTTTCCTAAAGTTCCTATGCCATATTTTGCAGGCAAAGCAGATATAGGCATAAGCACGCCGGCGCGCCTTGTTTTATTCATAAGTAGTGTTTCCTTTGAGTAGTTGATTGATGTTTTTTTATAAAAAAGTGAGATACTTCAACTTAGGCTTAGTATGACGAATAATGTCATTCTGAGTGTAGCGTTAGCGAAATCGAAGAATCTAATGAGATGTTTCGACAAGCTCAACATGACAACTCAAAATAAGCCTTAGATGCGAGTTAGTGGCACAAAAACGAGCATTTATGAGGGGCGCGTACTACATCGTACGTAACCCGAAATAAAGCACAAGGTTTTGCTATAAGACTATCAGTTTTTATTGTAAATAAGCCTTAGATGCGAGCAAGACGAGGCGTTTTAATTTTAACCGCAGGGAGCGACCTTGTTGGTCGTAGGAATGTGGGTAAAATTAAAAGAACAAAGTATTGCGAAGTAGATAAGGCTTATTTTATGGGCTCGAAATCGCTAGCACTATGCTTACATAGCGGACAAATATAATCTTCAGGTAAACTATCACCTTCGTAAACGAATCCGCAAATTTTACAAACGTAACCCTTTTTACCTTCGGTTTGTGGCTTTGGTTTAACGTTTGAATGATAGTAAGCGTAAGTCATACTTTCGCGGTTAGAAAGAACTCTTGATTCAGTAACCGAACAAATAAACATTCCGTGAGTATCAAGGTCAACGTAACTTTCAACCTTAAGCGACATAAAGCTGTTTATATTTCTTGGTAAGAACGCAAGCCCGTTATCCGAGCGTAAAAATTCATATCCTTCAAATTTATTAGCAGTTCTTCCGCTTTGAAAACCAAATCGTTCAAAAACCGAGAATGGCGCGTCAATTGTTAAGCAGTTAACGTTCATAATACCGCTATTTTTAATAACGTGATGTGAGTAGTTTTCTTTATTTATAGTAACCGAAATTCTATTTGGTACGCTTGTTACTTGGCTTACGGTATTAACGATTAAGCCGTTATCCTTTTTGCCGTCGGAAGATGTAACAACGTATAAGCCGTAACCTATGTTAAATAGCGCAGTTAAATCGTTTTTGTTTGCAGTTTGCTCGCTAGTTGCAAGATATTCGGTACAAAGTTCGTTTGCAAGTTCGCAAATTTGATTAGTGCTTTCTTCGTTTAAAGCTGATAAAATCTTAACTGTATTTTGCGCGTAGTTAAGGTTTTTACTATTTTCAAGCATACCTTTCATAACCTTAGTAGCAAGTGGCGCCCAACTACCGTTTTCAATAAAAGCAACCGTTCTATTCGAGAAATTTCGTTCGGTTAAGTGGTTTATAAATTCACGCATAAATGGGAATATATCCGCATTATAAGTGGTTGTTGCTAAAACAATTTTGCTATACTTAAAGGCATCGGCAACAGCAAGCGCCATATCGCATCTTGCAAGGTCGTGCACTACTAAGTTTTTACAACCGCTTGCTTTTATCTTTTCGGCAAGTAAATTAACCGCCTTTTTAGTGTTGCCATAAACCGAAGTGTAAGCGATAACTATGCCATCTTCTTCGGGTTGATAGCTCGACCAAGTATTATAAAGGTTTAAATAATAACCTAAATTTTCGGTTAAAACAGGGCCGTGAAGTGGGCAAATTTTTTGTATATCAAGCCCACTTGCCTTTTTAAGTAGGCTTTGAACTTGCGCGCCGTATTTACCAACGATACCTATAAAATAACGGCGTGACTCATCAATCCAAGGTTCGTTCACGTCAAGCGCGCCAAATTTACCAAACCCGTCGGCAGAGAATAAAACCTTGTCGTAAGAATCATAAGTTACGATTACTTCTGGCCAATGCACCATAGGCGCGGTAACAAATGTTAATTCGTGCTTACCAAGTGAAAGCGTACTACCCTCGCCAACAACTATTTGACGATCGTCAAAATCCGTGCCAAAATAGTTTTTCATCATAACGAATGCCTTTGCTGAAGACACGATTTTTGCATTTGGATAGGTCTTTGCAAAGTTTAAAATATTAGCCGAGTGGTCGGGCTCCATATGTTGAATTATTAAATAATCGGGTGCTTTAGAATGTAAAACGTTTTGTATATTATCAAGCCATTCGTGCGTAAAGTTGATATCAACTGTATCCATAATGGCGATTTTTTGGTCGATTATAGCATAAGAGTTATAAGAAATGCCGTTTGGCACTTTGTACTGTCCTTCAAATAGGTCAACTTTGTGGTCGTTTACGCCAATGTATTTAATATCTGGGGTTATTATCATAATTACTCCTTAAATTATAAAAATTTCGTTTTAATTACTAATATTTTTGCCCATTTTGTGGGTAAATATTAAAACGTTACTAATTTAATTATATTATATAATAATATTTGCAAATTGTCATTAAAATTTTAAAAAAAATTTAATTTTTATTAAATTTTGTGCTTGGCGTAGGCTTTTAGGCTATACTTTCACTATAATTACTATGCAATCAGTAATATTTGTTGACAAATTTTAAATTAAGCTGTAAAATTAGCCTATAAATATTTTAGATTAAAAAGGCGAATACTAAAGATATGAAAAGGTTAATTTTATGGTTTTTATTATTGCCGTTAGCTATTTGCTTTACGGTGGGTTGTAATAATCAAGGGGGTAAAGCAAATTTGATAATGCAAGCAAAAATTATTAAAGTAAATGAAGATAACAGTTTGTTAGTTGAAATTATTAAAGATGAATACAACAGCGGTGAAATGTGCGTTTTAGTAGGCGATAAAACAAAATTAGTTAATAAAAATGGTGAAAAAATTACTTTTAGCAAATTGAATACTGGCGATAACGTACAAATTGAATACACTGGGCAAGTAATGCTTAGTTACCCCGCAAAAATTAACGCTATAAAGATTGTTCTTTTATAGCAATCAAGATTATTAAATAGTAACAAAAAAAGAACGGTTCGGCTTTTCCGACTCGTTCTATTTTTTTGTTTGTATATTGTTTTAGACCATGAATCGACTTACGCTCAAGGTGACAGCCGTGCCGAATGGCACTATATAATATGAGCCATCCCTAAACCCACACGGGTGCGGATTTCATCACGTTAGTGATTTCATCGCTATGCGATTTATCTTGAACGGCAGTTCAAATTTCATTACGATAGCGAGACCTTTCGACTTGCGCTCAAGGTGATAAAAATTACGCTCAAGGTGACAGCCGTGCCGAATGGCACTATATAATATGAGCCATCCCTAAACCCGCACGGGTGCGGATTTCATCACGTTAGTGATTTCATCG
>JAFWXT010000056.1 GCA_017522945.1 Clostridia bacterium
AATGAATAATAAACCAAGTATTTCTATAACATTAGATATGAAAAATAAGCGCATACGTATCCACAAATTCGGAATACATCTATTGCAAGACCCAAAACATATTCAAATACTAGTTAACCCATCAAAAAGAAAACTTGCAATAAAACCTGCAACAAAAGACACCCCTCAAATGCAGACTATTAAAATAGAAAATAAACGTGTTCACCCCGATAATAGTATTGATATTCATAGTGGTTGTTTTTGTGAATCACTTATGAAAGCAATAGGCTTAAAAGACGCAAATTACTCTTATAGGCTTACAGGAGAACATTTACCAAACGAAAATATTCTTGCTTTTTCGTTTGACGCAATTACACGTATAGAAAACTAGGAAATAAATATATGAACATAAAAGAATTACAAATTGACGAAGAATTTAAGAACCTTATAGCACCCTTACAAAGAAAAGAATATTTACAACTAGAAGAAAATATCCTTGAAGATGGCTGCTTAAACCCTATCATTACGTGGAAGGGTTATATAATAGACGGTCATAACCGCTATAATATATGCACAAAACACAATATTCCCTTTAATACTATTGAAAAAGACTTTGACTGTAGAGATTCGGTAATAGCTTGGATATGTAAAAACCAATTAGGTCGTAGAAATATATCTGAAGAAACACGAAAATATTTAATAGGCAAACAATATCACGCAGAAAAAAACGCTAGTAGAAACCCTTTTGGTTTTAATCAATACAATAGGAATAAAAACGGACAATTTAAGGAAATGTCACGTCACAGAACTGCTGAAAAAATCGCTGACGAAAACCACGTTACACACGTTACTGTTTGTAAATACGCAAACTTTACAAGTGCTTTGGACCGTATCAGCGAAAAAGCACCTGATTTAGTTCCTAAAATATTATCTGGTAAATATAAAATATCTCATAACGCTTTAATGGAAATGGCTGATATGACAACAACCGAATTAAAAGCCGTAAATGAAAAAATGGATAATATAGGTTCTATTTTCCTACCCTATTCCCAATCACGTAGCATAATAGCAAACCCTAGTTATACGCCTGAACAAATACATAAACCATCTGTTAAAGATATGCCCGAATTTGACCCAGACGCTAACTATATAAAACTTGCTTTAACAATTCCATCTTGGGTAAATATCATTATAAAGACAAAAGATACTACCGACATAAGTATTGTTTCAGATCGGGCAAAACAAAAATTAACCAACGTTCTTACTGAATTGCAATCTATATCTACCGACCTTCTAAACTTAATCAAGGAGAGTTCAAATGGATAATTACGATATTTATTTACCAAAAGTGACGTTTGAAGCAATACCTATAAAAGACCTTGTATCAAGCCAAGAATATCAAAGAGAAATTTCAAATGCTCACGTTCAAAAGGCTGCTGAAAACTTTGACCTTTATCAAATAAACCCCGTTAAAGTAAGTCGTCGTAATGGAATAAACTATGTCTTTAACGGTCAACACACAATAGAAATAGTTGCACTTGTATCGGGTTCTAGAGAAACGCCTGTTTGGTGTATGGTTTATGAAGATTTAATTTATGAACACGAAGCAGACATATTTGCAAATCAAGGTAAATTTGTTAAACCTTTACAAGCAATAGAAATCTTTCAAGCAAATCTTGAAGCAAACAACGAAAAACAACTAACCATTAAGGCTCTTGTAGAATCATATGGACTTAATATTTCAGGGACTAAAGCCCCCGGAAACATCTGCGCCGTATCTACTCTTGAAAAGATATTCACAACCTATAATTACCACGTTTTAGATAGAACAATAAAACTTATCGCAGGAACTTGGGAGGGTGACTGCAATTCTTTTTCAGCTAACATAATGCGAGCTGTTGCTAAACTTATTGCAGTATATAAAAACGAACTTAATGACGACGTATTCAAAGAAAGGCTGGGCGACATTTCAATAAAGCAACTTATAAGAACTGCAAAAGAACGTCGGCCCGGCACTATGGGTGTTGCTGAAGCAATGGTTATTGAATATAACGGCAAAAAGAAAATCTCACAGTATAGATTATCTATTCAACGCCTTTATGAAAAAGAAGATTTTGACTATAACCAAACGGAAGAATACGTTCCAGACGACGAAATTATAGATACCGAGTAAAATAAAAAGTGGTTTGTTAAACATTTTTTAACAAACCAAAATCTAATTAAATAAAACCATATAACGCCTTCAAATTTTTTAAGACTAAAACTCCATGTTTTCTTTCTAGGTCTTTAGCCTACTACACCCCAGCGAGCTTTACAAGGCGAAAGTAACTTTTTGAG
>JAFWXT010000057.1 GCA_017522945.1 Clostridia bacterium
CGGCTTCGTTGAATACAGTTCTAAGCAATCTTCTATAACCTTTAATGGTTTCGGCTGAATAACCTTTATTTCTTTCGTTAGGCTTAAAATACTCGTCAAAATCAAGGTTGTGAATTTCGCAAATCTTTTGTGCCGTTTCACGAACTATGTAATTGCCTTTCCTTTTGAGTCCGTAAGACGAGCAACGGTTTATCACGCCGTCTCTTGCAAGCGCTCTAAAACTTATAGATTTAGGCAAATCTTTTTTAAGACAAACCGTATTGTCTTGCTTACCGCTTTTCTGCTCAAAACTATTCAAAAACATTTGAACGTGTCTAACCGTTATATCGCTTACAGGTTTATCCGAAAGTCTATTATTCTTTAAGTAGTCGCTAAATTTCTTGGTAATTCCAATGCCTCTTAAATAGTAGTTGATTGACCAATTCTTTTTAACGCTTTCAAGCCACTCGGTTGCAAGTTCGTCAAAGGTCAAAACTTTTAATTTCTTTACGTCCGTTTTTAGTTCGTAAGCCTTTGCAAGTTCTTCTTCAAACTCAATGGCACATTTTTCTACGTATTTATGGAACTTAGAAGGGGTAAGGTCATTATCGTTTTTAACCGATTTATAGCAAACCTTTTGCTTATCCGTTTCGGGGTCACGACCTAATGCTTGTATCTTTGCTTTTAATTTTCCTTTTTTATCCGTGCTTATTTTGAAATAAGCCATATATTTCCTCCTTAATCAATATTTTGCTTGCCTTCAAACTGTTCAAGCAAGGTAGCAAAACCTGCCATTATCAAATCCACCTTTGATAAACCTTTACTTGATAAGAAAGCATCAATCTTTTCGGCATCTTTACGGGGGATGCTTGTTCCCCAAACTTTATTCAATTTTTTTCGTTCTTCTTTGTGCTTTTCTTCGTATGCTCTGCGACTGATTCTAATAGGTGTGTCTTGTTTCCTTTCCATAATAATACTCCTTTAATCCACGTAAATAAGTTCGTTTAAGATTTCTTCGTCAATGCGGTTTTTGATTTCCGTTTCAATTTTAACGTCGTGCATAAATTCGCCCGTCTTTTTATATTCGGGGCAATTCAAGAGTTTTTCTCTCATAACTTCCCAAATTTGTTCGGCGGCTTTGTCAATGCCGTGAAGATAGGTAGGTAAGTCTTCAATCAACCAATCTCTACCTGTGTCGATAAGGTATTGCTTTTTTAAGTTTCCCCATCTACCGTAAACGTGCTTAACGGGTGGATGCGTGCGTTGATATTCAATTACTTCTTCTAACGTCAAACCTTCCATTTTGAAATCTCCTTAACCGTAGTGTATTGTCGTATTAATACGAATATCACTTTTTGCGAAAGAAGTCAAGCTGTTTTTAATTAAATTTCAAAAATTTTTTACATAATTTTTCCTCCTTGTGTGGTGGTGGGGAGTAGAGCAAAAATCGGGTTTCCCGATTGTTTGAAAAAGGTCAAAATCGCAACTTGGTGCGGTTTTCTTAACCTGCTTACAATTTTTTGATTTCCGCACCGCACCAAGCGGTAGTTTTTTTGGTTTGTCCTTACATTATATATCCCTTACTTTTTTGATAAAAAATAACCAACTATTTTTAATTGCTGAAAGTTTTTTTGTTCTGCAAACACTCTCCATTATATATCCCTGACTTTTTTAGCATTTTGCAACCCCTTCTACTTTATATTGCTGAAAAATTTTTTCAAAAAAACAACCCTTCACTTAAAAGGGCTTTTTAGAGCAAAAAGTAAAGGCAAAATTCAAAATTTCTTAAAAAAAATTTTTTCTTTCTATATAAAGGGGCTATTTTTGACGTTTATGGGGGTCAAAATCTTCATTTTTAATGTAAAATTTTTGTCCCTCGCTTAAAAGGGAGATTTTGTTGCAAAACTTGGCGGTCTAAACATAAAAATTTTCTTTTATGCACAAAAAAGGCAAGCAGAATAAATTCCACTCGCCTAAATAGGGAATATATTAAGTTTACCAAGTTATAATTTTATCTACTATTTCTTGTTGCTCCGTAGAAGTTCTTCGTAAATATATACGAGTTGTTTCTATGCTTTCGTGTCCCATTAAATCGGCAAGCAAGGCTATGTCGTTAAACTTCTCTAAAAAGTTTTTAGCGAATCTATGACGAAATGAATGCGGATAAACAACTTTAGGATTAATTCCATATCTCAATGCAAAATTTTTAAGTTGTTGAGCCACGCCACGAGTTGTAATTCGATTACCAAAGCGATTGAGAAATAAAAATCCCGACGACAAATTAATTTCTTTTAACCATTTTTGAGTTTCTTCTCGTAACTTTTTAGGTATGTATAAACGACGAATTTTTCCGCCCTTTGCGTAAATATCATAATACCCGATTTGCACGTGTTCAACCTTTATTTGCACAAGTTCGCTAACTCTTGCGCCTGTTGCTGCTAAATAACGAACAACAAAATACCATTCCCAATTACCATCTTTTTTAAGTTGACTTTTAAGATACTTATAGTCGGCATCACTTATTACGTTCTCTAAAAATGTTTTTTGTTGCAGTTTTATGGGTGCTAAGCGCAATTTTTCTTTCTTGATGAAGTCAAGATACTTATTTATGGCTTGTATTCGCAAATTGACAGTTTTGGGTTTGTACGTTTCTACCAAATATCCTTTAAAAGCGAGTAAGCTTTTCTTTGTGATTTCATCGGTCAATGATTCAAATAATTTTACCGTCATCAAATACGACGTAATCGTGTTTTCGGAGAGATTCTCCTTGCGCAAATGTGTTTCAAAATCGTTTACCATTTTAGTAAACCTCCTTAAAATAATATCGTTACTATAATTGTAACCATTAGAAAATTAAGGAGAAAGTAGAATAACGCTCAAATGGATAATTGCTATTATGAGAAGGTCGGAAATAAAACGACTTGTATTGATAACGAATTACCGTTTTCCATTCCATCCAAATGGATGTGGATTCGATTAGGAGAACTAGGTCTTTTTAGAAAAGGTCCATTTGGAAGTTCTTTAACTAAAGAAATGTTTGTAGATGAAAATACATTAGGGCGAGTAAAAGTATATGAGCAAAAAAATGCGATACAAAAAGATTTTACTTTAGGCAAATATTATATAAGCAAAGAAAAATTTGCTCAAATGGAAGGATTTGTTGTAAATCCAGGAGATATTATAGTTAGTTGCGCAGGCACGATTGGCGAAATATATGTTTTACCGAACAATTCTGAAATAGGAATTATAAATCAGGCGTTAATGAGAATACGCCTTTTCGTTAATGATATTTTAAATTATTTCCTATTGTATTTTGATTTCGTTTTGAAAAAAGAAGCAAACGAAAAAGGAAATGGAACCGGAATGAAAAATATTCCACCTTTTGATATCCTTAAAAAATTACTAGTCCCAATTCCACCTATAAACGAAATTAACAGAATATTATTTTTTCTAAGAAACATCAATAAAAATATAGATTTTATTACGGTAGAAGCAAGGTCTCTTAATAGACTTGTTGAACTAACAAAAAGTAAAATTCTTGATGATATTTTCGGTGAGAATAGTCGGTATAAGTCTTATTACAAGCAAACGCAAGAAAAACTTGAAAATATAGCTTCTTTGATTACAAAAGGAAGCACCCCTACGTCTTATGGTTTTCAATATGTTGATCAAGGAATTAGTTTCGTTAAAGTTGAAAATGTTCACGACTATTATATAGACCACACAACTATAAGACAATTTATTACTGTTGATGCGCACGAATTTCAAAAGCGTTCTCAACTGCAAGAAAATGATATGTTGTTTTCAATTGCAGGAACAATAGGTAGAATATGTCTTGTTAAAACTGAAGATTTACCCGCCAATACAAATCAAGCATTTGCAATTATTCGTGGTTACGATAAAATATTAATTCCATCATATCTTAAATGGTACTTAACTTGGTATTTGAATGATAAAAGCAAGTTGAGTGGTCACGGTGGTGGAATGTTAAATATTACTCTTAACGATTTAAAAAAGTTGGAAGTCTTTTTTCCGGTAAATAAAAACGACCAACAAATCCTTGTTGACCGCATCGAAAAGCTTATGGAAGTACTATCTTCAATATCCTAAAAGTCTTATTATGAGAAGAGAACGAAAACCACGCTTGAAAAACTAGTAAAAAGTGAAAATATTGGCGATGGTGATTGGGTTCTTTCGGGAAATATGAATCCAAATGGGAACATAAAACTTGTCCAACTAAAGCATATAGGTAAAAATGTTTTCTTAAATAAACCATTTTGCCACGTTGATGAAG
>JAFWXT010000058.1 GCA_017522945.1 Clostridia bacterium
ATACCCAAGTCTGGTTGAAGGGACCGGTCTTGAAAACCGGAAGGTCGTGTTAGCGGCGCAGGGGTTCGAATCCCTTTTCCTCCGCCATTTAAAATTTATTAATTATCGCGGGATGGAGCAGTCTGGTAGCTCGCCGGGCTCATAACCCGGAGGTCGTTGGTTCAAATCCATCTCCCGCAACCATTTATGGTCCGTTAGTCTAGAGGCCTATGACGTCTGCCTGTCACGCAGAAGATCACGGGTTCGAATCCCGTACGGACCGCCATTTTTTTGGCTCCATAGCTCAGTCGGTAGAGCAGAGGACTGAAAATCCTTGTGTCGCTGGTTCAATTCCCGCTGGAGCCACCATTTTATAAACAACTCGAAACTCTAGTTCGAGTTTTTATTTTGCTTAAAAATATGTTATAGTAATACAACTAACTGGTTGGGGGGATTAGTTATGGAAGCTATAATAAGAAAAATAAAGTTAAAAAATATACTAAATAGGTATTACTTTAGTTTAGAAATCCAAACTGTAGATGGTAAGGTTTATTATGTGGATAAACCTTTATTAAGTGATCCAATTAGTTTTAGAAAACAAGTTTTTGGTATTATGGCTGCATGTAATCAATTTGATTTATTAAGATTAAGTAATGATCATCCTATTTATAAAGAAGTTATTGGTTATTATTCTAATGGATTACAAATTATTGAAAATGACAATAAAGAATGGTTTTCTTATGATAAAAAAAGTTCTACTTATTTTTGTGATCAATTTAGCCCTAGTGTAAAAGAATTGTTTTCTATGGCAGTTAACAAAAAAATACCTGAAGTTTCTATCGATAAAGGAAGAATCGAATCTATTTCTTCAGGTAGTGGAGTACTACAAATATTTTTTAAAAGTAATGGACTTGGCACTTTTATGAATACAGGTCAAGTTTATTATGGTTTTGGTTATCCAATAGGAATAGGTTCAGTTGATGATAAAGAAAGTATTAAGATAGCTTCATTATCTTTTCAGTCTTTTATACTAAGTATTATGAACTTTTATGGAGTAGATGATTTATTAGAGTTATCTGGTAAGATAGATAAATATCCTATTGTTGATATTACTGTTGATAAGAATAAGATTAAAAGCATTACTAGTTTTGAAACTGGAATGGGTATTTCTATTGGCAAAAACTATGAAATTATTAATCTTTTTTCACCTGAGAAAGTTAAAATGTTCAAATAGTATAAAAAAATAGTAAAAAGTATTAGACAAAATAAGAAAATGATAGTACAATAGTGATTGTCTTGTGGAAAAGACATCGAAATCTAAGTAAAAATAATTTTTTTTAAAAAATTAAAAAAACTTGTTGACAATTAAAACACAAGTTGGTATACTTAGTCTTGTCAAACGAAGTTTGGGCGACTAGCTCAGTTGGTTAGAGCACCTGCCTTACAAGCAGGGGGTCATAGGTTCGAGTCCTATGTCGCCCACCATTTTTTTTGCCGACATAGCGTAACTGGCAGCGCAACTGACTTGTAATCAGTAGGTTGGGGGTTCGACTCCCTCTGTCGGCACCATTAATTGTGGGAGGATAGCGAAGTGGTCAAACGCGGCAGACTGTAAA
>JAFWXT010000059.1 GCA_017522945.1 Clostridia bacterium
GACCACGCGCTCATATTCCACCTGTACTATCTCTGATTCCTTGTTATTGGGATCTTTTCTTTCGTTGGAATAGGAATGCACCGTAAACGTGCCGTCGCCGTTGTCCTTACAGCTTATCCAAAAGCTATAGCCCACAACATGCTTTTCCCCGTCCACAGGAACATACTGCAATGCGTAATCCGGGAAATTGAATTTTACCATTAAATAATACATACCATCACCTCTTATTTTGTAAGTGTTGCATCAAAGATACCGTAAGAAAGCGTGTTGCTGTTATGGTCGAGCCAAAATGTCAAACACTCGCAGTTTGCATTATACCACATTCTAACATTAAAATCAAGGCGTAAGCCTTGTATATCATCAATTTCATAAGAAATTGCATATCACCAACACGCAGTGTTGTATATCATCATTGCGAAAGAGTATACAGCCTATGGCTGATGATATGCACCTTCTGTGATGAGATACACGCTAAAGCGTGATGATATACGCCTTGCGGCGATGATATACCAAGTCTGCGACTTGGATAAAAAAAGACTCAAGATTGTATCCAATCCTGAGTCTTTTTTTGGTAGCCCCATGGGGAATCGAACCCCAGTTTTCACCGTGAGAGGGTGACGTCTTAGCCGCTTGACCATGAGGCCTTGTAAATGCTTAATTATATTAACACATTTAATAATAAATTTGCAAATATTTTTAAGCAGTTTTACTAAATTATTTTAAAAAATAAATTAAAAATAAATTTATAAACTCTCTTCCACTAAAACTGGTTTAGTATTTTCTGGCAATGGAGTTATTTTTATCTTTTTAACAAGCACCTTTGATATTGCATCACAAAGCAAACAACATAAATAAGTTATATACGCACCCATACTAACGTCAGTTAAAAAATGTGCGCCTACAACTATTCTTGAAAGCATTACTAATAAGGTATAAATAACTGTAACCGAAACAAATATTGCTTTTACCTTTAAATTGTTTGTTTTTTCAAACATACTTGGTATGTAAATCAATGCTAAAACAGTTGCAGCGGCAGCACTATGCCCCGATGGGAATGACTTAAACCAGTCGCTTGTAGCACCGTAAAGAGTTTTCCAATCATCTAAAATTTCAGGTTTTGCTTGAAATTCGTACCATCTTTTAAACATTTCAAAATCTTCAAGCATAAACATTGCTCTATATCTTGGTCTTGAAGCAAGAGTTTTTAAAACAGTTGTACAAATTCTTTGAGTTATAACTACGGCAAAAAATACAAACGCCCAAACGATCATTTTGTTATAAAAAGAGGATGGTATTTTGTTCATAAAATAAAATACTAAAAAGGTAATAGCTCCACCTAATAATAGATAGCAAATAAAATCTACAGGTCCGCCAAGCAAGTGTTCAAAATCAAAATGCTGAGATGAATACTTAAATAATCTTGAAACCATATAAGTAGCCATACCAACAGCCGCTGCCAACCCCAAAATCATAAAAACTATTGTAATCCAAGTTTTCTCACGGCGTTTAGCGTTATGAAACACTATTGCACCAGCAAAAATGCTTAACCAATAAATAGGCGTTTCACCGACAATTTCAAAAAAAGCACCAAAAAAGTTTTTAGAATAATAATTTCCACTTTCAAGGTCAACTAATTTTTTACTTATTTCTAAATCGTAAAACGTACCTATTAAAAATAAAGTTAAAAAACATAGGGTAACAATCGAAAACGATATAATACTACTCTTTTTAATTTTCATAACTACACCTCACATAATTTATTTAAAAAAGACCCCAAAAACTTCGCTAACAGATGATGCAAAAGCAAACGTATCGGGATATTTTTTTAAAACTTTTTCAAAATCAGCAACTTGATTGTTTCTTATAACGCAAATTAACAAGTATTTTTCTTTATTTGCATACATTCCTTTTGCGTTTGTAACAGTTACGCTATGCCCTAATTTATCAATCAATTCGCGAGCAAGCTCATCCGGATGCTCGGTAACTACTTCAAATTTTAACGCCTTTTTAACGCCATTCATTACGTATTCGGTAACTTTGCTAAAAACCATTACGTAAATTATTGAAAAAAATGCGCTTTCTGGAATTATCCAATCCCCTTTAGGATAAATAAAACAAGATACCAAAATTATTGCGGCATTAAAGCCAAATAACAAAAACGAAACGTTTGCTCTCGGTTTTTTCTTTTGGATACAGTTAACCAAAATATCAACGCCACCAAGCGAAGATGCATGTCGAAAATTAAGCGCAATACTAATCCCAGCACAAACACCACTTATCAAACTTGCAAAAAGTTTTTTACCAAAGTCGCTTTCACCGCTAAGAGTTAATCCTACAAACTGAAGTTTTCCATCTCTATCAAGTAAACCAAGTAAAAATAAACTTCCACACATAACAAAAACGCTTATGGTTGTGCGAATGGCAAACCTTTTAGATAAGTAGAAGAATGCCAAAATTAGTAGCGGTAAGTTTAAAAACAACAAGGTAAAAGTACCAGTGTTTAAATCTTCAGTAATATAGGATACGAAGGCTAAAATACCACTTAAACCGCTTGGCGCAAAATCATTCGGTAAAACGAACATATAAGTAGTTATTGAATAAAGCAAGGTAGCAATAACCACCATAACAATTCCCTTTATTTCTTCAATAACAGGATTAGGTTGTTTCACTACACCGTTAATTGGTCTTATTTCATCCATGGTAAAAACCGTTATAAACGAGTCAAAAAGAGTTGACTGCATTTTGATTATAAAAAATTTCTTTTTTTTATCATAACACAATGAAAAAAAAATGTCACTTATTTTTTTACCTTTTATTTATTTTTTAATCATTATTGTTAATAAAGGTATTGTTATGGTAAATATTTCGACTAATTATTAAAAAAAATGATAATTTAACTTTAAAATGGTTGGAATAAAACAACCTTTTGTGATATAATTTATAAGAAAAATTGTTTCCACTAATTTTAGGAGTGAATTTTTATATGATGGATATGAAAGAAATTGAAAAAAAGTGGCAAGAGCGTTGGGAAAAAGATAAAGCATCAACCTTTAACAAGAAGAACGTTGATAAAAAGTTTTATTGCTTAGAAATGTTCTCATACCCTTCCGGCGCTAAGCTTCACGCAGGTCACTGGTATAACTACGGTCCAACCGATAGTTATGCAAGATACAAAAAAATGAAGGGTTACGAAGTTTTCCAACCAATGGGATTCGATGCTTTTGGTTTACCTGCTGAAAACTATGCTATTAAAACGGGCGTTCACCCACAAGATTCAACTGTTAAAAATATCGAAACAATGGAAACTCAACTTAAGAATATGGGTGCTATGTTCGATTGGTCAGCTGAAATCAAAACATGTATGCCCGATTATTATAAATGGACTCAATGGCTCTTTTTAAAATTATATGAAAAGGGATTAGCATATAGAAAAGAAGCTCCTGTAAACTGGTGCTCTTCTTGTAATACAGTTTTAGCTAACGAACAAGTTATTGACGGCTCGTGCGAACGTTGCGGAACTCAAGTAGTTAAAAAAGATTTAACTCAATGGTTCTTTAAGATTACCGACTATGCCGAAGAATTACTAACTGGTCTTGATAAGCTTGATTGGCCCGAAAAAACTAAGGCTATGCAACGCAACTGGATTGGTAAATCTGTTGGTGGCGAAATTTTATTTACCGCAGAATCTGGCGAAACTTTTAAAGTTTTCACTACGAGAGCAGATACTATTTACGGCGTTTCATACGTAGTTTTAGCTCCTGAACATCCATTAGTAGCAAAGCTTACTACTGAAAAACAAAAAGAAGCTGTTGAAACTTATATTGAAAATACTGGCAAGATTGATGAAATTGAACGTTTATCAACTGCCCGCGAAAAAACCGGTGTGTTCACGGGTTCTTATGCCATCAACCCTATTAACGGTAAAAAAATTCCTATTTATATTGCAGATTACGTTTTATATTCTTATGGTACGGGTGCTGTTATGGGCGTTCCCGCTCACGATGAACGTGACTTTTTATTTGCAAATAAATATAATTTACCTATAAATCGCGTTATTCACTCAACAAAAGGCGAAGACAAACTTCCATACTGTGAAGACGGTGTTATGATCAATAGTAGAACTTACGATGGATTAACAAGCGAAGAAGGTCGCAAGGCAGTATTAAAATCACTTCATAACGAAGGAAAAGGTGGTCCTAAGGTTAATTATAGATTACGTGACTGGCTTATCTCTCGTCAAAGATACTGGGGCGCACCAATTCCAGTTATTTACTGTGAAAAATGCGGTATTGTTCCAGTTCCTGAAAAGGATTTACCTGTTTTATTACCATACGACGTTGAATTTAAGCCTGACGGAAAGTCACCACTCGCTAAACACGAAGGCTTTATGCATACAAAATGCCCACACTGTGGCGGTGACGCTGTAAGAGAGTCGGATACTTTAGACACTTTCGTTTGTTCAAGTTGGTATTACCTACGCTACCCTGATGCAAACAACGCTGATGAAGCCTTTAACCCTGAAATAATCAATAAAATGTTACCAGTTGATAAATACGTTGGTGGTGCTGAACACGCTTGTATGCACCTATTATACGCAAGATTTATCACTAAAGCATTGCGCGATATGGGTTATTTAACCTTTGACGAACCATTTAAGTCACTTACTCACCAAGGCTTAATTTTAGGACCAGACGGATTTAAAATGAGTAAAAGCCGTGGTAACGTTATTTCGCCCGATGATTACATTACAACTTACGGTTCAGACGTGTTCCGTTTATATTTAATGTTTGGCTTTAGCTACGTAGAAGGCGGTCCATGGGATGACGGCGGTATTAAATCTATCGCTAAATTCGTTGAAAGAGTAGAAAGAATAGTTGATAAAGTAATTTCTTATAAGCCTGGAAAAACTTTAGCTTACGAAAAGGAAGAAAAAGAACTTTTATATACTATGCACTATTCTATTAAGAGTATCGATAGAGATATTGAATGCTTCTCATTTAATACAGCAGTTGCCCGTGTTATGGAATTTGTTAACGCGCTATTTAAATACGATTCACTTGATAAGGAAAAGAACGTTAAACTTTTAAAAGAATGTATCAATAATTTAGTATTGCTTATTGCTCCGTTAACACCTCACTTTGCTGAAGAACTTTGGTCACGCCTTGGAAATAAGAAATCAGTATTTACTTCTCCATACCCTGTTTATGAAGAAAGATATTTGGTTTTAGATGAAACTGAATACGGCGTACAAATCAATAGTAAAATGAAAACTAAAATTATTCTTTCTAAAACTTTAACTAATCAACAAATTGAAGAAGCAGTTTTAGCTGATGAAAAAATTAAACCTTTACTTGAAGGTAAAACTGTTGTAAAAACAATTATTATTCCTTTAAGATTAGTAAATATTATAGTAAAATAATTATGAACGATATTCTTAATTTATTAAATAAAAGTAAAACTCCATATCATTTAGTTAGCGAAGTAAAAGCAATTTTAAACCAAAATGGATTTATAGAATTAAACGAAAAAATCCCTTTTAAAATCAGTAAAAATAAAAAATATTACGTTACACGTAACGACTCTGCTTTGATTGCTTTTACAACTGGTGATGAAATTAACGGCTATAATATTATAGCTTCACATACCGACTCGCCTTGTTTCAAAGTTAAGTTTGGCAAAACTTCAGTTACTGCTGGAACAACTAAGCTACCCGTTGAACAATATGGTGGTGGCCTTAGATATTCGTGGCTTGACAGACCATTAAAATTATGTGGTAGATTGTGCGGAGAAAAGGATGGAAAAATTGTTTCAACACTTTACGAAAGTGAAAGCAACTTTGTTATTCCAAGTGTTGCTATTCATATGCGTCGTAACGCAAACGATTCGCTTTCGGTTAATCCACAAGTTGACTGTCAACCTTTATACGCCCTATCAAACGATGCTGATAAATTTGCAAATGATTTGCGCGAAAAATTTGACGGTAACCTTTTAGATTGTGATTTGTTTTTAGTTTGCGATCAACAACCCTTTTACTGTGGCGCAAATAACGAATTTTTGTGTTCACCACGAGTTGATAACCTAACAAGCTGTTTTTCTTCACTTTTTGCGCTAATAAACGCTAAAAATGAGCAAATGGTTAACGTAATTTATCTTGCAGACAACGAAGAAGTTGGTAGTAGAACTAAACAAGGGGCAGGTTCTAAATTCCTTTATGATACTTTATATAGGATAAATAATGGATTTTCACTTTCGGAAGAATGTTTTTATACTACCCTTGCAAATTCCTTTATGGTATCATGCGATAATGCTCACGCAGTTCACCCTAACCACCCCGAACTTTCGGACATGACAGACAGTGTTTTATTGGGCAAAGGTGTTGTTATTAAACATCACGGTAATCAAAATTACACTACTGATGCTATAAGTAGCGCAACTCTTAAAAATATTTTAGCAAGAAACAATATTCCATACTGTGATTTTTATATGCGCGCGGATATGCCTTGCGGTGGAACTTTAGGAGCTATTAGTTCTTCTAATCTTTCAATTTCAAGTATTGATATCGGAATGGGGCAACTTGCAATGCACTCGGCAGTTGAAACTTTTGCGATAAAGGATTACGAAATTATTAGTCAAGCTTTAACTTGTTTTTTAAATGAAAATAAATAATATTTTGCATAAAATTTAAAAACGGATAGCAATTGTTATCCGTTTTTGTTACACATAAAAATCTTAAAAATTAAAGATTTTATCTTGTTTTTTAGAAATTATTTCTTAATAAATTTAGTTTTATCTTCAACTAAAAGTTTAGCAATCAATTCATCGATAGTAAGAGTATAACCTTCACCATTTCTTTCTCTTACGGTAACGGTGTTTCCACTTTCAACTTCTTTATCACCAAGTATTAGCATATAAGGAACTTTATCAAGTTGTGCTTCTCTAATCTTTTTACCTATCTTTTCGCCCCTTAAATCAAGTTCAGGTCTTAAACCAACTTCTTGTAATTTTTCGGCTATTTGCTTTGAATATTCAGCAGTACGGTCGGTAACGTTTAAAATCTTAACTTGAACTGGTGAAAGCCATAATGGAAGAGCGCCTGCATATTTTTCAATTAGCATTGCAATAGTTCTTTCATAACAACCGATTGAACTTCTATGAATTACAAATGGTGTTTTCTTTTCACCGTCGGCATCAATATAACTCATTCCAAAAGACTCGCCTGCAGCAAAGTCAAGTTGTAAAGTCATAATAGTATCTTCTTTACCAAAAACGTTCTTTGCTTGAATATCAAGCTTTGGACCGTAGAAAGCAGCTTCATCATCAGCTTCAACGTAATCCACCTTAAGATTATTAAGGATTTGACGCATTAAACTTTGAGCATTTTCCCACGCGGCATCGTTATCGATATATTTTTCTTTATTATCGCCACGTTTTGAGAAACGGTATGTTACGCTATCTTCCATACCCAAAGCTTTTAGACAGTATAAACAAATTTCCAAGCATCTTTTAAATTCGCTTTCAATTTGCTCTGGAGTACAAATAATATGACCGTCGGCTAAGGTAAACTGACGAACACGAATTAAGCCGTGCATTTCTCCGCTCGCTTCATTTCTAAATAAAGTAGCAGTTTCAGCGTAGCGAACGGGTAAATCACGATAACTCTTTAAACCGTTTTTGTAAATTTGGTATTGGAATGGACAAGTCATTGGTCTTAACGCATAAACTTCGTCATCCTTTTCTTCTTCACCCAAAACAAACATTTTATCCTTATAATGATACCAGTGGCCTGAAATTTTATAAAGGTCGCTTTTTGCCATATAAGGTGTTTTAGTTAGCATAAAACCACGTTTTTCTTCTTCATCTTCAACAAAACGTGTTAAAATTTGCATAAGTTTAGCACCTTTTGGCATGATTATTGGAAGACCTTGACCAACGGTTTCTTCAGTCATAAAATAGCCAAGCTCTCTTCCAAGCTTATTATGGTCGCGCTTTTTAGCTTCTTCTAAAGCAAGTAAATATTCATCAAGCTCGCTCTTTTTAGCAAAAGCAGTACCGTAAATACGAGTTAACATCTTATTTTTTTCATTTCCACGCCAGTAAGCACCAGTTAATGATGTTAACTTAAACGCCTTAATTTTACCAGTTGATGGTAAATGCGGTCCACGACAAAGGTCGGTAAATGCGCCTTGCTTATAAAAAGAAATAGACTCGCCTTCAGGTAAATCGTTAATAAGTTCAACTTTATAGTTTTCTTTAAAGCCTTTCATAAGTTTTAAAGCATCTTTTCTTGAAAGTTCAAAGCGTTCAATTGGTAAATCGCTTTTAATAATTTTGCGCATTTCATCTTCAATTTTTGCAAAATCATCTTGAGAAATTGGTGTTTTAAACTCAAAATCATAGTAAAAACCGTTTTCAATAGTTGGGCCGATAGCCAAATTACAAGTTGGGAAAATCGATTTTACAGCTTGAGCTAAAACGTGCGAACAAGTGTGACGATAAACGTTTAAACCATCTTCACTGTCTAAAGTAACGATTTCAACAACTTCGCCACCTTTAAGTGAGCAAGATAAATCAACTAATTCGCCGTTAACTTTACCGCAAACTGCATTACGATATAAACCTTGGCTAATAGCCATAGCCACCGATGCAACAGTTACTTCTCCGCTTTCGCTTTCAACGTTTAATAAACTACCGTCTTTTAATTTTACTTCCATAAATAATAAACCTCCTAAGTTGCATAAGGAAAAACAAAAGTCCTTATGCCAAAATGCATAAGGACGATAAATACCGCGGTTCCACCTTATTTGCCCTAAAACGGGCCACTTTATGCCATTAAACGGTATGACTAACCGACGATTTTTTACAGGTGGTTTCACTTGTCAATAAACGCAACGGGCTCACACCATTCCCGCTCGCTGAATACGCCTAATTGAGGTTACTTGTCCCAAATCGATATATTGGTTATATTATACCCTTTAAGTTAACATTTGTCAAAGGTTTTCTTCAAGTTTAAATAAAATTTTATCAGCAAAATATTCTTTTAAATAAAACATATCAGCTTCATTCGGTATTTTTTTGATTATTACTTCTGCTGATGAAGAAAGTAAAGCTTCTTTAATAACTTTTAAACCTTGATTTTCCCCTATAAGTTTATGTCGGTTTAATAATTTTCCGAAACGGTCAAATACCTTTTCGCCAACAATCGTAATTTTTCTTCCATTTCTTTCTTTTACCAAATATCTAATAAAATCGCCAAGTTCATCTTTATAAAAATAATCGGGTATATAACCGCATATTTCTTGCCATTTTCGTTTTAAATTAGCAAGTTTAAAATTAAAAAAACCGTCAATTGCCATCTCGCTTGATTGTTTAAATTTTGAGCGAATATAACGCTTATCTTCCTTTAAATCCGCGCTTATCAATGAAGTTATTAAAAGCTCTCGCTCAATTTCGTTAAGTCCGCCCATTGCAAGATTACTTTTAAAAAAGTTATATTTATAGCCAATTGCAATAACGTCGGATACCTTATCAATCAATTCTTCTCCGGCAATAGTATTAGATTTTTCATCGACATCAAGAAAAAGCCCAACTCGTAAATTGTCAGTAGAAAATTTATCTTTAACATCGTTAAATATTAAATTTGAAAGTGACTCTTTAATATAAAATATATTTTTATTGTTTTGCGTGGTATCCGATATAAATAAATGATTCATAACTATATTTTAAGCAAACTTTTCCCTTTTAATGATTTTTTATAAAATTTTGTTTGTTTTATTTTAGAATAGACAAATTTATATATTTCTGAAAGACCTATTATTGAAAGAGTTAAAAATAGAATTTTTAACCATAACTCAAAACTTAAAGCAACCGTAGTAAATAAATTGCAAAATACTTGCGTTATAAATATTTGCATAATAAGAGTTACGCAAAGCAAAATACTGAAAATTTTATTTTTTCCAAGCCCGTTGAATACACTACGAGTTCCAAGTTCCCTTGCGTTGATTGAATTAAATAGTTGAAAAAGCACAAATATACAAAATACTACAGTTGACGCTTGATTTGATTTTACACCTAAAAAGTTATATTGTTTTTGTAAAATTGTTACCATAATTATTATCAGACTATGTAACACTATACGAACAAGCATTTTTTTACTTACAATCGAATCTGTGCGTTTTACGGGTAAATCTTCCATATATTCATCATCACGGCGTTCAAGCGCCAATGAAAGGGCTAACGGTCCATCCATTATTACGTTAATCCAAAGCAATTGCAATGTTGAAAATGGTGCTTCGAAGCCCAATAGTAAAAACGTAACGATTATACCAACAGCCGACAAATTTACGGTTAGTTGAAAAAATAAAAAACGTTGGAAATTTCTATATATGTTTCTACCAAAAGCAACGGCTTTAACTATAACCGAAAAAGAGTTATCTAACAATATAATATCTGATGCTTCTTTAGTTATATCGCTTCCGTCGCCCATCGAGATCCCTATATCTGCATTTTTTACGGCAGGAGCGTCGTTTACGCCATCGCCCGTAACTGCAACTACTTCACCCATACGCTTAAGCAAATTAACAACTCTAAGTTTGGTTTCGGGGGTAGAACGTGCAATAATAGTTATATTGGGCAACACGCTCATCAACTCTTCATCGCTCATATTAAAAGTTTCCTGCCCTGTTAAAATATTGCTAAAGTCATGTGGCAGAGAAAGTTTTTTAGCAATACCTATAGCGGTATTTTTATTGTCGCCAGTTAAAATTTTAACTGAAATACCAGCTTTTTTGCATGATTTTACAGAGTTATATACTTCCTTTCGAATTTCGTCGCTTATTACACAAAAACCATCGTAAATAACGTTATTATCTATAGAATGTGCAAATGCAATAATTCTTTCGCCCTGCGATGCGTAATAGTTTGATAAATTTAAGTAAGATAAGCTATCATTTTGACTAAGTTTGCAAATTTCAATAATTTTTTCAATACTACCCTTATAATAAATTACTTCTTGCCCACCAAGATAAACGGTAGTTGACATATACTTGCGTTTTGAATTAAATGGCTCACAATTAACTATTTTCACTTCATTACGAAGCTCGGTTAATTTTTTGTGATTTTTTGCAAACAGCGCGTTTATAAGTGCTTGTTCGGTACTGTTACCAAAAGACCCAATTTTTCCGTTATCCATAACGAAAGTTGCCGTGCTATTATATACAATATTATTATAAATGTGATTTAGCGGCAGTTTTTCTGGAATATATTCATTATCTTTTGTATAAAACTTTTTAGCCTGCATTTTACCTACGGTTAACGTACCAGTTTTATCTGAACAAATTACACTTACGCAACCAACAGTTTCAGCTGCGATAAGCTTTTTTATAACCGCATTTGATTTTGCAAGCTTAACAACACTTAAAGCAAGCGCTATAGCAACGGTTGCAGGTAAACCTTCGGGCACTGCGGCGACTATTAGAACTATGGTTTGAATAAAAGCTTCTTTTATATTTTCAAAGTTTAATCCGTTTGCGAAATATAGCCTAATTAACGATAAAATAAATGTAAAAGCAGCAGCAATTCCACCAAAAATGGATATTCTTTTTGAAAGTTTAGTAAGTTTTAAGGTTAAAGGCGCGTCGTTTGTTTTATCTTCTTGAAGTTCACAAGCAATTTTGCCCATTTGAGCATTTTTACCTACCGCCAAAACTCTAATTAAAGCGTACCCATTTTTAATGTAACAACCAGAAAAAAGCATATTATTAGTTTTTATTATTCGATTTATTATAGGTACTTTTTCAACCGGAATTACTTCACCTGTTAAAACCGATTCTTCGCATTCAATCCCTTCGCCTTCTATAATAACCCCGTCGGCAACGATTTTATCACCTGCTTCACAATAAAGCAAGTCACCAACGCAAACTTCGCTATAATGTATCACAATACGCTTATTATTTCTAAGAACGCTAACGTAAATTGCATCGCTAAGTTTTTGCAGAGTTTCAAAAGCTTTTTCAGATTTGTTTTCCATAACGATTGTAAGCCCAACCGAAAGAAAAATTGCACCTAAAATACCTATTGATTCATAAAAATCTGCATTTTTACCCGCAATTAAATTACCAATACTAACGCCAAAGGTTATTACCCAAGCAAAAAGCAAAATAATTATCATTGGCTCTAAAAGAGCGCTAACTATTTTTGCAAATATCGATTTTTTCTTCTTTTTTGGCAATAGGTTTTCGCCATATTTTGCTTTAAAGCGATTAATGTCGCTTTCACCCAAGCCTGTTTTAGCAAATTTTTCCTTATCGTAAATTTCTTGATACTGTGAAAGATTTATATCCATAATACGCCCATTAATATATGTTAAATATATATTTTTAAAATTATAATTATTTATCATATTAAAAACATTTACAAATAATTTTTTATATGATATAATAATGATGTTTTTTTATTGAACTAAGGAGTTTACTATGGATAAAAAGATTTTTAAAGTTGACGTAGCTGGCTTTGAAGCACAACTTCCTATACTTCCCGTTTCACCCACACTTGATATCGCTTTTTTCAATTTACACGGTAATCATAAATTAACCGAGCATTGCGGTAAAAAGTTAGCCAAGTTAGTTAGCGATTGCGAAGTTTTAATAACTGCCGAGTCAAAAGGCTTACAACTTTGCCACGTTATTGCTAGGGAATTAAATCACGATTTTTACGCCGTTGCAAGAAAAACTAAAAAACTTTATATGCAAGATGGTATTGAAATTGTTATCGAAGCTTCAATTACTACAGGTAAAGAACAACGCTTATACCTTTCAAAACACGACGTTGACCTAATTAAGGGTAAAAAAGTTGGCATTATTGACGACGTTGTTTCAACGGGTGCGTCACTTAAAGGCCTTGAAGATTTAGTAAACCTTGCAGGCGGAATAATTCATAAAAAAGCCTTTGTTTTAGCTGAAGACGCAGCGGCAGACCGCGCCGACGTTATCTATTTAGCTAAAATACCAGTATTTCCACGCAGTTAATAAATAAAATATTCTATTTTTTAGCATAAAAAAACTTCCGTTTTATCACGGAAGTTTTTTTTTATAACTTAAAATAATCCTGTAATTTTACCATTTTCATCAACGTCAATTTTTTCGGCAGCGGGAACTTTTGGTAAGCCCGGCATTGTCATTATATCGCCGGTGAGTGCTACGATGAATCCTGCCCCTGCTGAAACCTTAACACGCTTAACGGTAATCATAAAATCACTTGGCGCGCCAAGTTTTGTTGGATCATCAGAAAAACTATATTGAGTTTTTGCTACGCAAACGGGTAAATTATCGTAACCTAAAGCAGTTAACGTAGCAATTTGTTCTTTTGCTTCATCAGTAAATATCACCCCGTTACCACCGTAAACTTTAATGGCAATATCGGTTAACTTTTGCTCGATTGAACAATCAAGCGAGTAACTAAAGGTAAAATCGTTTTGTTTTTCGCAAAGAGCAACAACTTCTTCGGCTAAATCTATACCACCGTTACCTCC
Source organism: Clostridia bacterium (assembly GCA_017522945.1). Classification (GTDB taxonomy): domain Bacteria; phylum Bacillota; class Clostridia; order Christensenellales; family Borkfalkiaceae; genus HGM11416. Next base: position 13,526 of record JAFWXT010000059.1, read on the forward strand.
GTTTGCCCAAACGGTAGATAATTTTACGTTTACCCCAAGTTCTTTACATTTTTCAATAACAAACTCTGTTTCTTTTTTAGTATCGGTTGGAAATTGATTTACAGCAACCACGCATGGTAGCTTATATACGTTAACTATATTATTGATATGTCGTAATAAATTAGGTATACCCTTTTCAAGTGCCTCAAGATTTTCTTCATTTAATTTATCTTTTGCAAGTCCACCATGCATCTTCAACGCGCGCACCGTTGCAACCATTACTACTGCCGATGGTTTTAAATTAGTATATCTACACTTTATATCAAGGAATTTTTCAGCGCCAAGATCTGCGCCAAAACCCGCTTCGGTTACCACGTAATCACCTAATTTTAATGCTAAATTAGTTGCAATTGCAGAGTTACAACCGTGTGCAATATTAGCAAAAGGTCCACCGTGAACAAAGGCAGGAGTTCCTTCAAGCGTTTGTACTAAGTTTGGCTTTAAAGCATCTTTTAAAAGAGCCGCCATTGCCCCTACAGCCTTTAAATCGCCCGCAGTAACAGGTTTACCGTCGTAATTATAACCAATAATAATGCGCGACAAACGGTCTTTTAAGTCGTTTATATCGCTCGCTAAACAAAAAATAGCCATTATTTCGCTTGCAACCGTAATATCATATCCATCCGTTCTTGGCAAGCCGTTAACGCGCCCCCCTAATCCGTCGGTTATAACGCGCAGTTGACGGTCGTTCATATCAACGCATCTTTTCCAAGTTATATTTTCGGGATTGATATTTAATTCATTGCCTTGATGAATATGATTATCAATCATTGCGGCAAGCAAGTTATTAGCAGCGCCTATTGCGTGGAAATCACCAGTAAAATGAAGATTTATATCTTCCATAGGCACAACTTGGGCATAACCGCCACCTGCCGCTCCACCCTTTACGCCAAAAACTGGACCTAATGAAGGCTCACGCAATGCGACAACGGTTTTTTTACCAATTTTTGAAAGAGCGTCGGCAAGACCAATTGTTGTAGTCGTTTTTCCCTCTCCAGCAGGCGTTGGAGTCATTGCAGTAACTAAAATGAGTTTACCGTTTTTTGAAGACTTTTTCAAAATAGGTAAATAATTTATTTTTGCTTTGTATTTTCCATATTGCTCAACATATTCTTCACTTATGTCAAGTTTGCTTGCAACTTCCATAATAGGTAGCATTTCAACTTTTTGAGCAATTTCAATATCACTTAAATATTTCATAATTATTACTTTTTACCAAATAATCTTTTTACAAATGAAGGTAGTTCGCGTTTTTCATCGGGTGCTTTTCGTTCACTAAAATCATCACTGCGAGTTGGATATTCCATAGTGCGACGCTCGGTATTTTCTTCCTTGCTTTGTATGCGTGGAGCAATAGTGTAAGGTTGTTTTTCTTCCGCATCGTTATAAAGAGGCTGACGTACTGCATCGCGTGTTGCTTGTGAAGGCATAATATCAGCATCCCTGGTATTTTCTTCGCTTCTAATTTCTTCCTTTATGGTTTGTTTTACACTCGCTTCTTCGATAGCTCGTTCTGCCCTTTCAATAGTTTGACTGCTAACGCGTGATGGAGATTGAATCATAATAGGTCTTAATTTTTGAGATTCAGAGTTTTCACCAACAACTTCGCGTTCTTTTTTAGCAAACCCTGTTGCTATTAAAGTAATTATAACTTCTTCTTTAATCTCCTCGTTAATGTTTGCCCCAAAGATAATATTAGCAGACTTATCAACTATATTTTGAACTAATCTTGCGGCTTCATAAACTTGACCTATGGTTAAATCCTTACCGCCAGTTATATTGATTATTACACCGCTTGCCCCCTCGATAGTAGTTTCAAGTAATGGGCTTGAAACGGCGTGACGTACGGCTTCAACAATACGGTTTTCACCCTTTGCTCTACCAACGCCCATGTGAGCAAGACCTTGATTGCAAATAATCGTGCGAACGTCGGCAAAATCAAGATTGATAAGTGCCGGAGTGGAAATCAAATCGGCAATACCGCAAACGCCTTGGCGGAGATTATCATCGGCAAAAGCTAAAGCATCAACCATAGGGGTATCAACGGGTAAAGCGTCAAGCAACTTATCGTTTGGTATAATTATAATAGTATCAACGTACTTTGAAAGATTAGCAATACCCTTTTCAGCGTTTGCTTCGCGTTTTCTTCCCTCAAAAGCAAAAGGACGAGTAACGACTGCAACTGTTAAACAACCCTTTTCTTTAGCAATTTTTGCAAGAACCGGAGCAGCGCCCGTTCCTGTTCCGCCACCCATACCCGCGGCGATAAATAATAAATCAACGCCATCGCAAAGTTCTTCAAGTTTTTCGCGATTTTCTTCGGCAGCAGCTTCGCCAAGTTCGGGTTGCGAGCCAGCACCAAGACCTTTTGTAATCTTTTCGCCAATTTGTATTCTGTTTTCAAGCGGAACTTTTGATAGCATAAGTGCTTGCTTGTCCGTATTAACTGCTACGAATTCCGCGCTTGTTATTCCATTTTCGATCATACGGTTAACGGCATTACTTCCTGCACCGCCAACACCAATTACCTTTATTTTAGCAACACTCATAGTGTTATCGTTTTCAAACATTATTACCTCCCCTGTGTACCTTTAAATACGGCAAGGTTACACAAACTATTATTTTAAATTTTGCAAACGAAAATTAGTTTAAGCTTAATTAATTCTTACTTCTTTCAAGTGCTTCGTTTAAAAGAGATAGGCAAGCCGATTCTTCGGGTTTATTCATATAAGGAATATTTGGCGATAAAATTTGTACTGGCATTTCAAGCATTGAAGCCATATACTCTTTTGCTCCGCGCATATAAGCTATTCCCCCACCTGTGATTCCTATCGGCGTATTAATTCTTAAGTCTAAAGGACATGCGTGTAAAGCTTCATCGATAAGAGATGCAAGCTTGTCCAAACAAAAACGAACGGTAAAGTTAGTTTTTTGTAATGGTAAAGGATAATCTTCGTCGTTTATAACTAAAAGATAATTACCTTCGTAATTGATATCGTAACCAAGATTAACCTTACGTTTTAAGCGTTCAGCCAATTCAAAATCAATATCTAATCCTTTCATTAAATCGGCAGTTATATAACCGCCACCATAAGAAAATGCGGTTTGATAAAGAACGCCATCACCCAAGGTTATATATACGTTAGTTGTTAAATATCCAATGTCGATTATAATATGCTTAACGTCCTTATCTTCGCTTGAAATTAAATATTTTGCTTCAGCTAAGGTTTCAGAAATAAATTCAACGTTTGAAACGCCTGCGCTTTTACAAATATTAGTTAAAAGACGAACGTAAGACTTTTTCGCAAAAAGATAACTTAACAGCCCACCAAGTTTATATGATACAACGCCTTCGGGATTATGAACTCTTCTATTGTCGTCAAGAGTGTAATAAACGGCGGAAGTATCGGTAATAACGTACTCAGATTTATCAGCTAAGCTTAAACTATTGTGTAAATCGCTAATTTCACGCTTTCTAATACGCTTTTTACGAGCAAAAGCCAACGCGTGTTCTTTAGTACGCGCAGTAGAAAATTCACCAGGCACGCTAACGTAAAGTTTATCGAGCGTCGTTCTGGCGGTTTGTGCTGTTTTACTTAAAACTTCCTTTACTGCGCCGGTAAGTGAAGGTATATCAAAGAAATCACCATCGCAAAAACCTTCGTATTCACATTCCGCAAGGCTTTTAATAAGGAAAGTCCCGTTAACACCCTTTTGACCTATTATACAAGTTATCTTTTGTGAGCCGACCTCTAAAACGGCTACCGCATCTTTTGTCATATCACGCACTCCTTATCAAATTAGGGCTTATAAGTATGATGGGCGTTAATCGCACCACCTTCTGCTTTTTGAACAATAACTGCACCATCTATTTTACGTTTCTCTTCAAGCGAAAGATAATAAGAAACACCCACGTTAACCTTTTCAGCTAAACTTTCGCCCGCCTTTCGAATTTCGATAGTTGCGCCCTCTTGCATCATAATACGAATGTAATAGTTACCTACTTCAGGCGTAAATACAAAGGTTATTTTTTTAATTTGTTCACTAACGCTTGAAGCTTCACTCATTATAAGGCTTAAATCTGCGTTCTTTTGATTAGTAAAAACAAAAGTTGACTTAAGTTCACATGAAGGATAAATCGTTTGCCCCTCAATATGTTCAAAGCAAATTTGAGTAAGAATTTGCTCTTCGTTTGCTAAATTATCGCTACTTCTAACCACAAAAAACTCTTCATCAAAGAAATACACCTTTGAATCTTCGCTTATATAGTAGTATTTTTCAATTCTTTCACTTAAGTTGATAACTAACTCGTTAGGATATTTCTTTTCAACTGAATTTACCTTTAAAAATCTGTTAGCAGTAATTTCATCGATTATCTTTTGTTCGTCAATTGAAAAAATACTTTTACCCTTATATTTATCAAGCAAAACTAAAACGTCTTCAGACGCCTCAGTTGAAGTAACTAAATATTCAACCGTTATATCTTGAACTTTAAAAAGTTCTTTAAGTGATAATACGCATACCATAGTAAAAACTAATATGGTAGTTGCAATTATCAATCTTTTGTGCTTCATATTTGCTCCTTTTTGTTACTTAAAAGCATTTTTATATACTTATCCAATTTAAGATGCTATATATTATTATATATAGAAAGTTGTTTTATGTCAAGTATTTTACGATAATATGTACTGTATATCAGCCCCTAAAAGCCTTAATTTTTGCTCGAGATTTTCATATCCACGCCTAATTATATCAACTCCGAATATTTGCGACTCACCTTGTGCGCCCAAGGCGTATATTACTAATCCTGCACCTGCGCGCAAATCTAATGCTTTTTCGGTACACGGATTGTTTATTTTACTTCCTTTTATAACCGCTTGCGAGCCCAAAACTCTCGCATTTACACCAAAGTCGTTTAACTGCTTAACAAAAGCAAATCTATCTTTAAAAACCCTATCTTCAATCACACTTTCTCCGTTTGCATAAGCGCAAACCGAACATAATGGTGATTGTAAATCAGTTGGAAAAGCAGGAAAAACGTCGGCTACCTGTTGAGTTGCATCCAATTCACCTTTACTTTTTACATAAAGCGTGTTTTTTTCATATCTAGTTTGAACGCCCATTTTTTCAATTGTTTTAATTGCCGAACAAATATTACAAACGTTATCATATTTAAAAGCTATTTCGCCACCTGTAACTGCCGTGGCAAATATAAAAGTTCCAGCTTCAATTCTATCATCTATGGGTCTATGCACAATTTTTAAACTTTTATTCAATGCGATACCTTCAATTTTAATAAGTGAAGTACCTATTCCGCTAATTTTAGCGCCACATAAATTTAAAAAGTTGCATAAATCAACTATTTCAGGCTCTTTTGCACAGTTTGATATTAGGCTTTCACCCATTAAACCAACGCAAGCGCATATAGCGTTAACGGTAGCACCAACGCTAGGGTATTTTAAACTTACCATTCCACTTTTCATCTTATTTGCATCAAATTTAACATAATCTTTATCCATTATGCAATCAACACCTAACTGATTAAAAGCGTCAATATGAACGTCAACTGGGCGAATACCTATATTACAACCGCCCGGGAGTGGAACAATAGCCCTTTTAAAGCGTGATAAAAGCGCGCCTGCTATAAAAAAAGATGCTCTTGCTTTACAACAAATTTCTTTACTTGGCGAGTATGAATTTATATTAAAAGTTTTTAAAAGCAAACCTTTATCAGTAAAAATAAAACTTCCGCCCAAATTTTCAACAATTTTTGCCATTATTATAACGTCTGAAATCTTTGGCGCATTTTGTAAAAGAAATTCACCGCTAAACATAATAGTTGATGCAATTAAAGGTAAACAAGCATTTTTTGCTGGTGAAATTTTAACTTCGCCAAACAGTTTTTTACCACCGATAATAAGATATTTTTCCATTGCACTATTCCATAATTATATTTTATGCAACTTATATCCCCTAAGTTAACCGCTTCAAAATTAAAAAGGTTTGCAAACCACATATCTGCAAACCTAAATTTATTAAATTATACTCTATTATTTCATCAATTCGGCGATTTTTCGCGCGCTATTTGCTAAGTTTTGCACCCCTTCAAAAACGTTTTCGGCAGTATATGCTTTTAAATATGTATCTGCTTCTAAAGTTAAATATCCGTTATAACCTATTTCTTTAAGCGCGGCGGCTATTTCTTCAAAATTTATATCCATACTAAATGGAATTTGGTGTGAATCGTGAAATTTATCGTTATCGTGAAGGTGAAGTGCTTGAAGCTTACCTTTAAGCGCTTTTATCATTTTTACTGCGCTAACTTCTTCACCCATCATTTCCGCATGACCTACATCAAGGCAGGCAACAAAATTTTCATCATTCACCGCATCTAAATGAGCAACAAAATCTTCAGCAGTTGAGCAAGCGGCAAAACTTGCGCGCCCATCCTTCCAATTCCACATATTTTCGGTTGCAATTTTAAGGTTATATTTCTTCGCTAAAGGCAGTAAATCAAGATACATCTTGGCATTTTCTTCAGCGCTTTTATTATTATCGGGGTGCACTACTATTATCTTTGCACCCATAACTCCAGCACAAACAATAGCAAGTTTAACGCGTTCAAGCATAGGAAAAGTTGGAAATGGCGCGTGCGCTTGATTGCAAACTAATCCTAATTTATCGGCAATTGCCTTTAAGTTATTAACTTTTTCAACTAAATCATCAAAAGACGGAAAGTTATCTTCAATTATTTGCGAACTCGTTTCCCAATTCCATTTACCTAAATCGAAAAGAGAAAAGTCAAAAGCGTCGAACCCTGCTTTAGCTAATAGTTCAAGCGCTTTTTCAAATCCCACTATATTGGCAAGCGATTTTGTTTCTGTTGAAATCTTCATAATAAACTACTATTTGTTAGTGTAAATATTTTAAATTTACGCAAAATAACTTTGATTTTTTCTAATTTTATGCTATCATAGTTTTATGGTTACAATATATTTAGTAAGGCACGGTTATAGCGTTGCCAACGATCAAAAATTTTTTGCAGGAAGTAGCGACGTAAAATTATCGGCTATTGGCGAGCAACAAGCACAGCTCGTTAGCGATTATATTTTAAATAATCTTAAAATTGATAAAATTTATTCAAGCTCACTTTCTCGCGCTTATGATACTATATCAAAGGTTGGCGAAGGTTTTAATTTGCCAATAAATAAAAACACCGCTTTTAATGAAATTTACGGTGGAAAGTGGGAAATGCTAACGTTTGAGCAGATTTTATCAAACTACTACAACGATTTTATTTGTTGGAAAACAAATATTTATCAATCAAGTTGCACGGGTGGCGAAAGCTTTAAAGAAGTTATGACCCGCTCATTTAACGAGCTTAAAAAAATTGCCCAAAACAATGAGGATAAAAACCTTCTTATCGCTACACACGCAGGGGTTATCCGCGCGATTATCACGTCAATAAAAAACCTTTCTGCCGAAGAATGTAACTCGCTCGGTTGGGTATCAAACGCTTCACTCACAACTATCACTTATGAAAACGAAAAGTTCGAAATAAAGCAAGCAAGTTACGACGAATATTTAAACGGTCTTAGTACTTCACTGCCAAAAAATATATAGTTTAAAAAGTATATTTTAAACACTTTTTATTAAAAACAATGGTTAAAATACCATTTTCAACTTCAACAACTGAATTTTTACCACAAAATTCATTACTTACCCCAAGCGCAAAATCATTTTTTAAATCGCCTTGAAATTCATATTTTAATCCGCTAATTTTTACGTTTTTTGCAATATCACTCGAAGCAAAAATTGAAACAAATCCACTTGCCTTTTCACTAAATTTTAGGCAAGTGTTTTTTATTGCCGTAACAACTTGATTACCGCTAAATATATACCCAATTTTTCCAAGATTTGCAAGGTATAAAAGTATTTGCATATTGGCAATCGAATGGTCAATACGCTTTCCACCAGTGGCAAAATATATATTAAAAACTTGATATCCCGCCTTTATTCCTTCGTTTACACAATACATAGTATCCGTAAAATCTTTTTCTTTTGGCAAGCGAATAATGTTTTCAAAAGTTGGTAAATTGAAAAGCGAATCAAAGTCGCCTATTAAAAAATCAACCTTTATATCAGTATTTATAAGTTTTTTATATCCGCCGTCTGCAACCAAAACCAAATCGCCTTTTTTAGGTTTTATTGCTAATTTATGTCCGCTTCCCGCGCATATTATATGACAAACTGTTTGTTCCATATTTTACACCGAATATAAAATCATTCCAAGCCCAGCGGATATAACAATTAAAAGTATGGGCGAAATAAACTTTTTCTTTTTAAAATAATAAGCCAAATAAATAACTGCAACTATTGCAAAAACAATTATTCCCCTAAATTCAACAGTTATAGAAGAAGTTAAATTTTCAATACCAAATAAAACGCTTAATACCATAGTTAAGCCGGTTGCACAAATTAAGCCCAATGCTACTGGACGAATACCGCGTAAAACTGCTTGAACGCCCTTGTATTTTATTAAACTGTTCATTATGGCAACTATAAATAAAATAATTAAAAATGATGGTAAAACTACCCCGAACGTAGCAATTATTGAACCAATCAAGCCACCTTGCGTTGAACCAATAAAGGTTGCCATATTTATTGCAATAGGGCCTGGCGTTGATTCGGCAACTGCAATAAAGTTAAGAAACATTTCTTCAGTAAGCCAACCATTTTGTAACACCGCTTCTTTAACAAGTGGTATCATTGCGTAACCGCCACCAAAGGTTACAGCGCCTATTTTTAAAAAAGTTAAAAAAAGTTGAAGATAAATATGCATTTTACTTATCCCCCTTATTTTGTAAATTAGCCTTTGCACTAAATAATAAGCCAATTAAATACACGATTAGCCCTATTCCAGCACCTATTAAAATATAATAAATTGACGAAAATTTGATTGCAAGCATACTACAAGTTATCATTGATATTAAAGTGGCACAAAAAATTACTATTGAAAAAGCGTCTTTTTTGCTTTTTAAAAACATTTTTATACCTGCAGATAAAATCAAAAAGGCAACGCATGCTTGAATACCCTTAAAAGCCTTTTCAACTATTTTAATTTGTAAAAATGCATCAAAAAACAACGATATTATAAAGATAATAATGAGCGATGGTAATACAATACCTATAGTTGAAAAAACCGAACCTAAAAAACCGCCTACCCTATAGCCTATATAGGTTGCGCTATTTATTGCAATAGGACCTGGTGTTGATTCAGCTATTGCAATTAAATCGGTAAATTCTTCGTGCTCTATCCAACCTTTTTTAGAAACAAACTCGTTTTCAAAAACGGCAATCATAGCATAACCGCCACCAAAGGTAAAAAGACCTATTTTAAACGTGGTTATAAATAAATCAAAAAGAGTTTTCAATTTACTCATTTTAATACTCCCTAACGAATTTATCAACAATTTCAACGTATTTTTGTGCGGCAAGCGCGCAGTAGGTACGAAAATCCATTCCGTCGCAATCATCACTTACCGACTTAATTAGTAGGCACTTAATTCCATTGCGTAAACAAGTTATTAAAATACCAGCGCTTTCCATTTCACACACGTCTGCTTTAAAAGTGTTTAATAAATAATCCTTATCTTCCTTATTTCCTATAAATTTATCGCCCGAAGCGCAAACAGCTGTTTTTAAACTTTGGTCAAGCGATAATAATTTATTAACTAAATCCTTATCGGTATCGATGTAGTAACTGTTACCCATATAAACGCCAGGCAAAACGTCATCGATATCAGAACAGTCGAATTGATAATAAACAACGCTACTTAAAACAACCGTATCTAAAAGTTTTAAACTATCGCTTATTTTACCACAAATACCAAAGTTTATAATCACTTCAACACCATATTTGGTAATCAAATATTGAGTTGCGCCTGCCGCGCTTATTTCTCCTACACCCGATTTGATTATGTAAAGCTCTTTGCCATAAGCATTTGCCTGCCAAACGTCATAAACGCTATCTTCAAGAGACTTAACGCTACCAAGCTTTTCAAAATAATCTTTAAGTTCTTTGGCCATTGCTACAATCATTCCGATTTTTTTCATTTCTCTTCTCCATTTTATGTAGTAAAACAAATTTATTATTAGTTGCGTAAATATATAATATGAAAAAAGTTTTTATATACGGCTTTATAAATAAAGCTAAAAATTACGTTATTGCACTTAAAAATGCAGGTATAACCACCGTGGTAAGTACGAATATTGCAAAAGCCGAAGATTGCTGCGGATTGGTACTTCGTGGTGGTGGCGACATTTATCCCTTTTTATACGGTAAAAATATTAAATCAAACTGTATCGAATTTAAACGCGATATTGCAGAACTTTTGCTTATCGAACGATTTTATGCAAAAAATTTACCAATTTTAGGAGTATGCCGTGGAATGCAAATCTTAAACGTCGCATTTGGCGGTACTATTGATAATATAAGTAAAAGCAATGTTACTCACTTTAAACAAAGTTGCGACGCGCTTCATAGCGTTTATAATTTAGGCGGGTTTACAAATGAAATATATGCTAAAAAATTCGTAGTAAACTCGGCGCATCACCAGCAAATTGGCTTACTATCGCCACATTTCGATATTTGCGCAATATCAAAGGATAATGTTATAGAAGCATTTCAACACAAAAACAAGCCGATATTCGGCGTACAATTCCACCCAGAACGCATGAATAACGGCTATTTAATATACGATTATTTTAGTAAAATACTATAGCATCTTGGATAAAATATGGTTAGCTCGTTATTTCAAAAAGAAATATTTGCTGTTGTTATTTTAATGCTATTTCCCATTCATCAAAATTTTTGCAAAACTCGTCATTATCTTTGGTGCTATTTATCATTTGATTATAAACCTCGTTCGCGCGAACGTTTTCTGCTAAAAGAGATTTCAATCTTAACGAAATTTTATATCTTTCTTCACTTAATAGCTTTTCTTCGTAATCGGCTACACTTCTATCTAAATCAATAGCCGGATAAATGCGCTTTTTGGCTAAGTTAGCAGACAAATATATTTGAGTGTTTGAAGCAGGTAATAATTGCGAACTTAATGCTTTATCTAAATCGCTATCACCATCGAGTAAACTTGCTATAATGGTAAGAGAACCGCCTTCGCGAGTATTTCTACCGGATAAGAAAAATTTTTTAGTTTCAATTATAGCGCGATGCTCGGCGCTTTCAGTTTGATTTTCGCATAAAATAATTTGAGAATAATATGCTTGAGTAAGTTTTGTTAATGAATTTAACAAAATAATAACCTTTTCACCACATTCAACTAATCTTTTTGCGCTTTTCAAAATTAAATCTAAAAGTTTTATTCTTTGAATAGAGCCGTCATCATACGAGAAAGAAAATAGCTCGTTTTCATTTAAAATCGATGAAAATTCAGTTACATCTTCGGGTTTTTCATCAACTAAAATACAAAATAATTTAAGGTTATTATTTTGCAATTTTATAGATTTTGCGATATCTTTTATCATATCGGTTACGCCCGTTTTGGGTTGAGCAACGATTAAAGAGCGAGATCCAATACCAATAGGCGCATAAAATTCAAGAGTTCGAAGAGTTTTATTGCTTTCATCGTTAGAAATTAAGCTTTGATTAGGTTGAATTGCATTAAGACGTTCAAACTCTTTATTGCGCCTAAAATTATCAACGCTATAACCATTAATTTTTATAACGTCGATTAATGAATAATACCCCTCAACCGCGCTAAATAGCGCACTACCAATAATCTTATCGCCTTCCTTTAAATCGTAGCGAGAAATAATTGCTTTTTCAACATAAAAATAAAGTGGATTAGCAACGTTTGATATATCACATAGGTATCCTTCGTCATTAGCAAAAAATAATATACCGCTTGCAAGAATAATATTTCCAAGAACGCAACCCGAATCGGCAACTTCAACGCTAACGGGAACGGAAACACCATCTATGTAATAATTATTACTATTCAAATCTTGCTCTGTAAAGGCACGACCACCACCCAATAATGAAGAAAAGCGCTCTTTTGGCTCAGCTGTGGTTGGAATAGCATCTTCATTTATTGAATTTTTTGGTTTTCTACCACGATTTGAATTTTTTTGAGCAGTTTTATTGCCCATTTGTATGTCGATGATTTCGTTAATCATTTCACGTCCCTTTTTAGACTTTGGAACTCCCCCTAAAGAACGTAAAAGTAATCTTAAATCATAAATACTCATATTTTCTAACTCGTTAGTTGTATAAACGCGTTTATCTGTCATATTTTCACCTTTGTAAAAGCATTTTAATCGTATTTTGTATATATTTAACAAATTTAGAAATTACTATCGTCAACGTTATAAACTACCATTTCTTGCGGTAAACTACTAATTTCAAAGGTTTGCAAAACCTTTAACGTATTTTTGTAAAATGATAAAAATTCATTTTTGGTTGCAACGTCAATACTGCTTGATTTAGTTTTATAATGCATAGGAATAACTATTTTAGGATTGATAGCAGTTACATATTCCTTTGCGGTTTTTGAATCTATCGTATATTTACCGCCTACAGGAACAAATATCACGTCAATCTTTCCTAATTTTTTACAAAATTGTAAATCAAAATTTTGTCCAATATCACCTAAATGGCAAACGCGCATTCCGTCAAGATCAATAACGTAAACGTTGTTAATTCCGCGTTTTGCACCCAAAACCTCGTCGTGATATGAGGGAATAACCTTTAAAAAATTAGGAAATTCCTTACTGTTTTTATCAATCAAATATTTAAACTCGGTTCGAGTTAGCGTTGCATGGTCAAAATGCTCGTGCGTTGTTAAACAATAATCTGCTTTAACAAAATCTTGTTGATAACCAATATCCCCAAAGAGATCAATTACAAAAGAATATTTGTCAAATTGTAGAAAAAAACAGGCGTGACCTAAATATTTTACCTTCATAAATCCCCCAAAAAATTAAAAATATAGTTTTTAAAGGTATTTTATTTTTTATCAAGCGTTGAAATTATTTGAAGAGCAACCTTAATTCCATCGGCTGCGGCGCTCGTTATTCCCCCTGCATATCCTGCGCCCTCGCCTGCAGGATAAAGCCCTTTTACGCTAACGCTTTGCAAACTTTCGTCGCGCAAAATTCTAAGTGGAGAAGACGTTCTACTCTCTACCCCAGTAAAAAGCGCACCGTTTTCGCTAAAACCCTTTAATTTTTTCGACATATCTATTGTAGCACTAATTAAAGAATTTGTAAATGATTTTTTAAAAAATTCGTGAAGTGGATAAAATTGAGTACCTATTTTATAGGTAGGAAGTACTCCATCGAAGTTTGAAGATTGTTTACCGTTTATAAAATCGCGAACAAGTTGAACGGGGGCTTTATAATTTGAGCCACCTGCAATAAAAGCCTTTCTTTCAAGTTCGCGTTGGAATCTAATCCCGGCAAGTGGGTCGTCAATGCTATCGTAATCATTTCGAGTAACCCTACAAACGAGTGCACTGTTAGCATTTAATCCGTCACGTTTGTATTCACTCATTCCGTTGGTAACTACACACCCTTCTTCACTGGTTGCAGGCATTACGTAACCGCCAGGGCACATACAAAATGTAAATACGTCTCTTTCACCCGCATGACTGACAAGTTTATAATCTGCCGAAGGCAATAAAGAATAATTTTTTCCGTATTGCGATAAACCTATATGCTCTTGTAAATGTTCAATTCTAAATCCAACGGCAAAATCTTTGCTTTCCATCATAACGCCCAAAGCGTTTAGTCTTTCAAAAGTATCACGAGCGCTATGTCCCACAGCTAAAACTACTTTATTGGTAACAAGTTCGTAAGATTTACCCTCTTTAACGTAAATTATCGAGCAAATTTGCCCGTTTTTAATTATAAAATCACTAACTTTAGCATCGAAAATAACGGTTGATCCGAGATTTATTATTTCATTTCGTATATTTTTAACTACTTTTGGAAGATTATCACTACCAATATGCGGTTTAGATAGGTAAGTTATTTCTTCTGGAGCGCCAAAAGAAACAAAATCTTCTAAAACAAGTTTTATTCTTTCATTATTTACTTGAGTATTAAGCTTCCCATCTGAAAAAGTGCCTGCACCACCCTCACCGAACTGAACGTTGCATTCGGTATTTAAAATACCTTTATTAAAAAATCTGTCGTTCGTTTTAGCGCGATTTTCTACTGAACTACCACGCTCAAGTAAGGTTACCTTAACACCGCTACGCGCTAAATATAGTGCACAAAATAAACCGCATGGTCCACTCCCCACAACCACCACTTCGCCTTTAACCTTAGGATATTCGATTTTTTGTGCTGAAACTTCACTTAGCGAATATTCTACGTTGTAAGTGTAAAAAACGTTGCCCTTATCACGAGCGTCAATTGACTTTTTAAGTATTTTAAAATACTTAATTTTGTTTGGTTTAACACCCTTTATTTTTGCTACTTTACTTAATAATAAACTTTCATTCTCGGTTAAAGCAAGTTTAATTCCGTTTATTTTATCCATTTAAAATGCTATCCTTTGCAATTTGCGCGGTTGTAAACGCCCATTGTAGATTGTAGCCACCGCAATCACCGTCAACGTTTAAAGCTTCGCCTATAATATAAAGTCCGTCAACCAACTTGCTTTGCATAGTTTGAGAGCAAATTTCCTTGGTATTGATACCCCCAGCCGTTACTTGCGAACTTTCAAAGCCACATGGTCCTTCCACTTTTAGGCTAAATGATTTTATTGAGCGAGTAATTTGCTCAACTTTTTGTTTTTTTGCTAAATCCTGCGGATTAAGTAAACAATCTTTAAGCACGGCAAGCGATAATCTTGTTGGAATAACCGAAACTAAAAGTTGTTCATAAGTAAAACCGCTATCACATTTTTGATACAATTTTTGGGCTAAATCTTCTTTTAAATATGTAGGTAAAAACTCAATTTTTATATTTGGATTTTTTAAGCCCTTTAAGTAAGCTGAAAGTGAAAAAATTGAATTTCCGCTAACACCAAAATCGGTAAACAATATATCGCCTGCAAATGAGGCTACAAACCGCTCGTCTGTATAAAGTGAAACGTTAGCTTCTTGTTTTACACCTTTTAAACCGCGTATCTTTTCTTTTTCTGTTTTTAGTTGAACGAGTGATGGCGAAAGAGAAGTAACCGTATGCCCAAAATTTTCAGCTAACGAGTAACTTTTTCCGTCCGTCAAAAATCCTGCCCCGCTTTTTCCGCCAAATGCAAAAACAACCTTATCGGCAAAAAATGCTTCGCCATTATTACATTCAATTTTAAAACAATCCTTCTTTTTAACGTTAGTAACGTAATGCTCAGTTTTTACGTCAACCCCTTGTTTATCAATTTCGAAACGCAATACGTCCAAGATAGAACCGGCAGTAAATGACGCAGGATAAATTTTTTGACCTATACTATCAGTTAGTAAGCCTAACTTGTCAAAATAATCAAGTAAATGAGTATTAGTATACCGTGAAATGGCTTTAGATGCAAAATCTTTATCACCATGATAATAGTCAGCACTAATAACCTTATTAGTTATATTGCCCTGACCATTGCCCGTTGCTAAAATCTTTTTACCTACGCGCTTATTACCTTCAAGCACTAATAAATTACTTTTAAGTTTAGCGCCAAGCATTGATGCAAGGCATAAACCAGAAAATCCACCGCCTATAATAGCCACTGAATATTTTTTGATTGAAGCACTCATTTAAATTCGTCCTTTTATCAACTTTTAATTGACATATTTCGCCAAATGTAATAAAATTATATCGTAAAATTAAATTTAAAATTTAAGTTTGAAACAACGGGGAAATATTATGGAAAAAATTATAAACTACTTAAATTCTTATCCAAAATACACTTTAGTACTTGTACTAACTTTTGTTGTTTGCTTTATCATTATAGCACTAATTGCAATTTTTTACAAGAAAAGCAAAACGATAAAATCAAATGATTTACAAAAAAATCAAGAAAATGAACAAAATTCTTTGAATTTAGATAACGTTGATAATAAAAATCAATCTCAGACTAATATTTTTTTACAAAATAACAGTGCGCTAAATGAACAACTAATTTTAGATAAAGAACAAACGCCCGCACCAAAAAGCGATGCTATTCAACCGCAAAGCGAGCCCGTAAGTGAACCTACAAGCGAGCCCACAAAAGAAGAAAATTCTACCGAAAACAATACGAAAGAAAAGGGCAAAAAAGTAGAAGAAAAGATTGAAAAAGCTGAAGCCAACTTACAAAATAAAACTAAAAATTCAACAAAAAATGCTGTTGAAACAAAACAAATAAATAAAACCACTGTTCAAAATAGTGAAAAAATTCAAGAAAAAACAACAACTGATACCATCGAAGAAAATACAACAACCCGTTATAACGGAAAATGGATTATTTATCAATCTGAAGAAAGATATTTTGCAGATTTAAAGGCTTCAAACGGCGAGCTTATGCTTAGAACTGAAAGTTACTCCACCCTAAGCGGAATAAAAAGCGGTATTGAAACTCTTAAGAAAAATATCGAAGCTGAAAATTTTGCGATTAGTTTAGATAAAAACGGTAATTTTGTATTTAAAATTTTCTCTACTTCCAAACGTTTGCTTTGTGTTGGCGAAGGATATTCTACTCGAGAACAATGCGAAAAGGCTTTTGGCTCGGTTAAAAGATTTTCTAAAACCGCAAAAATTATTGTTTACCGTGAAAATGACTAAAGTTATACACGAAATACAACTTATAATTTAATAAAACCCATAATAATAACGAAAAGCCTGACTGCACGTCAGGCTTTTGATTTTTATTAATTTAAATTTTTATTGCAAATTATATTTTTCCTTTACACTTTCAAGTTCGTTAAGCCAAAGAGTATAACAACTATCGCTTGGCATCATCCATTCAGTTGGTGAAAGTGATAGCGCACCTATTTTAATCCCGTCTGGCTGGCAAGAACGCTTAAACTGTTGCGTGAAAAATCTTCTTATAAATAACGCAAGCCAATTATAAATCGTTTGCGCGTCATATTCGCCTTTAAATGAATGAAGAGCGAGATAAAACACTTTTGATGGCGAAAAACCCTGTTTTATTAAGTAATATAGATAAAAATCATTTAAAATATATGGTCCAACAGAATGTTCGGTTGGTTGAGTCATCTCGCCGTTTTTTGAAGGCTTAAGTTCTGGGCTAATAGGGGTTGAAACAACGTCGTTTAAAATTTCGCCCAACTTACCGCCACGCTTTTCAGCTTCGTAACTAACGATAGCTTGCATTAAAGTTTTAGGCACGCAAGAATTAACTGAATACATCGACATATGGTCGCCGTTATAGGTTGACCAACCAAGTGCAATTTCACTTAAATCACCTGTACCAACTACAATACCGTTAACTTTATTAGCGTAATCCATTAAAACTTGAGTTCTTTCACGCGCCTGGCAGTTTTCATAAACTACGTTAGCAGTTTCAGGGTCGTGCTTGATATCCTTAAAATGCTGTAAAACGCTATCTTTGATACTTATATCAAGAAAAGTGCATTTTATTTCTTTTGCAAGGGCGTACGAATTATTATAAGTGCGGTTACTCGTACCAAAGCAAGGCATTGTGATAGCAATTAAATCGCTTGGCTTTAAGCCTGCAAGTTTTAAAGCTTTTTCGCAAACTAAAAGCGCGCAAGTGCTATCCAACCCACCAGATAAACCTAAAACAAGTTTTTTACTGCCTATATGGTTAATTCGCTTTGCTAAACCGTGTGCTTGAATGGTTAAAACTTCTTCACAGCACTCGTCACGTAAAGCTTTGTCTTCAGGAACGAATGGGAAGCGAGGGAATCTTCTTTCAAGTTCAAAGCCGTTATTTGATAAAGCAAATTCAAGAATACGATAATTTTCTTCGCGTTTATATTTAAATTTTTTATTCCTTTCAAATTCGATAAAACCTAAATCGGTATCACTAATTGCTATACCATTTTCAAAAGGAAGACTTTCGGCAATAAGTTTTCCAGCTTCAACAACCATATTGTGACCGCCAAAAACTACCCTTGAAGTACTTTCGCCACTTCCTGCAGAAGAATAAACGTAGGTACATAAGCATTTTGATGAATGTGTTTGAACCATTTGCCTACGATAGTTCTTTTTACCTACAACTTCATTGCTTGCCGATAAATTTGCTATTACGGTAGCGCCGTTTAAAGCATGAGTGATAGAAGGTGCGTTTGGAACCCATAAATCTTCGCAAATTTCACATGCAACCTTCATTTCGGGCATTAAGGTGTTTTGAAGAATAATATTATAGCCAAAAGGTACTTTCTTACCGAAGAAATCAACTTCGTAAATAGCATCGTCGGGCTCGCAAAATAGCCTTCTTTCATAAAACTCGTTATAATTGGGTAAATTTTTCTTTGGAATAATGGCTATAACTTCACCATTAAAAAGGGCTGCGGCACAGTTATATAATCTGCTTGCATAGCGAAATGGAAAGCCAACGAAAACAAGCATATTTTTACCAAGTGTTTGTTTTGCAATTTCTTGAACGCCAACTGCCGATGCTTTAACCAAAGCATCGTGCATCATTAAGTCACCCACGCTATATGAAGATACGTTTAATTCGGGAAAAACTGCAATAGATACGCCCTTTTTATAAGCAACTTTTATAAGTTCAATCGTGCTTTTAACGTTAAAATTAACGTCACCCACTCTAACTTCATTAGTAAGAGCCGCAACCCTAACAAAACCATTATTCTCACAAGGAAGATATTTAGTTTGTTGGTCGTTTTCTTGCGAGTTAAGGCTAACGCCTAAAGCTGTTGCTAATTTTTGAGCGGTTTTTGTTTTAATACTTGCAATACCGCCAGAAAATAGTTTGTTAACCGTTCCTAACGAAACGCCCGATTTTTGTGACAATTCTTTTAAAGTAATTCCGCATTCTTTTCTTGCGCGTTTTAAAAATTCAATAGTTTCTATCATAATTTTATTTTACCATAAATTATAAACTTTTGTAAAGTAAATTATAAGCCAAATTAAATTTTTGAACGAAAAATTATAACAGTTTGTTATTCACATTCATTTGACATTTATTCTGCTTTAATGTATAATAATATAAATTTAATTTGGGGATTTTAGTTATGAAAATCGACGTTAAAAAGTATAAAGATTTTTATTTTGAAACTGCGCTTAAAATATTTAACACGCCAAGCCCAACAGGCTACTATACCGAAATTGCAAGCCTATTAGCTTCTTATGCAAAAGAGCTTGACGTTGAGTTTACAAAAACTAACAAAGGTTGCTTTATTCTTACTAAAAAGGGCAAAAAGCAAAGTGCGCTTGGTCTTGCTGCTCACGCCGATACTTTAGGAGCAATGGTAAGAAGCATTTCTGGCGGAAATTTACGCTTTACTAAAATCGGTGGCCCTATCTTATCCACTTACGACGGTGAGTATTGCACGGTTATCACCCGTAACGGTAAAAAATATAGCGGAACATTTTTATCCGTAAGCCCATCAAAGCACGTTTACACCGATTGCGACACTATCGCACATACTGAAGAAAATATGATAGTAAGGCTTGATGAAGTGGTAAATTCCCCTGCTGACGTTAAAAAATTAGGCATTGAAAGCGGTGATTACATCGCTTTAGACCCCAAAACTACTATAACCGAATCGGGATTTTTAAAATCACGCTTTATTGACGATAAAGCAAGCGTAGTTGCTCTTTTAACCGTTTTAAAAATTTTAAAAGATTACGATATAACCCCAGAATACACCGTTAAAATGCTTATAACTATGTATGAAGAAGTAGGTCATGGCGCAAGCTACGTTCCACAAGATATAGTAAAAATGCTTTGCGTAGATATGGGTTGCATCGGTAAGGATTTAAACTGTAACGAGCATCAAGTAAGCATTTGCGCTAAAGATTCTCACGGTCCTTACGATTACGATTTCACAACTAACCTTATAAATCTTGCAAAAGAAAATGGGCTAAACTACGCAGTTGACGTTTACCCTTATTACGGCTCGGACGTTGGCGCAATGTGGTCGGCTGGCCACGATATACCCGGCGCGCTTATAGGAACGGGCGTTCACGCTTCACACGGTATGGAACGCACTCACTTCGACGGTATTGAAAATACTATTTCACTTATTTTATTATATCTTGGATTGTAATCAATTACACGAAAAAAAATAAAAAATTGCCAATAAAACAAAAGGTCTTTGCTTAAATTTGCAAAAGACCTTTTTTATATGAAATTATAAATTATTTTATACTTTCAGCTATCGCAACAAGTTTCCTTAACCTATGATTTAAACAACTTTTTGAAACGTTTAAATGGTCGGCAAGGTCGCTTAAAGGATAATCGCTAAACTTTAACCTTGCCTTTGCTGTTTTTTCAAGTTCGGGCGAGAGTGTTTCAAGCCCGATGGTTTCTGCAATAACTCGAATTGCTTGGCATTGCTTTAAACTGGCTTCAACTTGCTTATTTACGTTTGAAATTTCGCAATTAGTTATTCGGTTAGTATTGTTTTTTACTTCACGAAGAACTACTAAATCCGAAAACTCTAAAACACCTGCGTTTGCGCCCATAAAAGCAAGCAAATCTTTAATTTCTTCGTGTTGTTTAAAATAAACAACGTAATTATTTTTACGCTCGGTTAATTTTGGTAAAAATCCAACTGAGACCAAAACTGAAGTAAAATGTTGCGCAGTTAAATACTTTGAAAATACAAACTCCAAATGGTAACCCGTTGTTGAAGCTTTTGTGTTACTGTCGGGCACTGTAAGCGAACCGCCACCCATAAACGCACCCCTAATATAAGCACGTTTACAGCAATCGTTTTCAACTAAATACTCATCTGGCTCAAGAGCAATAGTAAGTTCACTATCTTCAATTTTAATAATACCTAAATCGATAAGTATTCTTAAACTATTCTCGTCAACCACTGAAAATCCGATAATACTGTTTTTTCCCATTGTAAAAATAGGACGGCAACCATATAGTTCTTGAGTAAGGTCGGCAAAATAATCTAAACATTCACCGCTTGATGAAGAAACGCTAAAGCCGTAAGTGTTCTTTTTAACTTCAATACTACCCGCCGTGCGAATAAAAGCAGACAGTACAGCAGTTTTACAACAACCGCTTGAATATGAAATTTTACACAGTTCTTTTTTAATTCTTTCGTTTAAATGACTCATCTTCGCTCCTTAAACTGCGAAAAACGCAAAGTAGGCATTCTACCTTCAATATTATGAATACGCGATAAAGGGAAATTTACTCTTGAAAAAAGTTCGCACGCAATTGCAGTATCGCCTATGCGTGATGGCGAATGAGCATCCGAATCGATAACAAAATTTACCTTAGTTTTATCAATTATATTTTGCCATTCTTCATCTGTTAAATGAATTTTTTTAGTGTTAATTTCAAGGTAAGTTCCATAATCTTCTAAACATTTTGCAACTTCTAAACTATCTGCATAGCACAAAAAATTTAGATGTGTTAAAATATCGATAGGATTATTTTTTATTGCGTTTATATAGGCATTTGTCGTATTTTTAATTAATGCGCTCGATGGCTTTTTTGTGATAGTTGAAGTAAGTAAATTAGCACCGAAAAGATTAAAATAATCACTAAACTTATGGTGGAATACCGCCCTATGAATACCGGCAAGATATATATCCATTTTATCGTAATCGCTTGGCTTTAAATCGGTTTCACCGCCTAATCCTATAATATTAGATTCTACACCAAGCAAAACTTTAACGCCAGTTTGTTTTTCGGCTAAAATGCATTCTTCTTTCATTTTATCAACTTTTTTTCTTCTCATACCAAAAAAGGGGTGATTAAAGCCGTGATCAGTAATAGCAATCCCCTTAAGTCCTTTTTCTTTTGCACTAACGGCATTTTCTAAAATAGTTCCTTTGCCGTGACTATATTTGGTATGTGTATGAAAATCAAAATCAATCATCAAATTTTCCTATAAATCGTAATTCTTCTTTAAGTTTTATCTTTTGCGTATTATATACGCGGTCTTTAATAAGTTTAATAAGTTTATAAACGTCACTTGATTTTTGCCCGTTATTGATAATAAAATTAGCGTGTTTTTCAGAAACGGTTGCACCGCCTATAGTATATCCTTTTAAACCCGCTTGGTCAATTACTTTTCCTGCAAAATAGCCATCGTTTAAAAACACCGAACCACAGCTTTTTCCAAGCGGTTGACTGCTTTTTCTAAGTTTTTTAAAGCGTTCTTTCTTACTTTCAATAACGTCAAGTTCACTTGGCTTTAACATAAAAGCTACCGATGAAATAATTTCACCCTTATTTTTATCAAAAATACTTGTTCGATAACCAAATTCACATTGCTCGTTATTAAAAATGCCATTGTTAGTAATTACATACGCTATGTATTCGCTAATACTTTTTGAAAAGCAACCTGCGTTCATACAAACTGCACCGCCAACCGTCGCTGGTATTCCTTCTGTAAATTCTAAACCGCCTAAACAGTTAAGCTCGGCACTTTCGCGCAGTTTTGAAAGTGGCAAACCACATTCGGCAACGATTAGCGAGCCAGTAAAACGCATTTTTACCATATTCTTGGTATTTATAACAATACCATCGTACCCATAATCTGAAAATAGAATATTCGAGCCGTTACCGATAGCAACGTATTCTAAATTTGTAGCAGTTGCAATTTTAAGTTCATTATGATTTTTTGGAAAAACCATAATTTTAGTATCGCCACCCGTTTTATAAGTGCTATACTTCTTTAAACATTCGTTTATTTTATATTCTATACCGTAACTATTGAGCATAGCAATATATTCATTCATAAACTTCATCTCCTATTTTACACTAAATAATAGTTTATTTCAAACGTTTTAGCGCGTTTTTTATACTTTGGGCATTCATTTGATAATTTTTGCACATATTTTTTAAATTTTTTAATTGTTCTCCACTTAAAATGGGGTAGGTTGTATATTCATGATTACTTTCGTTAAAAATATTTAAAAGCGAATTGCACGCATTTGAATAACCGTTTGGCGTAAGCATTCCAATATTTTCAAGTGCGTTTTCTCCTTTGCAATATGATAGTAAATAACTAATAAATTTTTTGCTTTCATCATTTTTATTTGAAGTTGAAATTATCGATATATATTGATTCAGGTCGTTAAAACGTGAAAGTTGTTTAATCTCTATCTCTATCCCCTTATTTTGAAGCCTAAATAAATCGCGTTGTGTACCGAGTAAAGCGTAGTTCTTATTACCGTAAAAAGCATAAATTGCGTCGGTTGATTTATATTCACCTACAATAGGGATTTTTATATCTTCCATATAGTATGCAATCGCGCTTAGTGCGTATTCCTGCATCGAAAGTATAATCCCGTCAATTTTTTGCCCCTTTCGTGATATAAGTAAATACCCACCCTTGCACCAACATTCTGCATAACTATCTTTTTCTATTTCAACAAGCTTAGCGTAAGGTAAATCAAGCCCTGCTGAATAGGAGATTAGGTTAGGATAAATATTATTATTAAAATTTTCGATTGCGCTCGTTGGTGTATGATGCGTTACCCTTACAACCGTACCCGTTATATCACTAAATTTTTTTGCTACCTTTTTCAAAAAGGTTGTACGAGAGCCGATTCCCCCTTCAATCATATCAAGATGCCAAATTTCTAAAGTTTTAATACTTGTAGTTGCATTTTCGCGACTATTAGTTGTTAATGGAACAATAATAAGCGATAAAAGGCTTACCGCCGACAAAAAAAAGCATAAAAAAATAAAGAGCACTTTTCTCATAGGTTAATATATGAGAAAAATACCCTTTAAATGTTATTTTTAATTAAAATTTTATAAAATATCTAAGTTTTTCTTGAAGATACGTCTAAAATCGTTAGCAGCGTTCATTGCGTCCTTAATTTCAAGAGTAGCTTCGCCTACAAGTTCGGTTTTCATAATAACTGAATCGCCTAAAACGTCACAATTGATGCCTGTTACACAACTTGCCATACTTCTATCTAAGCTTTCAGCTATACGAAGAATAATACCAAGCTTTCTTATAATTTCAACGTCGGTTTCGTTTAGATAATCTTTATATTTTACAAGTTCGCTAATAGAGAAATCGTCGTTTTTATGAACTGCAACAACTTGTGAAGCTAAAACTATTTCGCGGTGAGTTACACCGTAAATTGCTGAATTTAAAACAATATAACTGCTATGCTTTTGATAATCGTAATACTTTATGCTTGTTCCTGCATCGTGTAAATATGCCGCAATTTTTAAAATTCTTAAATATTGACGTGGGAATTTGTGTAATACGCGTAATTGCTTGAATAATTGAACTGAAATATTAAGAACCTGTTCAACGTGTTTTTCGTTACAACCATAGTATTTTGTTAAAGTTTTTAAACTATAAGTTAAAACGTCGCTTACAGGTTTTTCAACGGTTAAAGGCATTGCGTAGTTAAACATAATACCTTCGCGTAGGCCGTTACCTGAAATAATAATTTCGCTAAAATCTTTATACTTGATAAAAGAACGAACTGCAGCTAAAGCGCTTGGTAAAATATCTGCTCTTGTTGAAGATACGCCCTTAATTCTTTTCTTCTTATCTAAGTCAAGCCCTTTTAAAGTGTTATAAATCATATCGTAATCATCGGTTGGGATATGATAATTATGAACTATTGAATAAGGGCACTTTTTCATTACTTTACTAATACGCGCTAAGCTTCTGCACGAACCGCCAACGCCTATTAGTTGAGCGTCTGGATCTATTTCGTCAAGCCAAGGGATTTTCTTTAACTGTTCAGTAAAGAATTCTTCAATTTTTAAAGCTTGTTCTTCAGGCTTTAGTCCGTCGTTTGCAAAAAGTTCGGTTAAAGTTACAGCACCAAATGGTAAAGTTTCGTAATGAAGAAGATTTCTTCTATTATAGTAAATAAGTTTAGTAGAGCCACCGCCGATTTCAATAATAACGCCCTTAGGTATATCCATTGTGTTGATAACCCCACGATATACGTAAAGAGCTTCTTCTTCGGCTGATAAAACTTTTAATTTAATACCGCAAGTAGTAGCAACTTCATCCAAAAAGCTTCTTTGGTTCTTTGCACGACGAACTGCTGCAGTTGCAACCGCAATAATACGGTCAATACCGTGTGCGTCACAAAGCCTACGGAACATTTTTAAGGTTTTTAAGGTTTCTTGAATGCGTTGAACTTTTAAAAACCCGTCGCGCTCCATATCTTTGCCAAGACGTACGCTCTCCTTTAATTGATCAACTACAATAAAGTGCCCATCTCCAAGCATTTGAACAATTACTAATCTCGCTGTGTTCGACCCAAGGTCGATAATGCCAATCTTTTCCACTTCTATATTCGCCTCTCGCTTTTAAAATCTTTTTTTTAGTACAATAAAAATTAAAATCAATCTTTATCCAACTATATTATATCATACTTTTAAAAAATTTTAAAGGGGGTTTTAACTTTTTTGTGCAACTTTTTTAAACAATAGTTTTTTATCTTTTTAAATTTTAATAATTTTGCTAAAAATTTTAAATTTAAGGGAGGTATTATAAACAAATAGACCAGTTTTCTATCTTTTAACCCAAAAAATGGCTATTATACAAAATGCACAAATACTTATGCAAATAAGTATAAAAAACTAATTTTTTTCAATATTTTTTTGCTTTGATTTTTTTATTAGATTATAAAAACGCGAAAGCGCAAGAAAAATTAAAAAGCCACCAAAAAGTTTAGTTTGCAAATCGCTTTCGATAAGTTTTAATAAAAATACTGCACCTATACTTGAACCAACCGCACTTATGACGAGTGGTAATAATCCTTTAAATTTCAAAAGACCGTTTTTGGCGTGAATTATAAGGGCAATTATCGCCATGGGTATAAAACAAATTAAATTTATTGCTTGCGCGTTTTTTTGCGCGATATCAAAAAGAAAGGTAAGAATAGGAATAAGCAAAGTACCACCGCCCATTCCCATGCCACCAAGTAATCCGCCAACTATTCCTGCTAACCCTAAGTAAAGATAAATCATATGTAAAATCACTTGTCCTTAAACGCCTTTTTACTATTCTTAGAAAAAGGCCAATTTAGCACCGGCAACAAGCATAACGAAAGCAAAAATATAAGCAACCGTTTTATTGCTTGCACCCTTTAATAAAAATGCACCCACCGTACCACCTAACGTAACGCCACCTGCGCACGAAAGTAGGTTGTAAAGGCTAAGTTTAACGCTAAACAAATATATAATTGCGCTTGCAATACATATAGGCAACATAACCGCAATAGCAGTTGCTTGCGCTTCCTTTTGTTCAAGCTTATAATGTTTTGTAAGTAGTGGCACTACAACCATACCGCCACCACCGCCAAAAAAACCGTTAATAAATCCAATTATAAGCCCTAAAATTACCGATAAAAAAATGTTTTTATTTTTTTGCATAACCATAGTTTGCGCAATTTTGATTTATTTTACTTATATATAAAAAAAAGTATAATAATTGAATATATTTTTTGCAATTTTTAAGTGAAAAATCATTGCATTATTCTTCAATTTATAGTATAATGTTTAGAGTATTAAATTACGCAAAATTTTATCAAAAGGTGTAATATGAAAAAAATTACCAAGTTTAACTTAAGAACTTTATTAGTACTTGTTTTATCTTTGGCACTTTGCTTCTCTACACTTCTATCTGTTGCTTGTGATAAGCCAGATAGCAGTAGTAGTTCAAGCTCTTCAACTACCGAAGAAGATAAAACAGTTTACCCAACCGATACTCAAGCCATCACAAACGGCGACTTTGAGTTCTCAACCTTTGAAAACAAAGTTTCAGATTATCCTGATGCTACTTCAATCGGTTGGTCACGCACTTACGATTCAATAGTTGTTTCGTCAGATAGTTCTTCAAAGAGTTCAGGTATTATCAATACAAAACCTGGCGAAGATTACAATACTATGGCTGAAAAACAAGGTTTCCCAAAAGTTGCAGGTGCTGAAGCAGGTACTGAAGTTTATTACAATCCAGGCACTCCATACGATTATGGCTTTGTAACCGAATCATTTGATTGGGTTGAACCAGCTGAAGGCGAAACTGCTATCACTAACGACGACGCTTTACCAATGACTGGTAATAAGGTTTTAATGATTAGAAACCAAACTAACAACACTCAAGTTAAAGGTACTGCTCAAAAGTTTACTTCAACAAGCTCGTTAACTCTTGGCAGAAACGAATACGCTGAACTTTCAGTTTGGGTTAAAACCGACTATTTAGTTAACTCGTTTGGTGTTGATCACGGTGCGTATATTGCAGTTCAAAACACTATTTCTACTAGTGCTGCCCCATTCATTATTAAAAATATTAATACTGATGGCAACTGGGCTAAATACACACTTTACCTTTCTTCATCTGATTTTTCAACTTCTTCTTTCAAAGTTGTTTTAGGTTTAGGTTTTGGTTCAAAGGCTAACACTACCGAATACGTTGAAGGTTTTGCTTTCTTCGATAACGTTACTTATAAAACAATTACAAGAGAAGAATATAATACAGCTACTACTGGCGTTACTAAGTATTTCCTTTACGATAATTACGAATTGGTTGAAGATGATATCGTAGCAGACCAAAATGGTGCTGACTTTACAGATAACACTAAAGAAGGTACTGACGCAGATAAATCATTCACCCACGTTAAGTATTCTTTATCACACAGAAAGGAAAAAGCTGCTGCTAATCATTCATTATTAACTAATTACACTGTTGAAAACCGCGATTACGGATTTAATGCAGACGGTGCAGTTAACGTTAAAGCAGTTAGTGAATTAGCTCTTAATACAGAAGAATCAAATCCTGAAGTTAGCGGTAACGTTCTTTATATTAACCACTCTACCCCAACAAGCACAAACGTTACTTCACAAGTTTTCGAACTTGCAAGTGGTTCACACCTACAACTTACTTTCTGGGTTAAGGTTCACACTCAATATCCTAACGATACTGGTTTAACTATTAACGTTAAAGATTTAGGAACAAATGGCGACCCTAATGATAGCACTTCAACAGCTGTTGCTTCAAACGTTAAAACTGATGAGTACGAAAACGAAGATTACGGTAATTGGTGTCAATACGTTATTTACCTTTCAAACACTGCAGACGATCAAACAAGAAAATTTGTTGTAAGTTTTGATTTTGGTACAACTGCTAACAGCTTAACAAACGGTGAATTTGAATTAACTCAAGGTTATGCAATCATTTCTGATTTTAGCTCTTACGAATTAACTAAAGAAGAATATGCTATTGCTGACGTTGCAAAATACACTTACGCTAAAAAAGTTTCTCTTTCACACGACTTAAAGAGTGAATCAAGCAGTGACGATAAAAATGACAATTATACTTTTAACTATAGTTCAAACGATAACTACGCTGTTTCACAAGGTGAAGTTGCAACAAACGTTATAGGATACACTGGCGTTGTTGGTAACTCTAAATTCGTTGGCGGTACTGCTGAAACAACTTATGAAGCAACTGGCGTAACTGCAGGTATTGTTAATAGCGAAACTTACACTAACCTACCTAGCGACCTTGGTAAAAATGGTGATAACA
Source organism: Clostridia bacterium (assembly GCA_017522945.1). Lineage (GTDB taxonomy): Bacteria > Bacillota > Clostridia > Christensenellales > Borkfalkiaceae > HGM11416. The sequence continues at coordinate 42,217 of JAFWXT010000059.1, forward strand.
AACACGTTCAACCTTTAATGATTGATAGAGCTGATAACGCTCCAACCTTTGGTTACGTTGGTTCAAATGGTTTAGTTGCTGCAGGAAGCACTGCACTTATTACAATTAAAGTTCGCGTAGTAGGTAGCGCAACTGCTTATATTTATCTTGCAAGCACCGATCCACTTGGATTAGATATTGAAACTGGCGAAACTAATAAATTTAAAGTATTAGATGTTAACGCAACTGGATTAAAAGTTGAAAACAACGAATTAAAAGAAAGCGGAAGCAACCTTAACCATTCATTCGTTATTACAGTTACTGAAACTGATATGCAAGCTGCCTATATGGAAGACGGTTGGTTAACAGTTAGATTCCTTATCGTTGCAGGTAACGAAGCTATCTCTTACAGACCAGAATTCTGGAACGGCGCAAGAGACGGTAGCGACGCTGGCGCAGGCACTGTTTACTTTGATTCTTATTCAGTTTCTACTACTAAATCTGTTAGAGATTTACAAGAAGAAATCAAAGCTGATTACAACTTAGAAGTTGATGGAACTAAGTTCACTCGCGTTCCTACAACAGTTAAATATACTAACGAAGATGGCGAAGAAGCTACTAAGTATATCACTTACAGCGAAAAAGAAGTTCTTTGGATTTACGACGAATGTAAAACTCAAATTATTGATTTAACTACAGTTTACACCGTTAACGAAGAAGATAGAACTACAAGCGATGATGATACAGATGTTGAAGATAGTACTTCAAGCGATAGTCAAGCGCCAGAAACTTCATTTAGCGCAGCATTACAAATCACTTCAATTATTGTTGCTTCAGTTTTAATCGCTGCACTAATTGCAGTTCTTGTTAGAATGTTAGTTAAAAAATATCGTAAAGATAAAGGTGCATCAGCATCTTACTATAACAGAGATAGCAGAGAAAAAGCAGGCCTTGCAATCGAAGCTAAAAAAGCAAGATTAGCCGCTAAAGAAAGCGATACTGTTGAAGTTCCTGAAGAAGAAGCTACTCCTTACGATTACGACAATATGGAAAATAATCTTGTAGAAGAAAGCGAAGAAGAAAACGCTGAAGAAAGCCAAGATGAAGAATCATCTCCTGCTACTGAAGAAGAAAACGCTGAAACTATAGAAGAAGCTCCTGCCGAAAGCGAAGATAACGGCGAAAATAACTAAAAAAAGTTAAACTTAAAATAAAAGGCCTACCCTTGTGGTAGGTCTTTGTTTTTTACTAGGTTTGTATTTATATATTATAAAAAGTAAAATTGTATAAAATATAATTAAAAGGAATACGCCTTTTTTGTGCATATTCCTTTTTAATTTAGTATTTTATCTCTTTTAAAATATCTAATTGCTCGTAATCATTTATTAAAAGCGAAATATAATCTACACCGCGCTGAGTTAAAATTTCTTTACCCGTTAGGCTTGTATCAAGATGCTTAAAAGCAACGAATGATAGCGGATGATTTTTTATTACCGAAGCAACTGCCTTTCTATCGTGGCTATATTCTTCATATAAATTATCGGCAAATTTGCATATTTGATCGGCACGATAGCAAAGTTCTGCAAATTTATACTCATAATATTTGATCGCAGGCTCAAATTCTTGGCGTTCATCAATTATAGCTTGCAACTTTTCGGGGTTTAAAATTATCATTTCTATGCAAGTTTTTTTAGAAAGTTCTTGCATTGTTGAAAGATGATGCATTGCAACGTAATCAAGTGATTTTATTTTTACTCGATTGTAATTTTTATCAACCACAACAAACCCTTCGTTTGATATTTGTTCGGTATTATCTTTATTTAACTCCCCTGCCGCCTTTATACAATCTTCAAGACTTGAAAGCGGATATTTTTTGGGTTTAATAATACCAATATCGCACTCAAATTCTTCGCCTGTAAGGTTATTTCGCGTACCTAAATGATAAAGCATTGCCTTGCTATATTCGATTACAACCCTTGTTTCTGGGCTTACAAGCTCAAATATGTAGGTGCAATTTTTATCTAAAAGATCAAAACAAATTTGATTATAGTTAATCGATCTTTTTATAACTGCATCGTATGTTAAGCCAGGATACCCGTCAACATAAGCAAATTCGGCGCGTATTGTTTTATTGGTTGAAAACTGCCATTTTTGATTTTGAAAGTCATACCAAAGCTTAATAATCGAGCCGTCAACCTTTTCTAAAACCTTTGCGCTATTCCAGTCGATTTTATCGGCATATCCTTCGGTATAATTACCAAATTTTCTAAACGGCCAACAAACTACTTGCAATTTTTCAACGTCAATAATAATTCCACGCGCTTCTTGAACGATGGGATTATAAAAATCGGCAACGATAGCATAGTTAAATATCGCTAAGTTTTCATCGCGACGAACCTTAACTTCGTAATCGTTTTTTAACTTTTCTTCCCAGTCAGTTTTATTTTCATTTATAAATTTACATAAATGTGAGTTTAAATTCATAGTTACCTCAGTGAGCTAACCTGTCACAGTTATTTAGGTCGATTAAATCGAAAAAAAACTTATCGCCGAATAAACGTTTATCTTTCTCTTTTGCATTATCGCTGTTTTTCCAAACGGTTAAAGGGCGCATGTGACAGTTTATTAAATTAGTTATATATAAAATTTTGTTAAATTGCTCTTTAGTTAGCTCTTTATTAGAACAATGCTCGGTTAAAAATAGGTATGCACTATAACCTTCGTGCCCATAAAAATGAGCAATTTCGGTTTTTTCACCCCTAAAATTTTCAAATTTCTTTGTGTAAAACTTGCCTATATCGTGATATTTTAAAGCAGTTTGAACCTCTTGGCTATAATTGTTTTTAACTGCAATCTCGTATGCCATATTGATATGCCCGTCTAAACTTAACGTATGATGCGGATTATCTTGCGAAAACCCCTTTATCAAATTAAAATCAAATTCATAAGGAATATCGTAAGTTATAGGTATAATTTCATCCCAACCTTCAAAGTAACTTGGACATTCAAAATTACAAAACATTTTATACATTGCCTCATAAGGCAAACGTGCGTAACCCTCGCGCAAGTTGTTACGTCGCAAACACTCTTCAATAGGTGTTATAAATAAAATACATTTTTTTACGCAGTTAATTTTATAAAGCGATTTTCTAAAATTTATTCTGCGTTTGCGACCTAAATTAGTTGCATCGAAAACAACCGACACTCCTTCATTTAAAGCGCTAATTGCCTGCATTTTTATATTATCAAACACAAATGCGTTTAAATTCGTGTTAGTGGGCAATTTTAACTCGCCATTTTCAATTTGCTTTACAAAATGAGCGCGAACAACGTCGGATGAAAGAATTTTATAGCCCATTTCACTGTATTTAGCCGTGAAGGTGCTTTTTCCACTACCCGGTAAACCTACAAGCATTATAAATTCAACACTTTTTTGCATGAATTGCCCTCCTTTTATAATAAAATTTAATTACAATATTACTTATTATAGTTATTACAAGATAAATTGTCAAACGAATAAATACCGCTTATAAAAGAAAAATCCTTTATTTTAAAGGATTTTTTGCATAATTTCTTTTGTTTTATCTAATGATAACTGAGTTACTTTTACACCAATTTCGCTTGGAAGCGAAAAAGTTATCATATTATTTGAGTTCTTTTTATCTTTAAGCATATAAGGTAAAAGGTCATTTACGCTAATTTTTATATTAACCGATAAAAAGTTATTTATTAAACTAAGAATTGAATCTAAACGTGAATTAGATATAAGTGAAAGTTCACTTGCGATTTTACTTTCAACTATTAATCCAAAAGCAACCGCTTTAGCGTGGTTTATTTGATAATTTGAACTACTTTCAACCGCGTGCGCTACTGTGTGGCCTAAATTTAGAATTTTACGTTCATTTTGGTCGTACTCGTCCAACTTTACAAATTTTGACTTAATTGTTAAACAATCATATAAAATTTCTGCTAAATTGCTTTTTATATCCTTTAAAGTTTTAAAATTAAGCAATTTTTCATAAAAGTTTTGATCGATTATAGCATATTTTACAATTTCGCTTAAACCATCACTAACAAGCTCGCTTGATAATCCGTTTAAAAACTCACAATCGATAACAACGGCAAAAGGTTGATAAAAAGTGCCCCAAAAGTTTTTTATACCGCTTATATCAATAGCAGTTTTTCCGCCAATAGAAGCGTCACAAGCGCAAAGTAAGGTTGTTGGAATATTTATAAACTTAATTCCACGCATATAAACGCTTGCAACGAATGCACCCAAATCGCAAACTGTACCACCACCAACGTTGATTAAAACATCGTTACGTGAAATTGAATTTTCGCATAAAAAATCGGTAAGTTTTAATGCATTTTCAAGGTTTTTATTATTTTCACCGTCGTTTAAATAAAATGTATAACAACTAATATTATTTTCAACAAATTTGCTTTGAATTGCTTTAACGTAAGTTTTTACGGTTGGGCTCGCCACGAAAACAACTTTTTTAGATGAAAAATCAATTAAACTTGGTAAAAGCGTAGCACTTTTAAAATATATAGTTGTATTTGGTATTATATTGATGCTATTCATCTGTTAAACCATCCACTTGGTTATTTTCGCCCTTTTTAAAAACGAAAAGCTTTGAAAATATATAGTTTAAAATAATAATTACAACGTTAACGATAATCTTCCAAAGCCATGCAGTGCCGTGAAGAATATCAACTAAAAGATACATTGCACCTATGTTTACAAAAGATGAAACTATTCGTAAAGCAAAAAATGAAATTAGTTCCATTAAAAAACTTTTTGCCGTATTGGTTTTTGAATTAAACACAAATAATTTATTTGTTACGTATGCGAAAGTGATAGCTATAGTTTCACTTATTAAATTACTTACTAAATTATTACCATTTAAGATAAGATAATAAAATAAACTAAACGAACCGATACTTACAAGCGTTGTAAGACCGCCAAAAAACAAATAACTTATTTGTTCGCGATATTTTTTTAATATTTGCGTTAATTTATTAGCCATAATTTCACCTTTTTAATTGTAACAAACAAAAAAAAGTTTGTCAAGCACTACCCTAAGCTATATAAAAAAAGAGCGTTTTTACGCTCTTTTTTGTAATTTTAAGTTAATTACTTTTTAGCAACTTCGTTTACTTCTTCTTCCTCTTCTTCCTTTGGTTTAATGAAGATGATAAGAATAATACCGATTAGTGATAAAAGTGCAATTCCTAAGAACATAAATGATAACCAGTTATTCTTTAAGAATTGAGTTTCATATTTAGCAGGTGTAAACTTTTCGTGTACTGAAACGCCCCAAGTTACTACTGTATCTGCGCCGTAGTCGTCACCAACTGTGATTACCAAATAATAATGACCTGCCTTTGTAGGAACGAATGATAAAGTTGACTTATCAAATTTAAATTCTTCTTCATCAGTAATTCGTTTAGCAGTTGCAGTATCAGCTAATTTATCTGCACCTTCTCTAATCCAAGTAGTAACGTCGTAACCAGCTTCTAAACCGCTTGCAGCATCACTTGATGGGTAATACCATAATTGATAATCAACTTGTTCATTATTAGCAACGATTGTGCGGTAACTGCTTAAATCGTTATAAGCTAAGTTGATAAAACCACGTTCGTATTTAGTAATATCTTTCTCGATAGTTACTTCAGGGCCTTGAACGTTATAAAATTCAAAGCTAAAGATAGGAGCTACTAAATTATCAGATTCATCATACCAACCATCTTCTTTTTGAGTTAAAGCTTCTTTATCAACTGTTAGCGCATTACCAAAAGAATCTTTTAATTCAAAATAGAATTTGTAAGTACCAACTTTTGATAAAGTAATTTTTCTTGAAGATGATGAAGCAAATGAAGAAGATTGAGGAGCGCAGTAATATAAAGTTGTACTATTTACGGCACTTGTTCCTAAAGTTTTTCTTAATTCAGAGTATGAATAGTAAGTAAAGTTTACAAGTTCATCACTAAGATAAGGAATTTCAATTGTATCGTTAAGTTTTTTAGGATTAGGCTCTTTAGTGCTACCATCAGGTTGCTTATCAGTTAAAATATCGTAAACAGAAGCAACGTATGCATCATAGGCAGTTTTTTTAACTGTGTATTTGATTTCAGCATTTGCTTCAGCTGAACTAACTACTTTAAAAGTTGTTGCTGCATAATAACCTGCACCGGTAGTTCTATCAATTAAAGTATTAACGTTATCAACCTTATGGAAAAGGTTATACTCAAAAGTTCCAGCAGTTAAAAATGTATGACTTTCTAAAGGATTTTCGGTTGCAGGATTGCTAGATGCGTAAGTAAAACCTGTTGCTTTAGTTTCGTCACCTTCTTGTTCAACAAAAAGTTTAGATAAAATATAGTCGCTACTATATTTAAAACCTTGAACAAAAACAATTTCATTTGCAGCTGAAACTTTTGTTACTTTTGGTAAGGTTGTAAATGTTGCAAATACCGAAAGCACTGCTACGATAAATGCCGTAATCTTTCTAATTTTCATAAGAAAACTCCTGAAAAAACATGCGCTTTACATAATGCGCGTAATTTTACATTATAATATATAGTATTTTATACTATATTAATTTTTTTGTCAATTAAATAAACTATTAAAAGCAAAAAAACAACTTATAATCGCTATTTTTTTTGCTTTTAGTTTAGCTTTACTCGTTTTCGTTATTATCTTTATTCTTCTTTTCTCGATTAGTTAGTTTGTTAAGTAAAGTTACACAACCAACTAATATGCCAATTACGATAAAGATACCTAACATTCCTTTACCCATATATTGAAATGAGTTTAAGAATCTGTTCCAATCAATGGTGATTGCTAATAAACTGTTTAATAATCTCATATTAACCTCCGATTAGCGATAGAATTAAACCGCCGGCAATAACTGATGCAATTTGACCAGATACGTTAACTGCCATTGAGTGCATTAATAAGAAGTTTTGTGGATCTTCTTTTAAGCCCATTTTGTGAATTACTCTACCCGACATTGGGAATGCCGAAATACCTGCAGCACCTATCATTGGGTTGATTTTTTCTTTTGCAAAAACGTTGTAAAGTTTAGCAAATAACACACCGCCTGCAGTATCAAATATGAATGCAAATAGACCAAGACCGATTACTAATAACGTTTCAACGCGAATAAAGTCATCGGCACGCATTTGAGTTGCAATAGTTATACCTAAAAGTAAGGTGATTAGGTTTGCTAAAGTTTGTTGGGCAGTGTTTGATAGGTTATCTAAAACGCCACATTCACGAATTAAGTTACCAAACATTAGAAAACCAACAAGTGAAACCGACTTTGGTGCGATAATACCTGCAATAATCGTTACAAAGATAGGGAATAATATTTTTGTAAGTTTAGTAATCTTTTTGCCCTTATATTGCATACGGATTAAACGTTCTTTCTTTGTTGTTAAAAGTTTGATTACTGGTGGTTGAATGATAGGAACGAGCGCCATATAAGAATAAGCTGCCACCATTACCGCACCTAAGATAGTGCTATCTTCGGCTAATAAAATTTTACCTACCATTATAGCCGTAGGACCGTCTGCTGCCCCGATAATACCAATTGTACCTGCTTCTTCAATTGGGAAGAAGATAGAAGCAATACAAAGAGTCATAAAAATACCAAATTGTGAAGCTGCGCCAAATAACATCAACTTTGGATTTGACAAAATAGGAGCAAAGTCTATCATTGCACCGATACCAATAAATAAAAGTAATGGGAATAATTCGCCAAGTTCAATACCTGCGGTAAACAATACGTCTAACGCGCCAAGTTCTCCGCCATTAGTTAAAACACCACTCATAGGTAGGTTAACGAGTATTGCGCCGAACCCCATAGGTAAAAGTAGGGTTGGTTCCATATCTTTTTTAATTGCAAGATAAATAAGAACACCGCCCAAAATAATCATAAGCGCTTGTTTCCAAAGTAAGTTAGGATCAAGAGCATACGTTTGTGCGATACTTTCCCACAAAAATTCTAAAAATTCCATATATTTTATCTCCTAATTTTTTCTTAAGTTAAAACTACATATTAGAAAAACTCAATTTCCTTGGCAACGTCGAAATTCGACCAAGGCGCGTTTTCTTTTGGTGGTTCAATTTTAAACACTAATCTTTCTTTTGATACGGGGTGAGTGAATGCAAGAGAAGTTGCCCAAAGCGACAAATTACCCTTTCTTGCCTTTTCGCCACCGTAACGCATATCACCGTAAACAGGCGTGCCAATAGCAGACATTTGCACCCTGATTTGATGAGTTCTACCCGTGTGAAGTATTACCTTTGCTAAAGAAATACCTGCGTTCTTCTGTAAAATTTGATATTCAAGTTCACAAAATTTTGCGCCTTCAACGGTTGGTGGGCAAACGTAAACCATATTGTTTACTACGTTTTTCTTAACGTAATGCTTTAAAACTGCCCTATCTTCGTTAGGAACACCCGCTAAAACCGCCATATATTTCTTTTCAAAATCGCCTTCACGCATTTGCTCTGAAAGTCTTGAAGCAGCCTTTGAACTTTTAGCGTAAACCATAACGCCACCGGTAACTCTATCAAGTCTATGAACAAGCCCGGCGTAAACGTTTCCAGGTTTGTTTTCACGAATTTTGATATGTTCTTTAACAATTGTTAAAAGGTCTTTATCTTTAGATTCATCTTCACAGCAAGGAACGTTTTGGGGTTTTAATACTACTATGATATGGTTATCTTCATAAACCACTATTAGGTCTTCAACTTTCATATCTATCATAGTTCATTCTCCTTTAAGCTCTTAGGTAAACTAACGCTTTCGCTAACAAAAATACCGCTTGCGCCACAAGGGAGCACTATTCCGTCTTCTGTTGGAAGACCAACTTCGTAAGCAAAAGTTTTTCCTGCGTAATTTTTTAAGTTTAGTGTTAGTATATTTTTTAAAACTTGTGGTTGTAAGCCCGTTGTATAACTGTTAATTAGGAAAAATAGCGGATTATCGGTTAAAACCTGTGCGCATAACTCTACAAGTGAATATAATTCGCTTTCAATCTTCCACATTTCACCGTTTGGACCGCGCCCATAACTCGGTGGGTCCATAAGTATAGCGTCGTAACGGTTACCGCGCCTGATTTCGCGTTGCACGAACTTTTTGCAATCGTCAATTATATAACGAACAGGAGCATCTTGTAAACCTGATAAACGAATATTTTCGCCTGCACGCTCAACCATGTTTTTTGCCGCGTCAACGTGACAAACACTCGCGCCAGCCTTTAAGCAAGCAACGGTTGCTCCACCCGTATAAGCAAATAGGTTTAAAACTTTAATAGGGCGATTTGCATTTTGAATAAGCTCGCTCATAATATCCCAGTTAACCGCTTGTTCGGGAAATAAGCCGGTATGTTTAAAACCCATAGGTTTTATACAAAACTTAAGCTCTTTATAGGATATAGTCCATTCATCGGGCATTTTTTTGTAGTATTCCCAACCGCCACCGCCTGTAGAACTGCGCAAATACTTTGCAGATAGCCCTTCGTATGAGCTAAGTGGTGTTTGTTCAGGCCAAATTACTTGCGGGTCGGGACGAAGTAAGATAATACCGCCCCAACGCTCAAGCTTATAGCCGTCACCGGTTGAAATTACGCTGTAATCCTTCCAATTATTAGCTGTTTTCATCTTTTTATAATTTTTCTACCGATAAACTTACTTTATCTCCGTTAACGTCTAACTCTTTTGCAAAACCGCAAGTGTTTGGATCTTGTTCAGTAATGCTTTCAGCTAAAACGTCACTCATAATTTCTGCGCTAAATTTTTCTAAAACAGTTTTTGCATTACCTTCCGCTAAATATCTAATAGCAATTCTATCGGTAACTTCAAAGCCTGCTTCTTTACGCATCGACTGAATTTTTGAAACAAGTTCGCGTTGAACGCCTTCAAGTAACAATTCTTCGGTAATATGAACGTCTAAAACAACGGTTAAACCGCTTTCACTTGCAGAAACGAAGCCTTCAGCACTTTCAGAGCTAATTAGTAAATCATCAAGAGAGAACGAAACTTCTTCACCGTCAAGTAAAGCAACGTAGTTCTTGCCCGATTTTACGGTTGAAACAACTTCACTTGCGTTACAATTTTCTAAGAAGTTTCTGATTGCGCCTAACTTTTTACCGTATTTAGGACCAAGTGTTTTTAATTGTGGTTTAATTTTATAGTTAACAAATTTTGAAGCGTCGTGCAATAGTTCAAATTGTTTAACGTTTAATTCATCACGTGCGATAGCATATAAACCTTCGGTTAATTTTACCGCTTTATCGGTTGCAATATATAATTTAGCAAGTGGTTGACGGTTTTTGATATTAGAAGAATTTCTTGCGCTTCTACCAAGTAAAACGATATTTAAAACGTCGGTCATGCCTTCTTCTAAATCGCCATCAATCATGCTTTCGTCACATTCAGGGAATGAACAGAAATGAACTGATAAAGGTGCATCTTTATAAAACGCTGGAACTAAGTTTTGATAAATACTTTCTGCCATAAATGGTGTATATGGCGCTAAAAGCTTTGATAATGTTACAAGTATAGTCCATAAAGTGGTATATGCAGCTTCCTTATCTTCGGTCATTTCGCTACCCCAATATCTTTCTCTACCACGGCGAACGTACCAGTTAGATAATTCATCAACGTAAGATTCAATCATACGTGCGGTTTCAAAGATATTGTATTGCTCTAAGCCTTTGTCAATCTCTTTGATTAGGGTGTTAAGCTTTGATAAAGCCCATTTATCCATTAAGCTTAGCTTACACTTCTTAATATCGTGCTCGGCAGGATTAAATTTATCAATTTCGGCGTATAAAACGAAGAATGCGTAGGTATTCCATAGCGTTCCCATAAACTTACGTTGTCCTTCGCTAACCGCGTCGGCTGAGAATCTTGATGGTAACCATGGTGCTGAAGAAGTATAGAAATACCATCTAACTGCGTCTGCCCCTTGTTTATCAAGCACGCTCCATGGATCAACTACGTTACCGATATGCTTACTCATTTTAATACCGTTTTTATCGTTAACGTGACCTAAAACGATACAGTTTTTAAATGGTGCTTTATCGAATAATAGTACGGAAATTGCAAGTAAAACGTAGAACCAGCCACGTGTTTGGTCAACTGCTTCAGATATAAAATCCGCAGGAAAACGAGCTTCAAATAGCTCTTTATTTTCAAATGGATAGTGAAGTTGAGCAAATGGCATTGAACCAGAGTCAAACCAACAGTCAATAACGTCTTTTACCCTTTCCATAGTTCCGCCACAGGCGTCACAACTAAAGGTTACTTCGTCGATATACGGACGATGAAGTTCAACACCTTCTTTACCGCTAAGCTTAGTTAATTCTTCGCGCGAGCCGATTACGTGAACTTTACCACAATCCTTACATACCCAAACAGGAAGTGGCGTGCCCCAATATCTTTCGCGTGATAAGCCCCAGTCAATTACGTTTTCAAGGAAATTACCCATTCTACCAGTTCCAATGGTTTCGGGCATCCAGTTGATTGAAGCGTTTGCTTTTAATAATTGTTCGCGAACTGCAGTAGTTTTAACGAACCAACTACTTCTTGCGTAATAAAGAAGCGGAGTGTTACAACGCCAACAGTGTGGATAGCTGTGCTCGTATAACAATTCTTTAAATAAAATGTTCTTCTCTTTTAAGTCAGCAATAATTTGCTTGTCGGCTTCTTTACAGAATACACCTGCATAATCGGTTGCTTCTGGTAAGAACTTACCGCTTGTATCAACCATTTGAACGAATGGTAAATCGTAACGGCGACCAACTTCGCTATCGTCTTCACCAAAAGCTGGTGCAATATGAACGATACCACTACCGTCGGTTAAAGTAACGTAGTCGGCAACTGTTAAGTAGTACGCTTTTTGCTTGAATGAGCCTAAAGCATAGTTAAACATAGGCTCGTATTCGGCATATTCGTAATCTTTACCCTTTTTAGTTGATAATACTTCGTATTCTTCAAACAAACTTGGAGCTAAAGCTTCGGCTAAAACGTAGCGTTCGCCGTTTGCCATAATTTCAACGTAGTTTTCATTTGGATTCATACAAAGTGCTACGTTTGATGGTAAAGTCCAAGGAGTGGTAGTCCAAACCAAGTAAAATTTATCTTCGCCTTTTGCTTTAAATTTAACGTAAATTGATTTTTCCTTTACGTCTTTATAGCCTTGAGCAACTTCGTGTGAGGAAAGAGCTGTTCCACAACGTGGGCAGTAAGGAACGATTTTATAGCCCTTGTAAAGTAAGCCCTTTTCCCAAATCTTTTTAAGCGCCCACCATTCAGATTCAATATAATCGTCGTGATAGGTAACGTATGGGTTATCCATATCTACCCAGTAACCGATACGGTCAGACATCTTTTCCCATTGATCAACGTATTTCCAAACGCTTTCTTTACATTGCTTAATGAAAGGCTCAATACCGTATTTTTCGATATCTTGCTTACCGTCAAGCCCTAATTTCTTTTCTATTTCAAGTTCAACGGGTAAACCGTGAGTATCCCACCCTGCTTTTCTTGCAACGTGCATACCCTTCATTGTTTTATAACGTGGGATAATATCCTTCATTACACGTGTTAAAACGTGCCCGATGTGTGGCTTTCCGTTTGCTGTTGGAGGACCGTCGTAAAAGCAAAATTCTTTACCGTCTTTGGTTTGCTCCATACTCTTTTCAAAAACTTCGTTTTGCTTCCAAAATTCTAAAACTTCTTTTTCCCTTTCAAGAAAATTTAAAGAGGAATCTACTTTTTTATACATAATTTACTCCTATGGCGCTTGCCGTGAAATAAAAATTTATTTTAATTTGATTTTTTTTGATTTTTAATAAAATTCGCCGAATTGTAAGAGGAAAATTGTTTTTCACTGTTTGTTAAAATAAAAAAATCGCCCCTAACACAAAGAGACGAATTACCGCGTTACCACTCTTATTCGCTAAAAAAATAGCGCGCTCGTTACAACTTACGGGTGCTTACCGTACAGCGCTATTTCGCCCACCAACAGCATTTTGGTCACGCTTTCACACCGTATGCTACGAAAGGATACCGTATAAGGCGTTTTGATAGGCTTACACCACCCCTATCTCGCTAAAAAAACGTTTACTTACCGACTTGTTTCCGCTTAGCAATCTACAATATAAAATTTACTAATATATTTTAACAAATTGCGCGCGCGTTGTAAAGCATTTTTTTGCCTTTTTTAATTTTAAAAGTCTATTTTTTATTTTTATGCCTGTTTTTGCTTGATTTAAAAGCCATTTTAGTATAAAATATAAGGGCTGTGCTAGGTGGGGAGTTAGCGGTGCCCTGAACTTGCAATCCGCTATAGCAAGACTGTAGGTCCGCCTAGGCACTTTGTATGGATGGTTGCACTCGGTAAGGAGTGTTGATCTCAAGGTCTTATGCAACGGGCTGCCGTGAACCGTGTCAGGATAGGGATATAGCAGCACTAAGCGGATTTGTCCCGTGTGCCATGAGGGTGCTTTGAAGTAGCCACCTGCCAAGTTACCACGTCGGTATAATGTGTCAAAGCGGATGCACAGCTTTTTTGATTTTCTAACTGTAAGCTTTTGCTTGCAGTTTTTTTTATTTTTATCTTTTTAATCCAATTCATTGAAATCATATAAAAACACCGAGCAATTCATCTTGCTCGGTGTATCTTTTATTTATTGCGTTTAATAAATTTTTCAATATCGCTAAAATCATCACATTCGCTTGGAACTAAATTTATCTTTTGTTTTGATAAACTTTTTAAATACTCACAATTTAAAGCATTCGTTTCGGCGTAATTTCTAAGCCCATCACTGCCCAAAACCGATAAATAAGCATACAATCTAACACACGCGTTAATACTGCCGACAAGTGTGCTTATTTGCCAACTGTCTTTTTCGTTTATTAGCAAGCTGTAACTACCAGATTTATCTTTAACCGCGTATGGCTGAGGTAAATAATTTTCAAGTTTTTCACACACCGCAAGTGGTGCAAAACCGTTTAAAGATGGTATATTAAGTAGTTTTTCTGCGTTAAATTCAAAAATATCAACCCCCAAGTCGCTTGGAAGTACAACAGATAAAAACCTTGCAAAATTATCGCTTTCACAATAAACAAAAGCATTATTTTTATGCGCAATTTCGCTAACTTTTGTTATATTTTCGCTTGTTACCCCCCCAAAGAAAAGGTCGCTAATAATAACTAAAGCGGTACTTTCATCAATTGCACTTTCAATCGCCTCAAGCGAAGTTTTTATATCTTTGCCTATTGTAACGGTTTTAACCGATAATCCCACAAAATTTTCGTTTTTAGCTGCTAAAGAGGTAATATAAACGATATTTTGCTTTTCTTTGCCTTGCTCTTTAAAATAGTCAAGAGCCATTTTTAAAGCGGTTAACTTTGCACTAAAATTTGCGTTAGTTTGGGTTGTAACAGCATAAAGACCGGTTATATCCTTAATATATTCTTGTACGCGATAAACTATTTCGCCCGCGCCTTGAATATCCCTTTTCTTTTGTGATGGGTGAAGTTTATTAAAACCACGATATTCTTTTTGAACAAATTTAGGGCAAAAACTTTTAAAATTTTCTTCGTTATCAATTTCTTTTGCTATTTCGTTAGAAAGGGCCGAATAATATAAATTTAGTCTATGCTCATCAAACTCAAAAGCGCCGTTTTCTTCGCATAAATATTTAGCGTCGAATTGATATTCGGGTATTGAATTATCGCCTATAATCGCAGTGTTTAAGCCAGTTTTTTGAAATTCAAATATACTTTTTATCATTTGTTCACCTCACCGCAAATAGCCGCGCATTTATCCATTTGTTCGCGAGCGTTTAGCTCGGTTGCGCACCATAAAATTTCGTGAGTTCCTATCTTGTAACCACCTAAAATGCCTTGTTGAGAAAGGGCATTTAAAATATTTTCGGCAGTGCATTTCGATAGGGTTATAAACTCGTTAAAAAACTCGTTTTTATACTTTACTCCTATACCCGCTTTTGCTAAGGCAAAATTTAAATAATGCGCGTTTGTAGCACACTTTAAAGCAACTTGCTTTAATCCATCTTTTCCTAAATAATTAAGGTATGCGCCACAAGTAATTACTGCGCGCACAGGGATTTGATTATTATATAGCGCATTATCGTTATTTTGCAAAACCAACTCGTTATTTTCAGTAATTGAAATATATGAGCCGTTAATTGCCAACAACGTTTTTTCATCCGCGCAAACAAAACCTAAGCTATCGCCACCAAAAGCAATATTTAAACCAAATGGTTGAAGATCGCCAACAACAAGGTCTGCACCGCATTCACCCGGCGCTTTTAATGCGCCAAATGCAGTTGGATACGCGCCAACTATAAACTTAATATCGTGAAGCTTTGTTATATTTGCAATTTCTTCAAGTTCTTCAATCGTTCCAAAATAGTTTGGTTGTTCAACGTAAACCGCAAAAACCTTTTCGTTTATGCTCTTTTCAATAAAATCTGCGTTAGTGTTTGGCAATCCTAAACTATCAACTTCTTCAACTTCAATACCAAAAAGGGGTAAAATAACTTTTAAAACACCTTTGGTTTGGGGTTTTACTAATGAAGATACTAACAGTTTATTGCGCTCGCTACTTACTAAGGCAATACACGAACAAATAAGTGCAAAATTTTTATCTTGATAACTAACCTTTGTGGCAGGCATTTTCATAAACGAAGCTAAAGATTTTTGCACGTCGAATACTGCTTGCATAAGCGAGTTTGATTTTACAAGGTCGCTATGTGTTAGCGATGAAATCACTTTATCGTTATACACGTCAATTACCGATTGTGGAATATAGTGATTATACACACCTGCTCCCATATAGCAATTATCATAAACCCTATTTTTATTTGATAAATTGTTTATTTTATTTTCACAAACTATTTCGGTTACTCCGTTTGAGGTTTGTAGCTCGGGATAAAGGATATTTTCGCTTATACCTTTATACATATCGGCTACGCTTTTATACCCTAAAGTTTTTAAAACTTCTTTTATACGCGTTTGTGTATGTGGATTGTATTTTGACATCTTTTCACCTTGTACGAAAATATATAAATATTTTACTATATTTTAATAAAATTGTAAACCTTTTTAACTTATTTTTTTGAAAGCGTGCGCTTATAATAAAACAAATATTGTTGAAAATATCCCGAATCGCTACCAAACTGTGAAATGAAAAATTCGGTTATCTTTTTTCTATCTGTTAAAAGCCCATTAAAATCTTCGCGGTAAATTTTTTCTATCCAAGTATCAACAGGAAAACTATCTGTTTGATACATACCAAAAAGTAATACGCAATCGGCAACCTTTTCGCCTATTCCCTTAATTTTAACAAGTTCTTCCTTGCGCTTATTTTTTTCAATTGAGTTTAGTCGATTGATTAAACCGTTATTTAAACTACTACAAACGTTTAACATATATTCAGCGCGATAGCCAAGCCCACAAGATTTATAAAAATCAGCAGTTTGCAAACTCATCTTTTCAAGAGTAGGAAATGCGTAATATTCATAACCACAAAAGGTGCTTTTTTCGCCCAATAGCTCACAAATTTTATTAAGTGAATTTTTAATTCGCGGAATGTTATTATTTTGCGAAATTAAAAAACTTATAATCATCTCTTCACTATCTTGTTTTAAAATTCTTACCCCCTTGCCAAGTTTAGCCGAATTTACCAAAACTGGATAGTTTGATGCAGTTGCGCGACTAAAAATACCATTATAATCGGTGTTTAAATCAAAATAATTGTAAAAATAACCCTCATCTTCTTCATAAACTGTAATTAAAACCTCGCTATTATTTTGCGTGATAATACAAGGATGATTTTTTGAAATTAGCAAATATTTGCCCGCATCTAATTTAAAATAACGAAAAATTTGCCCACACTCTAAAGTGTCGACAACGTTAAAATATTCGGTTGAAAAAGAAAATGTTTTTATGGGTTTATTCATAGTTTTTCCAGTGAAAATAAAAAGCCGAAAACTTGTGGTTTTCGGCTTAATTTGTTTAAAATTATTCAGCGTAGATGCTTACTTGTTTTTTATCTCTGCCAAGTCTTTCGAATCTTACAACGCCGTCAACTAATGCGAATAAAGTATCGTCACTACCGATTCCAACGTTTTTACCTGGGTGGATTTTAGTACCTCTTTGACGAACTAAAATGTTACCAGCTTTAACGCTTTGACCGTCTGCTCTTTTAGCGCCAAGACGCTTAGCAGCACTGTCACGACCGTTTCTTGAACTACCTACACCTTTCTTATGAGCAAATAATCTAAATAAAAACATACTAATTATTCCTCCTTATTATAAAGCAACGATTTCGTTAATCTTAACAGCCGTAAATGGTTGTCTGTGACCACGTTTCTTTCTTTCGTTCTTTTTTGCTTTGTACTTGTAAACGATAACTTTTTTAGCCTTATCGTGTGCTAAAACCTCGCCTACTACCTTGTAACCCTTAGCGTCTTCACCAAGTTTAACGCCTTCTTCGCTTGAAACTAAAAGCACGTTGAATTCAACGTTTGCACCAACTTCGGCGTTTAGTTTTTCAAACTTAATAATATCGCCTACTTTAGCGGTGTATTGCTTGCTTCCGTTTTCAATAATTGCATACATCTTACTACAAATCCTCCTGTCTAAGCTCGCCGAATCATAAAAATTTAAGGCGGTGCTTGAAGCACACTTTTTTGCCCAATTCGTGCGGTCCTTACAATATTAACAAAATAGTATAAATTTGTCAATCGTTTTTAAGCTGTTTTTATATATTTTTTAGCTGTTTTAAAACTTTTTTACATATTTTTTTTATTTTGCGGTATAACAATAATAGGCTATGGAAAATCAAGATTTAAA
>JAFWXT010000060.1 GCA_017522945.1 Clostridia bacterium
GAAGTTGAAAGAATACATACATTACTACAACAATGAGAGAATATCTCTAAAACTAAAAGGAATGAGCCCAGTACAATACCGAGCTCATTCGCAAATGATTTAATATTTAATTCTTGTCTAAACTTTTGGGTTCACTTCATTTTCGCCTTTGCTTTTTTTTACTAAAATATATTATATAATGAATTACTGCTAATGATTACGTCTGAATATTCTGCCCAAAGTTCTTTTGAAATAGCTATTGGAGTGTGATTATCAAAGTATAAAACGAGTGCAGGTGATAGTTCATCGTGTTTTTTTACTGCCTCAAAACGTACAAGATGTCCAGTTTGTATAAGCATTTTTGCGGTTGAATTATCTTTCATACTTTTATTATGTAAAATGCTACGGTTTTTATTCGTTAAAAGCACTATTAACAAAATATTCCTTTAAAGGCTTGACAATTTAACGTTCACTATTATATAATATTAAGGAATTTGACTAAAAAAAGTTATTTTTTTATGCAAAAAGAAGGGTTTATTGTGCATTTGCTTAATAAAATGCGCAATAATTTACGAAGGAGAAAAATGAAGAAGGTAAAAAGTTTTGATTTTAAAAAGCCACCAAAGAATCCAGGTCTTAGATGGTTAGTTCAAATAGTTTGCTCGATAGGGTTAAGCGGTAAGAATTTTACGGTAAGAAAGCACAATATGGAAGGGCTTGAAAAAGAGCCTTATATTTTACTTTCAAACCACGCGTCGATGACAGACCTTATGGTCGCTCAAAAAATTGTTTATCCGCAAAGGCTTAATAACGTAGCGAGTATTGAAGCATTTCACAATTACACAGCGGTGTTATTTAGGCATTTAGGGGTTATTGCAAAAAGAAAGTTTATTCAAGATTTACAACTAATTAAAAATATTCGTTATAGTTTAACTGAGCTTGGTAACGTATTTTGTATTTATCCTGAAGCGCGTTACTCACTTGATGGTTGTACTTCATACTTACCCGATTCGCTTGGTAAAATGTTAAAGCTTTTTAAAGTGCCCGTAGTAGTTTTAAATATGAAGGGTAATTATTTAAGTCACCCACAATGGAACAAATACGGTAAAAAATGCCCCGTTGAAGCGGATATGACGCAAATAATCACTAAAGAAGAGCTTGAAACTTTATCGGTTGCAGAAATCAATGAACGAGTAAAGCAAGCATTTGTTTACGATGATTTTGCTTGGCAGTTAGAAAATAAGATAGTTATCAATCACAAAAAGCGTGCCGAAGGCTTAAACGGATTATTATATCAATGTCCACATTGTAAAAAAGAGTTTGATATGCACTCTGAAGGTGCTTATTTATGGTGTGGCTCTTGCGGTAAGCGTTACTATATGAATGAATACGGTCAACTTTCGGCAACGGAAGGCGAAACTGAATTTTCACATATTCCCGATTGGTTTAAGTGGCAACGCCAAAACGTTAGAGAAGAAGTTAGAAACGGAACTTATCACATTGAAGATGACGTTGAATTAAAAACTCTTCCAAATTCTATTCGCTATATCAAACAAGGCGTAGCGCATTTCGTGCACGACGTAAACGGAATGGTGCTTACTGGAACTGCCTACGGCGAACCTTTAAAGGTTGTTAAAAATCCGCTTGAGCAAGAAAGTATTCATATCGAATACTCTGCGGTTTACGGTAAAGATTTATTTGATATTGCAGTTCGTGATGATAGTTATTGGTTTACACCACTTAATGCGCGCGATATATTAACTAAGGTTTCTATTGCAACTGAAGAAATATATTTTATGCATAAAGAAAAGTTACATAAAGAAAAATAAGCTTATTTTAAAAAGAAGAAGAAAGAACGCCTATAGCACGATAATCGCGCTATAGGCGTTTTTTATAAAGTATTTACTAATCTTTTAAAGATAAAAAACTAAAAACACCATTTTCAAATAGTATAAAAGAATGGTTGGTGTTTTCTTTGGGTATAGAAATCGAGCCGGGGTTTAAAAATCTAACGCCGTTTTTTACTTGGTCGAGCGGTAGGTGCGTATGCCCAGATAAAACTACGTCGCCTTGTTTTGATAGTGGTGGCGGATTGTTTATATCGTAGTTATGCCCGTGAGTAAGATGCATAGTAATTCCGTCAGCTGTTAAAGTGCGTTCGGGAACTAAAACTTCAAAGTCGAGCACCATATCGTCAACCTCAGCGTCACAATTACCGCGCACGCAAATAATTTTATCGGCTAAAAGGTTTAATGCTTCAAAAACTTTTTTGGGCGAATAATCTTTTGGAAAATCGTTTCGTGGGCCGTGATAAAGTATATCGCCAAGTAAAACTAACTTGTCGGCTTTTAAACTGTTAAATTGTTCAATTAGTTGCGCGGTGTAATAATATGAGCCGTGCAAATCGGATGCAATAATAATTTTCATAAACTAATTATAACATAACTTTGCTTTTTTAAAAAGCAATTTATTAAGGTTTGTAAAAAAAGTTGCTTTTATTTCAATGTGTTAAACGCAACCGCGTTAACAACCTATTTTAAACAAAGCGTAGAAAATTATATTTATTCTTGCTAAAAAATATCCCTATATAAGTTGACTAATTGTTCGTTAATCAACCTGTATAGGGGCTTTTTTTATAAATTAGATAGTTTTATAAATGGTTTTAACGCAATAAACAAACTTATTAACGCTTTTCGCCTATAAAGAATAGAGCAACTGTGCCAGGGCCTGTATGTGAGCCAATTGTCGAGCCTATATCGTATAAAAAAACGTTACCAACTACGTTTTCAAAATAGCTTTCAATTTGATTTTTTAATTGAGTTGCAAGCGGTAAACAATCCGAATGTGATATGTAGCACTTTAGCGAATAATCTTTACCGCCAAGTGCTTTTTCTTTCATTGTGTTAAACAATTCGTTTAATGAATTTCTTGAGCCCATTACCTTTTTTCTTACCACAAGCTTACCAGCTTCGTCCATATTTAAAACGGGGCAGACTTTTAGCATATTACCTATAAAACCTGCACTTTTTGAAATTCTGCCACCGCGAACGTAGTAGGTTAAATCGCTTGAGCAAAATTCAAGACGAACGTTGAATTTTATTTTTTCTGCATAATCGAACAGTTCTTTTGCACTAAGCCCTTCGTCGCGCTTGTCTGCTAAAATATCAACTAACAATCCGTATCCGCTTGAAGCGCATAATGAGTCGACTAAATATATTTCACTATTTGGATAATTCTTTTTAATATCTTCAAGGGCTAATCTCGCGCTATTATACGAGCCCGAAAGTCCAGACGAAAGAGTTACGTGAACTATAACGTTATTTTCCTTTAAAAGACCTTCAAAGTATTCGTAATAGGTTTGTGAATTGATTTGTGAAGTTTTAGTAATTCCGCCTGCGCGCATTTTATCGTAAAATTCTTTTGGTGTTTGACTATCGTACATATCGTCGATAAAATCTTCGTCGTTAACAAAGTAATGATAAAATAAACATTTAATATTTCTTTCATTTAGTTGTTTGTTGTTAAGGTCAACTGGTGAACAACAACTTAAAATATAATTTTGCATAGTAAATCTCCTAAATTTTTTTGCCATTATAACACAACTTAAAATATAAATCTACAACTTGCGGATAGATTTTTATATACTTTATAAAAACTAAACGTAGAAAGAATTTGTATTAAAATAGAATTAAAAAATAATATCTCTACAAATAGTAGAAAAGGCGTTTAATCGACTTATAAGCGGACTTATTTAGTTATATTAAATAATGAGAACTAAAAAAAGAGTGCAAAAGTATTTGCACTCTTAAAATGTTTTATAAAACAAATTTTAATAATTGATTAACCATTAAATACGTCTTTATAAGCTTTGCTAAATTTTACGGTTGGAGATTTGCAAGCTGCGATAGAAATTTTTTCGCCTGTTTTTGGGTTAACGCCATCTCTTTCAGCTTTTGCTTTTACTTCAAAAGTAGCAAAACCAGAGATATGAACGTATTCACCCTTTTTTAATGCTTCCGTTAAAGTTTCTACTAACGATTCAAAATTGTTTTCAGCTTCCCTAATCGTAACGCCTAATTTGTCGGCATAAGCTCTAATAAATTCACTTTTGTTCATAATTTTCCTCCAAGTTTTAATTAGTATGCGATAACGTTTAATATAAATAAATTATTAACTAACGTTTCTTACGCTTATATTATAACACAAAATCAAGATTTTACAAGGGGTTTTTAAAAAAAAGTTATTTAAAATTAAAATTTTTTTATAATTGATTAAATTTGGGTAAATACATTGACTTTTTTTGGCATTTAATGTAAAATTAAGAAGCAAATGAAAAATATAATCTTTGGTGCTGGCGCAAGTTGCGTTAGGTTTAACCTTTAAGGAGATTGTAATGCAAAGCGAAAGATTGATTGAAAAACTGAATAATAAGCTTACTTTTGTTAGAAAAGCTTCGCTTAAGGAATTAAAAAAACGCGAACGAGCCGACCATTCGTTAGTGCCAAATCAAAATTTACACGAAGTTAATATGAATATACATACTAACTATTCATTCTCACCATATTCACCAACTTTGGCAGGATATATGGCATATAAAAGCGGTATTAAAATTGCTTGCGCGTGCGATTACGGAACGTTAAGCGGTAACGAAGAGTTTGAATATGTGTGTAAATATTTAAATATCAACACGGTTAACGGCTTTGAAGTTACTTTAGTTAACGGCAAGGGTGAAGAAGGCATTTATAGTTTTTACGGAATAAACAAAGATAGTGAAGCCCACTTTTTACCTATGCTTGAACAATTTAGAAAGGTTTGCTTTAAACGAGTTAGTAATGTTTGCGAGAAAATAAACAAAAAGCTAACTAAATTTGATATTTTCGTTGATTTTGAAAAGGACGTTTGTAAAATTGCAAACACCAAAAAAGGCGCGACTCTCACATTAAAGCATCTTTATAAGGCAACTAGCGAAAAACTTATTGAAAAATTTAATAAGGGTAGAGCATTAGCCGACTTTTTAAGAAACACTTTGTGTTTAGACATTGAAGAGGGGGCGTATAACCTTTTATGCGACTCAAACAATCCTTTCTACGTTTACGATTTAATAAGTGCGTTGCGCAGTAATTTTAGCGCAGTAGAAAGTGGGCTTACACCACCGTCGTTAAGCGATTATATAAGCGTTGCTTCAAAAAATAGTGTTATAGTAAGCTATGAATATCACGCTCCTAATAACTGGCTTAAAAATCAAACTGAAAGCCAACAAACAATTGCAGATTTTGAAAGCTTAATAAAAGAACTTAAGCGCGAAGGAATAAACGCCCTTTCTATTAGCGCTAACAATTTAAGTGAAAAACTACTTGAAGAGTTTGTAAGTCTTGCCGAAAATCACGAAATGCTTATAATATTTAACGAAAGGGTTGAATACCCACGCGATCATTTTGAAAGTTTAGCGCCAAAGACCATTAAGCCCTATCTTGAAAAGTGTGCCTATGCGTTACTTGGTAATTACGTAAGCGCGTTAAATAATTTAGAAGATGGGCTTTATACACAAAAAACTATTAGTAAGGTTGCCGATTTTAAGCAAAGATTATTGATTTATGCTCAAATCGGTAAAAAACAACTATAATATGAAAAACGATTTTGCTTTTGCGGTGGAAAATTCTACCGCAAATTTTATACCAAAAAATAATCTTGTTTGCGGTTCGGTTGAAAAGCTTTTGCCCTCGCTTATTAACGATGATGGGGCTATAATAAACCTTTGTTTTAATAGTGGTTGGTTTGCTTTAGCAGGAAACATCAAAGGGGTATTGGGCGCTCGCGAAGTTATTAGTTTTTGTTTAAACGACGGAAAGCTGGACGAAAACGAACTCGACGTGCTTTTGTCTTCGGTAACGAGCGTTGGTACGGTTATCGTAACTGGAAGCGAAGAGCTTGCAATGCTTGTTTGTAAAAAATATCAAGCTAAAAAGGTGAAAATAATTTATTTACCACTTGATTTTAATTATGAGTTTTTTATAAAACACGCGCTTGAAATTGTTGATAACAGAGTTGTTTTATTGGATGAAAAAATTCTTGCAAAATGTAATCGAAGCGCCTTTGTCGATTGTGTTAGAAGAATTTTGGCGCGCAAGATTTTAAGTGTTGAAATAGCTGTTAATCAAGCTATAACAGGGGATAAAGACAAAAAACAAATCGAAAACATACTTGATGAAAGTAAAAAGTATTTGCAAAAATACTTACAAACGCATTTAATAGTATATCTTGTAATTTCACACCTTTTAAGCATTGTTTACGAGCATCTTTCGGGCGTTGAATATATTCCGTCGGTTGCAGGTGAAGTTTTAGCTAAATTAAACTATAGCTTATCTCTTCGCGGGGAACGGGAATATTTAATTTACAAAATGATATTAAGGCTTTATAAATTTTATTTTACAAACGACACTTCATTTCTTTTAAAAAGATGCGGTATTGCAATTCAAGAGGAACAAATTAACAAGCTTATGAGCGATTGTTGTTTGCTCGATTATTCATTACCCAAAACTGCCTATTTAAGCGATAACGAAATTGATGCGATAAAGCAAAAGATTTATAAGGACAAAAAAGTTATTGAGCTATTAGATAATTATTTGTTAGAGCTTGAAAATGAAGCGCAAATTTTAAAAAAAGAGTTTGGTGGCAGAAAATATACGGTAGAGCATTACAACGCCAAAGAGCGAGCTATCGCGCTTAACTTAACGCCATATCTTATAAAAAATAAAACCGCTTACGAACTTTTATTTGCAAGCGGAATAATTGAATATTTTGCTTAATTAAGTATTTATATAAAAATTAAAAAACCACGCTAATCAATATATAGCGTGGTTTTTATGTTGTTTAAAAAAGCGTTTAATAAATATTATTCACTTCTAAGTGCGATAACAGGGTCTTTTTTAGAAGCCATATTTGAAGGAATAATACCTGCAACTATAGTTAGCGTAACGCTTATTAAAACAAGCGCGATGCCACCTGCAAGCGGTAGTGATGCAACGTTTGCAATTGCGGTAAGCGATTTAATAATTAAGCTTATAGGAATGTTTAATAAAACGGTAATGGTTATACCAAGCATACCCGAAGCAAAGCCGATAATAGCAGTTTCGGCGTTGAATACGCGCGCTACGTCGCGTTTTGAAGCACCCATTGCACGAAGCACACCAATTTCTTTTGTTCGTTCAAGAACTGAAATGTAGGTTATAACCCCTATCATAATTGAAGAAACTATTAAAGAAATTGAAACGAACGCGATTAGAACGTAAGTGATTGCATTTATAATTACGGTTATTGAATCCATCATCATACCTAAATAGTCGGTATATTTGATTTGTTCGCTTTCGTCTTTACCCTTGTTGTAATCGTTAATTATTTGAATTACGTAATCCTTATCTTCAAAGGTTGCAGGGTAAATCGAAATACTTGACGGGGTTGATTTATCTGCAATACCTAATCTGTAAAGCGTATTTGAAAGTTCGGCATTGTTATCAATTGTAAAGGTGTTTTGTAATATATCCCATGAGCCTTTTATATTGCTAATAGATATATCGATAAGTGAAAGTTGTGCTTTAACAGAATCAAGTGTTTGTGTTTTATCAAGTAAATATTCGGTAAGTGCAGGGGTGTAATACATATTTTTTGAAAGAGAACCGCCTGCAGTACCTTCTTTTAAGCGAACTACACCAACAATTTCAAGAGTAACTTCTTGTTTGTCAAGTAAAGTTTTTAAGTCATCGGTTGAAATTAACTTATATGCCGTTAAGTTAACGCCTTCAATGGTTTGGCGTTTACTTTCATCTTCTTCGTAAAGCTCGCCGTTTAATATTACGTTATATTTTTTACCAATTATATCATTAAAAGAAAGCGAAGTAGTAAGTTGATAATTTGGGAAGGTTTCTTTTAGCTTAGCATCAACAAGTTCTTTATTGTTTGCATACTGCATATTGTACGCCATTCTTGTAAAGATATATCTAACGTCGTCGTCGCTTAAAAGTCCCATCATATAAAGAGCGTAGTCTGGTATGCGGTTATATTCATCAACAACAACTAAAAGAGGCCAGTTTGCTCCGTTTTTTGGTTTTTCCATAGTTGGCCAGTCGCCTGCGAGTAAATCGTATTGAGCCTTTAAAAGTTTATCGCTACCAAGCATTTCAGCCCAACTGTTGTTTGTGCTCATCATTGCTTTAAAGCTTGTGTAATATGGTTGGAATAAATTCATTAAAGTACTGCCGATATTTTCGGGCATATAATATTCCATCGGACCGATTTCATTTACTTGTTTATATGAAGTACCTTCTTTTTGGAATAAATTCAAATTAAAACTATAGCCGTATTGAATAGTGCTTATTCGATTACTGTCAAGTAATTCCTTCTTTTCATCAAGATATTTTTTAAATGAAGATAGGTCGTTTGAACCTAAACTTTGTGAATAACCGCTCATTAGCGTTTCAAGCATAGGGTTAGGCGATAAACTTTCGGTTTCAGGATATTTTTCAAGGTCGTTTACATTTTCAGCTTCGCCCATAAATGCGGTTACAAAACTCGTCATATCCATTGAAGCGTTGCTAATAGTTACGGGATAGTTAGATAGCGTATCGCGTTGAACGTTATTTATATAGGTTGAAAAACCTGCCGAAAGAGATAAAATTAACGCAATACCTATAATACCTATCGAGCCGGCAAAAGAAGTAAGTAACGTTCTTGCCTTTTTTGTGCCTAAGTTTTTAAGTGAAAGTTGAAGGGCGGTTTTAAAACTCATTGAACGATTAGCGCGAGTTTTCTTTGCTTCTTCAAGGCTTTTTTCTTGTTCCTTGTCGCGCTCTTCGCTAGTGTAAGCAAAAACATTAGAATCGTCTTTAACAAGCCCATCTTTTAAATTGATAATACGGGTTGAATATTCTTTTGCAAGTTCTGGGTTATGAGTTACCATAATAACCAATCGTTCGGTTGCAAGTTCTTTTAAAATATTCATTATTTGAACGCTAGTTTCGGTATCGAGTGCGCCTGTAGGCTCGTCGGCTAAAATAATTTCGGGGTCGTTAACGATTGCGCGCGCAATAGCAACCCTTTGCATTTGCCCACCTGAAAGTTGCGCTGGTAATTTTTTAATTTGGTCGGCAAGACCTACCTTTTCAAGCGCTTTAATGGCGCGTTCACGCCTTTCTGTAGGAGCAACCCCCGATAAGGTAAGCGCAAGTTCAACGTTTGCCAGAACCGTTTGGTGGGGAATAAGGTTGTAGCTTTGAAAAACGAAGCCGATTGAGTGGTTTCTATAAGCGTCCCAGTCTTTATCTAAATAAAGCTTGGTAGAAATGCCGTCAATAATAATATCGCCCGCGGTATAGCGGTCAAGCCCACCGATAATGTTAAGTAGGGTGGTTTTGCCACAGCCAGAAGGGCCTAATATTGAAACAAATTCGCTTTTTCTAAAAGAAAGCGAAACGCCCTTTAAGGCTTCAACAACGGTATCGCCAACGTAATAATTTTTAGTGATATTTTTTAATTCTAACATATACTAACCCTATTTTAAAAAATAATTATAGAAAAAGTTTAAACTAAACATAGTAAATTTTTGGTAAACAAATTTTGATTTATTGCCTAACTTTTTGTCGTTTTTAAGTATATTATATTTAAAAAGTGTATTATTAGTAAATCTTTTAAGAATAGTTGACAGTTTTATAAGTATTTGATAAACTAAATATAGGCTTAAATGCTTAATATTATTATTTTTTGTTGGATATAAAATGAGCGATAATTTTATTTGTGATTTATATATTTGTTGCGCAGGAAAATTGCACAATAAAAGTATATATGAAAAATCAAGCGCGCTATTTAATTTTCTTACCGAAAGGGGAATAAATTGTAGGTCGAATTTTAATAATTTAGTGCACGATAAACATAGGGTGGAAATAGCATCAAAAAGCAGGTTATTCCTACTGCTTACCGATGGCGAAATTAAAACGGATAGCGTTGGCGCTATTTTAAAAACGGCTTCGGTTTATGCTCTTGTAAACGCTTTTTATCAAAGGTTTTTTAATGGGGCAAATTTTGGATATGCTAAAGTTTTTTGTTTAAACGAATGTGTTTTACCACCCGAAAGATTGCACGTTATTTTTCAAAATACCAATCATTTTAGCGAAAAGGATGCTTTTGAAGTTGTTTTTAATTGGGTTAACGATATTATTACAAAAGATAACCAAAAGATTAAAAAGAATAATCCTACTGCTGTAAACAATAATATTTTAACCAAAAAAGTAAATAAAAACCAAGTTTTAAAGGACAATAACTCTTTTGTGATCGAAAAGGGCAAACTTATTAAATATTTTGGTAATGAAAACGCAGTTTTTATTCCCGAAGGGGTTAAGGAAATTGGAGCAAGGGCATTTTACAATAACAGCGAGTTGGTTTTTGCATACTTGCCAAATACAGTTGAAAACATTGGTGAATACGCTTTTGCAAACTGTAAAAGCTTAGTTGATATTAACTTTCCAACGTCGCTTAAGAGTATTGCGCGCGGGGCTTTTTCTGGCGATGAAAGTATTAAAATGATAAATTTTAATAAAACGCTTGAAACTATTGGCGAAAATGCCTTTTGGGGATGTAGTTCGGTTTATCCAGTGCAAATACCTTTATCGGTTAAAAATATTGGCTCGGGTGCGTTTGACGGAATTAAAAATTTAATAGTAAGGTGCGAACACACCTTCGAGCCAATGGGTTTTGAAGAAGGTTGGGAAGGAATGGGCGATCCTTTTTGGCTTGCAAAAGATGCTAAGAATACAAATTATGATCATAGTGACAGTTGGATTGCAAAAGTTATGTCAACGCCTTTAAAACCCTTGAAAAGTAGGGGTAAAGATGGTATGAACTACTATTGCGACGATTTTCACGTGCTTAACGGCGAATTGGTTTACGTTGGTCGCGAAATGCAAAGATTTGAAATTCCAAGTGGTACTAAATCGATTGCCCCACACGTTTTTTGCGATAGAAGCGAACTTAAAGAAGTTATTTTTCCTAAAACGCTTGTAAAAATATGCGCGGGCGCTTTTGCAAAAACAGGTATAGAAAATTTAGTTATTCCACCAAACGTTAAAGTTATTGAAGAGTATGCTTTTGCAGATTGTAAAAATTTGAAAAGCGTTAAATTTTCAAAGGGTGTGCAAGTATTAAAAAACAACCTTTTTGCCAATTGTTATAACCTTACCGAAATAAATATTCCAGTTAGTGTTGAAAATGTTGAAAATTCGGTTTTTCAGGGGTGTGAAAATCTTAGTGAAATAAAAATTCCCGCTTCTGTTAAGCAAATTGGTGAAAGAGTGTTTTTAGGGGTTAAAAATTGCACTATAACACTTAGTAAAGAGGCTAATCCTGCGTGTGCTTTGGGTTGGAACGCAAATTGTAAGGTTATTAAAAAATAATGGCGAAAGTGCCGATAATGCGCTTATAGACCAACTAAAAACGCAAAACAAATGAAGTTTTTCATCTGTTTTGCGTTTTTTTAGGTTTAGTTATTCTTTATTAAAATTTTTGCCTTGTATTACGTTAAGTTCGTTAAAGCGCTTAGTTATTGAGTTTAAAACCATTTTTTTATTTGCCGACCATTTGGGAGCTACTAAAATACTTTTTGGCGCATCGCCCGTAAGCCTATGAATTACCATATCGGGCGGTAAAAGTTCAACGCATTTTGCAAGTAAGTCGATGTATTCGTTTAATGATAAAGTTTCAAAAATACCGTTATTATATAAATCGCAAAGATTGGTGTTTTGTAAAACGTGTAAAAGTTGAAGCTTAACACCGTGAATATTTAACTTTGAAATATGTTTAACCGATTGTAAAATCATTTGTTCATTTTCATAAGGCAAGCCTAAAATTAAGTGAACTACGACTTTTGCGCCAACTGCGTTTAATTTTTGCACAGCATCGTCAAAAATTTTGCTTTCATAACCACGTCTTATAAATTGAGCCGTGCTTTCGTGAATAGATTGAAGCCCAAGCTCAACGAAAACAGGTTTAATTTTACAAAGGTCGCCTATTAAAGAAACAACTTCGTTGGGCAAACAATCCGGTCTTGTGCCTATTGAAAGAGCAACTATTTCTTCACGTTTAATTAGTGGTAAAAATAGTTCTTTTAAACGGTCAACGCTTGCATAAGTGTTGGTATAGCTTTGAAAATAAGCAATATAACCGCTGTTTTCGGTTGTTTTTTTGGCAACCTTTTGCTTAGCGGTTTCAATAGCTAAATCAATCCCACAGTTTAGGCTAACAGCAAAGTCACCGCTACCGCCCTCGCTACAAAAAACACAGCCTTTCCTTCCTATTTTTCCATCACGGTTAGGGCAGGTCATACCACCGTCGAAACTAAGCTTATAAATTTTTTTGCCAAAGGTTTGTTTTAAATAGCTTGAAAATGAATAATATCTTTCGGGTTGTGTCATTTTATTTTTTCTACGCATATATATAATAAGTATAACAATTCAAAAGACTTTTTGCAAATAAAAAAAGCGCCTTTTAAGCGCTTAAAAAAAGTTTTGTAAAAAAACTTGTAGTTGTAAGTAAAAATTAGTATAGTCAATATTCTCGCTTGCTATTAACCATTCGTAAAAATTCGCGGTTAAAGCGTTTATTAAAAAGGTTAAATTCACTTTACTATCTTTACAATTAGCGTTTTTAACTAAGCTGAGTAAATAATTTTTAAACGCGCTTATAAAATCCGATTGTTCTCCATAAGAAAAAAGTTTTTTGTAAACGGTTTTGTTGCTTTCTAAATAATAACAAAGGCGCTCAAGATTTTCAAAGAGGTCTACATTTTTTTGGCTAGTAGAATCTATAAACTCGCTTTCAAAAAGATAGAATGCAAGCTTATACTTGTCTTCAAAATTGTTATAAAAAGTTTTTCGGTTAATTTTACACTCAATACAAAGGGATGAAACGGTAATATCTTTAAAAGAACTAACGCTTAATCTCTTTTTAAAAGCTTGGCATATACGTAGTTTTAGGTTTGTTGAACGTGACATAATAAAACCTCTTAAACGATACTTTTTGCAAAAATAAAAGACCTATTTGCTTTTACCATGCAAAAGCAGATAAGTCTCGTCATTTAAGATGAAGCCAGGACGAACCGAGCTGTTGACAACATCACACCTAAGTGCCGACTATTCCCTTAACTTTAAAATAAACTATAACCAAATAATATTTTAAGGCTAATTATAATGCGATTAAAAAATTAACTATATACCACAAGGTACACCACTAATTATAATTATACAATTGGTCATTATACACGTCTTTCTTTAAAATTACCTTAAAATTTTATTAAATTTTCAAAAAAAAATTAAAAAAATACATTTTTTTTAAAAATTCGACTAAATTTACTTGACTTTAAGGGGGTAAGAGGCTAAAATAGAGTCGATAACCAAATGGTTATAAAAATAATAAACTTTGTAAACATTTCGTCTTCGCTCCGACGATAAAACTTACGAAGTAAATAATAGGAGAAGAAATATGTTAAAAAAGATTGGACAATACTATGCTAAAACTTTTAAAAAGTTTGGTTGGATCATTCCTGCAGTTGTTGTTGCTGTAGCTTTTGCTATTGCTATCACTTTAGAAGCTACTAACGCTTTCAGTGCTTTAATCCATGCTGTTGCACCTTTATTCTGGGTTTTATTTGCAGTTGGTTGTGCAGCTGTTGTTGCAGGTGTTGTATTCACAGTTTTAAAACTTAAAAAAGCAGAAGTTTGCATTATCGACGTATGCTTAGCATGCATCGCTGCTCTTGCTTTCTTAATGATCATCATGTTCTGCTTCAGCGGTAGTGGTTGGTTAGTTAAGTGGATTGTTACTCCTGTAGTTTTAGTTGCTGCTTTAGTTCTTACTTATTTCAGAGTTCAAAACGTTAAGTAATTATCGTATAGGATAATCGGTAGGGAGCGACCGAACGAACAATACAAAAAAAATAACCGTCGGTTTTAAACCGACGGTTTTTTTTGCTTTTGAACTATTATTTTGTTTTTAAAGCGAGCGAATGGTATGCGTTTACGAATATGGTTGTAATTGCATAAACTTTTTCTTCACTAATTTCGTTAACCGAATGAGTTTTAATAAGTTCGCTTATTTTTACTGTAATAAGCTGGTCGTCGCTTTCGCTCATAAGCCCGTTTATAATTTCTTCGGTAACCTTAGCAATTTGATTTTCGTGTAGTACCGACTTTAAAACGGTGTTCATAAGTTTTTTAAGTTCTTCTTCCTTTGTTAACGAGTATCCACCTAAAAAGGCGTAAAGCACGGTAGATAAACCACCCGCAGTCATGCTTTTACTCATTACCGCGCTAATATCGATTAGCCCAATTAGTGAAGCTATCGCATATACTAAAAAAGCAACCAAAAAGGGAAGAAGTCTATTCGCTTTTTCGTTCAAAGCATAGTTTTTTTTAACGGCTAATATTAGTATTGCTCCAAAAATAGCCGTTGCAACACAGTCAACACTGTATTTCGATAGTAAATTGATTATTTCCATAAATACCCCCTTTACCAAACGCAATATAATTATATCATATAAATGCAAATTTTGTTTTGCAAGTATGACCTAATTTTGCTAAATTGAAGGGGTATTTTTATTTTTTAATAAGAATTAGTTATTAAAAAAACATCTATTTATTAGTACACTTTTACAACAATTACAGTCATATCGTCTTTTGCTTTGCCACCGTAATTTTGAATAGCGTGCGACATTAATTTGCTTGCCAAAACCTGTGGATTTTTACTTTTGTTTGCAGTTAAAAAATCAATCATATCAGTGCTTGAAAAGAATGCGTCGGAAACTCCGTCGGATAAAACAACAAGTAAATCTCCTGATTTTATGGGGTAGGTGTAATAATTAGGTGTAATTTCTTCTAAAATACCAAGTGGTAGCGAATTGTTTTCTAATATTTTCACTTCATCGTCGCATATTAAAAAGCCATAGCTTGCGCCAAGTTTAATTACGTTAACGGTCTTTTCATAAAGGTCGAAAATTGCACAATCGAGAGTTGAAAAGCTTTCGCTTGTGCAAACTGAAAGAAGTTTATTGCATAAATTCGTTGCGTTTTGATTAGTTAGGCCAATTTTATAAAAGTTTTCAAATAGCGAAATTGCAAGGCTTGAATTTATTTGTGCGCTTTTTCCACTTCCCATGCCGTCACAAAGAGTTACCATAAACTTGCCGTTATTTATTTTGGTAAGCATGTGACAGTCTCCGCTATATTCGCAACCTTCTTTAGGAGTTGTAGCAATTCCAAAACAAGCGTCGAGTTTTGGCGATTTTGAAAAAATAGTTAGCACTTTGTCGCCTATATCACTTTTAGTAATTAGTGATATGCGTTCGTTAAGGGTAGATGAAAGTATTTGAGCAAGTTTAGAAAAAACAATTTTTTGCTTATCAAAAATAATGTGATATTTGTCTTCAATAAATAATATTTGGTTTGGTATAACCCCAACGCTAACTAAACTTTCAAAAATAAGGCGCTCTTTTAGTTTGTCGAATTCTATTTTATGCGACAATTCAAACGCAAGATGTTTTAAAACTTCGCTAAGAGCGTGCGATTCAAGTTGTAAGGTGTTTTTTAAGGTTGTACTCTCGTTAATTTCCGTTGTTTTTTCCTTATAGGATTCAAGTAGTTTGTTTACTTGATTAAGCATATTTGTGGCAGAATAGCAATATTCCGAAAAGTCGCGCGATAGGTCGATTAACGTTACTTTTCCTTTGGTTATACCTATATTTATAAGTTTAACTAAATGTTCTTTTTCGGGTTTGTTTTTTTGATTGCAGGTGTTATAATGATTGCATTCGCTACAAACGCTAAATAAAATTTCGTCGGCAATTTTTTGAACTAAATGTTCTTTAGTAAGAAAGATTTTATCAAATCCATCAAGGCTATTTTCAAGCTCGCTAAAAGTTTGAGCTAAATTATTTAACTTTAGTGATAGTTCGCCCCGTTCTATGTTTATTATTTCACGTGTTATAAGGGGCTCGCCGAATTTGGTAATTTTTTCTTCAAAATAAAGTAGGACTTTTTGCGGTATAAACAAAAATATTATTGTTGGCGCAAAATAGTAAAAGTAATCGATAAATTTAAAATCGTTAAGTTCACCGCAAAAATAGGATATCGCAAAAGTTAGTAAAATTACGCTTATTCCCGACCAAAAACGACTAACTTTTATAAAAATCAAGGCGGTAATGCATAAAATTTCAAAAACGGCTATATGTGAAAAATCTCTGCTAAAAACCGATAAGCTAAGCGCAAGGACAAAAGTAGGTATAACTGCTTTGGTGTTTTTGTAAAAGCTACAAAAAAATAGCGTAGCCGTTAAAACTATAAATTTATAAAAGTTAAAGGAAGTAACGCTGATTAAACCAAAGGATAAAACAACAGTTGAAATAGCAAAAGCTATTTTTTCGTAAATATCGCTTTTTAATTTAAATTGATTAACTAAAATAACTTTTATAAAAAGATTAAAAATAACCGCAAAAGCATAGATAATCGCGCTATAGGCAAGTTTTGTATAAATACTGCCGTTAAAATCAAAAAGCAAATAGGGTATTAAAGCTATAATTAAATAAACTATTAACTCTCCTTTTACAGCGCGTTTTTTTCTTTTATATAATGCAAATACCATAAGTAAAAAAGAAGCGCTTATAAAAAGTGAAAATGCTTGAGAAGTTGAAAAAGATATAAAATTAACTATGCAAAAAATTATAGTTACCGTTAAAAGCGAAAAGTTATAATTTAAAAATGCAGTAAGCAAACTTATTGAAAAGGGAACACCTTTTATTATATTGTTTGCAAAGTAAAATAGTAGAGTGCAAAAAAGATATTTTAAAACACTTTTATAAGTTAAATTTTTCATAAAAAAACCGCCATGTAAATTATATAAAGATTATATAATAAAAGCGTGGCGACCTTTTGTCGAATATTAAGTTTTTTTGTAGAAAAAAGTAGTTTTTATAGTTTGTTTTATAGTTTAAAACCGCAAGTGCCGGTGCTTCTAATTTGAGCAGTAAACACGTTTTCTTCACCAAAAACTTTTTTCATTACAGAAGTATAAGAGCAAAGTTCGTCATTGTGAACGAAGGCTAAAATCGAGCCTGCAAATCCACCGCCGTGAACTCTAAAGAAACTTTTTTTGGTAATTTGTTTACTAAGTTCAACCGCTAACATAACGGGTTGTTCGCATTGACCGGGAACGTAGCAGTTTTGTAAAACCGAAGCGCTACTTTGCCCACTTGCGGAAACTTGTTCTAAAAAGGCTAAATTATCGCCTGCTTCTATTGCTTTTTCGGCTAAATCAACGCGTTTGTTTTCGTTATAGAAGTGAATTGCTCTTAAAATTGCACGTGATGAAAACTTTTGCTTTAAAAGATGAATATTTTGTAAAAACTCGCTCTCTTCAATCTCGCGAAGAACTTTTTTACCGAAAAATCCCGCAACTTCTTCCATTTCGCTTCTAATAGCGGCGTAGTGCGCCGTAAGTTTTGCATGGTCACCGCCAGTGTTTGTAATAACCAAGGTATAACCGGTTGGCGGAGCAAAAGTTTTAATTTCAGGGTTTGTTGGATTTTTAAAGTCAAGTTTAGAAAGCGAGCCTAAGGCAATACCGCTTTGGTCGAGTAGTCCGCAAGGTTTACCGAAGAAAACGTTTTCTGCATATTGTGAAACTATTGCTTTGGTTACAGGGTCTAACTTGCCGTCTAAGTAAAGTAGGTTAATAATTTCACAAATTAAAACTTCAAAAGCAGCCGAAGAAGAAACTCCTGCGCCCTTAAAAATATTAGAAGTATTGTAGGCAACGAAACCACCGAACTCGTAACCTAATTCGCGAAGTTTGGTGCAAACCCCTTTAACTAATGCGGTAGAAGTACCGTATTCTTTTTCATTAACTTGATTATCGGTTACACAAGTTTTGATGGGTGGATAACCTTCGGAATGAAGGGTTATGCTTTTATCGTTAGTTTTTGAAGCAAAACATAAAATATCACAATTAATCGCCGCAACCATAACTTTTCCGTGATTGTGGTCGGTATGATTACCTAAAATTTCGGCTCTACCTGGTGAAGAAAGAACGTATTCGGGTGCTTTTCCTTCTGCTTTTACAAAACAGTCGTAAAGCTTTTTAGCTCTATCGTTCTTTTCTTGAGGGTAATTTTTACCATAAAAAAGTGAAAGATCCATAACTATGTCCTAAAAAATTTTTATTTTTTTCAAAAATATTATAGCATTTTTAATGCCTTTTGTAAACAAATATGATACAATATAAAATATGAAAAGAAAAAATTTTTTTGCGATGTTAATCGCGATAACAACTTTTTTGCTATGCTTGCCTTTTAATAATAATAAGGTAAGCGCAAATGAATATTTGTCGGGTGCAGGTCGCATTCAAAATTTGGTGGTGTTTTTAAGTTTTGATGAAAACCCTTCTTTTAACGAAAACTTTGAAGAAGATATTTATAAAATGTACGAAACTTCTTCGGTTAGCGTTAAAAATTATTTACTTTATCAAAGTAGGGATAAACTTGAACTTTCTACAAAAATTTTAAAGCCTAAAAATGGTGACTTATGCGTTCACTCAACGCACTCGGTTGAATACTATAAACCGCGCTATGAGTGGAATAGCAGAAGATATTTAGAAGTTAACCCCGAAGGATACGATAACAGGTATTTTGACGATAACGGTAGGCCAGTTTCTCCGCAAACGGTTGGTGCAAAGGAACATATCGACGCAGCATATCGCGAACAAGTATTGTTAACCGAAATTGTTGATGCGTTAGATATTGAACGCAACTATGATAGCGACCTTAACGATGATGGCAACGTTGATAGTTTGGTTATAATAACCGACTTTTTGGCAGATAGCAGTTGGGGAAGCATTTTGTGGCCACATATGGGCAACAGTCATTCTTTTACCGAAAAACTTATAAATTACTATTACTACGAACCCGATAAAAAACAAGAATATCAATCTTTACCGCTACTAAAATTGGGCGTTGGGTATTTATCGGCTTACAATTTGATTTCAGCAAGCAGTATTGTTTCAAATCGCATAGGTGACAATAATAACGTAATTTTAAATGAGGAACGCGATTTGTATAACGTTGGAATTTTAGCTCACGAAATGATGCACACATTGGGTCTTTCGGACTATTATTCATACGAAAACTTTTCATATCAATCGGTAGGCGAGTTTGATCTAATGGGTAGCACTACGGTTGTACCACAAAATATGCTCGGCTATATTCGCTATAAAATGGGTTGGCTAACTTTTGACGATATACTTTATATTAACGACAGCGGTGAATACACCTTACCGCTTACTTACGAAAAGGATACGCCAACGGTTGCAAAAATTATTTTATCAGATTATCATCAAACAGGCGATTATTTTATGCTTGAATTTAGGTCAAAATCGTTTGCAACCTTAAAAGATCCATTTGATTGTGAACTTTCTGACGATGGGCTTATAGTTTATAGGGTTAATCCAACTTCGGCATATTACAACAGTGCGGGTGAACTTGGTAACACCGATTATGGCAATATGTACGGAAAGGATGAGGTTTACGTTTATAGGGTTGGAAATCCTAACTCGACAAAGGTTCTTAATTCACCGCTTGGCGATTCGTATGCGCTTTTAGGAAGTAGAGCATCTATTTCGGTTATTGCAAGCGGGAAATATGATATGACAACTTATGGCAACGCCGATAAAAACAAAACGGCTAACAGTTTGATTTCAAGTGAATTTAACGATAGCGAAACTGCGCTTTTATATTCAGACGGAAAAAATAGCGGCATAGTTTTATCGAATATAACGATAGATAGAGAAAGAAAATGCGTTAAATTTAACGTTTCATTACCCGAAAAACAAAGTTCAATGCCTATTTTAAACGCAAAAAGCACACAAATATCTAAGTTTTTGGATGGTAATAACTATTTGTTATGGAATAGCGACGTTAAATCTGGAACAGCTCATTTATTAGCAATTCGCTCAACTGATAGGCTTAAACGCCTTGCTGAAACTGGCAAATCGGGTATAACCATTGAAGATTTTAAAAATGCAGATTTTAAACATTACGATACTGTATATTCGACCAACGTGCCACTTGCTGAAAAAAGTATAAAGCTACCTGAGTTTAACGATGAAACCTTGCTTTTTATTGCTTTTGAAACTCAAACGGGCAGTTGCGCGGTTAGATACGTAGGTTCAATTGAAGGAAAAGAACTTACTTTTGGGCAATTTTTATATATGAAAATAGATAAAATTTACTACGTTTATTTCTTTTCATTCGTTATCGTAGTAACTTTTTTGATAACCGCTGTGTATTATAGAAAAAAGATTGCTAAAAAAAGTTAAAGAAGATAACTAAGTTTAGTTAATGATAAAAAAAGTTATTAAAAATACTATAGAAAAATACACTTAATTATAGTGATAAAAGGAGCTATTATGGAAGAATTTAAAAACGATAATCAATTTGAAGAAAATATTACAAAAAATGAAAACGAACAACCAAATGAAAACGAAAATAAGGATAATTCGCCGTATGCCGACGTTAATCCCTACGAAAACCCTAATCCATATACTTCAAACTTTAATCCCTACACTTCAGACAGCGATAATTATGCAAGCGATTACGGTGTGAATAATCAAAAAAAGGAAAGAAAGGGATTAGGCATTGCCGGTATGGTTTTGGGCATTGTTAGTATGGTTCTTTGCTGTGCTTGGTATATTGCTTTGCCTTGCTCGTTAATAGGCTTAATTTTAAGTATTGTTTCACAAAAATCAAAAGGTAATGGTTTTGCTGTAGCCGGTATCATTCTTTGTTCTTTCGCGTTGGCTTTTGCACTATTGATTTTTCTTTCGGTAGTATCTTTATTCGGTACATTTTTTGAAGAATTTATGAAGGCTTTTGAAAGTGCATGGGAGAGCGCTTCGGGGGATTTATACGGCAGTGATAGTTCAAGTTTTGACCATAATAACGGCGCGATTATCAACCTATTTAATTTTATCAAGGGCATTTTTAAACGCTAATGAAATCTAACAAAAAAATTATTGCAATAAGGATAACGATAATTTTATTTTACTTATTTTGCGCGCTTTTTGCAATATATTTATATTTCGCCAACCCTATAGATAACGATATTTACGGCTTTTTAATTCATCAAAAAAGCGTAATTCATTGTCCTTCGTGTGGGCTTACAAGAAGCATTTATTCGCTTATGCATTTTGATTTTAAGGGCGCGTTTTATTATCACGCGTTTTTCGTTTGCACGCTTCCTATTTTAGGTTACTTAATTTTAACGCTAACCGTTAATTTGTTTGCAAACAAAAAAATAATAGCTTATCCTAAACGCTATTCTTTATTCTTATACGGCTATTTGTTTGCTTTAATTGCCTTTACAATTTTTAGAAATTTTACAAGTGTTATTTATTAAAGCTTTGCAGTGGCAAACGGTTAATTGAACTTTGTTTATTAAAGATGCGATATTAAAAATATGTTTTTTTAGTGACTTTTTGGTTTTTTAGCTAAAAAGTCGCTTTGTTTTTAGCAAAAAGCTTATTTATTTTATAAATAAAGGTAAAAAATAGTTGCAAATTGACTTTGAATATGTTAATATAATAGGGTTGAAAAATTCGCACTCGCGTTTCGGTGATTTCGTTGTTCCAAAATTCACTTATCTACGGGAATTCGGTCACCCATGTCCTATCCGTTGCCGCGGAAAAGGGAAATTCGAGGAGGATTAAACGGAGGAAAACATTATGGCAGTAACAAGTATGAAACAACTTCTTGAAGCTGGTGTTCACTTTGGTCACCAAACAAGAAGATGGAACCCAAAAATGCGTAAGTACATTTATGGCGAAAGAAACGGTATTCACATTATCGACCTACAAATCACTGTTGGTTTAATTGAAGAAGCTTACAAATTCGTTGTAGATGCAGTTAAGCAAGACAAGTCAGTTCTTTTCGTAGGAACTAAGAAACAAGCTCAAGAAGCTATTCAACAAGAAGCTGAAAGATGTGGTATGTACTACATCAACTCAAGATGGTTAGGTGGTACTTTAACAAACTTCAAAACTATCCGTTCAAGAGTTGAAAGACTTAACAAGCTTGACCAAATGGAAAAAATGGGCGATTTCGATTTACTTCCAAAGAAAGAAGTTATCGCTTTAAAAACTGAAAGAGACAAATTACAAACAAACTTAGGCGGTATCAGAGAAATGAGAAATCTTCCTGGCGTTATGTTCGTAGTTGACCCTAACTGTGAAGATATTGCTGTTAAGGAAGCAAGAAAACTTGGTATCCCTGTAGTTGCTGTAACTGATACAAACTGCGACCCTGATATGGTTGATTACGTTATCTCTGGTAACGATGATGCTATCCGCGCAGTAAAATTACTTGCTTCAATCATTGCTGATGCCGTTATCGAAGCTAAACAAGGTGAAGATGCTGTTAAGCGTTCTCACGAAGAAGTTTCTTCTATGGCTCAAGTTGAAGTAAGCGCTGAAGAAGTTGCTGAACAAGATGCTGTTGCTGAAGAAGCTGTAGCAGCTGTTGAAGCTAAAGAATCTAAGTAATTTATATTTATAGTTAAAGGAGAATTGAAATGAGTTTTACCGCTAAAGACGTAATGACACTTCGCCAAAGAACAGGCGCAGGTATGATGGATTGTAAAGCCGCTTTAAACGAAACTAACGGCGATATGGAAAAAGCTATCGACTATCTTCGCGAAAAGGGTATTGCTAAGGCTGCTAAAAAGGCTGGCAGAATCGCTGCTGAAGGTATCGTTGACAGCTACATTCACATGAATGGTAACATCGGTGTTTTAGTTGAAGTTAACTGCGAAACCGACTTCGTTGCTCGTGGCGATCAATTCAAAGCTTTAGTTCACGATATCGCTATGCACATTGCTGCTGCTAAGCCTGAATATCTTTCACCAGAAGACGTTCCAGCTTCAGTTTTAGAACACGAAAAAGAAATTCTTCGCGCTCAAGCTATTGCTGAAGGCAAACCTGCTCAAATCGTTGAAAGAATGGTTGAAGGTAGAATTAAAAGCTATTATGAAGATAACTGCTTATTAAACCAAAAATTCGTTAAAGATCCTGCTAAAACAATCAATCAATTAGTTGTTGATGCAACTGCTCAAATTGGTGAAAAGATTGCTATTAGAAGATTCGTTCGTTACGAAATGGGTGAAGGTTTAGAAAAGAAGAGTGAAAACCTTGCTGATGAAGTAGCAGCTCAAGTTGCTAAAATGAAAGGCTAATAATTCTTAATAAAAAAATTAAAACGCAAAGATTTATGTCTTTGCGTTTTTTTTGATAATTTTTTAGTTAATATATTTGATTTAGATTTAAACCTGTGCTATACTCTATTTGTTAATAAAAAAAAGGAGATGTCTTTACATTATGCCAGCTCTTATAATAACATTTATTGTTTTACTAATTATTGTAGTTGTACTAAAAAAATATTTTAATAGTCCTGAAACAATTGGTAAAATGGGAGAATTTGAAGTTAAAAGTGTTATAGGAAAAACAATTGAAAATAAAAAATATGTTATAAACGATTTAACTGTTTTAAATAATGAAATGACCTGCCAGATAGACCATATTGTGATAAACCGTCGTGGTATATTTGTAATAGAAACTAAAAATTATACTGGGAGAATATATGGTTCTGAAAATCAGCGTGAGTGGACTCAGGTTTTAGCCTATGGAAAGAAGAAATATAAATTTTATAATCCTGTTAAGCAAAATGCAACGCACGTTTATAACGTAAGTAGAATAGTGGGTAATTTGCCAATTTATTCGTTAGTCGTATTTGTTCAAAATAATACACATCACATTGAAGCGGATAATGTAATACCACTTAATAAATTAAGAATGGTTCTTCGTAACGGTGATGATGTTTTAAACCAAGAGCAAATGAAATTTGCATACCAAACATTATTGGCAAATAAAGTTGAAAAGACAGTAAAAGAGCATATTGAGAATATACAAGAACAGCAAAGAAATATAAAAAATTGTATTTGTCCAAGGTGTGGTGGAAATTTAACTTTAAAAAAGGGAAAATATGGTGAATTTTATGGTTGTTCTAATTATCCAAAGTGTAAGTTTACTAAAAAAATATAATATAAAGGTTAATGCATTATAAAAACAAAATTAAAACGCAAAGATTTGTTTCTTTGCGTTTTTTTGTTGCTGTATTAAGCTTGAAAGTTAACAAAATTTCAATCATATTATATAAATGTATATAATAGTGGCAAAATTAGTAAATTGTAACATATATTAGAATGAATAGATATATTTATTCGGAGGTAAAAAAATGTCATTTTTTTCTAATTTTCAGTCAGACCGTTGCCCCTGTCAAATAACGGGCAACCCTTTAAACGGACTTTGCGAAAAGGTATGTATACAAACAAAAAAGGTTTTCGATGCTTGTATTAAACAAACGCAAGAAGAAGGTATCGTTTTAACGCCAACTTCTTTTACTCCTGAAAATCCTACATATCCGTTAACTTTCGTTTCGGCAAAAAGCACTACAACGCGCGCTACCGTAACGTCGGTGCAAATCGATAGGCTTACCGATAGACCTAATTTTGCAAGGGTACAAGTAACTTTATCCGTGCCTATGGAAGTTGTTTATACCGATGCTAACGGTGTTACCGGAACTGCCGAAAGCACCACCACTTTAACCGGCGACGTTATAATGTTCGTGCCAGAACCATCGATTATACCTTATTTTGTTGAAGGTGTTGTTTCTATCGTTGCGCCCGAAGGTACTTTTGATGAAACTACCGGTACTTTTACGGTAAGTTGTTGCGTTACTGTTATTTTAAAAATGGTAATGGAGGTAGAACTTTTAGTTCCTTCTTACGGCTATGCAACTATTCCACCTTGCCAAGAATATACGCAAGAAGTATGCTCGGGATTTTTTGAATTACCACTTTTCCCAAACGGTAACTAATGTGCGTTAATCGCCTTATAGACTAACTAAATTATAATTTTTTGGGCTTTTGAAATTTCAAAAGCCCATTTTTTATTGCAAGCTTTAGTTAATTAGCATTAAGCGTTTGACAAAGCTTTATAAATATATTAAAATAATATGGTAGAATAATGTGCAGTAGGTATATTATGGCAGGATACAGAAGATTTTTTACCAACAAAATTGAAAATAATCTTGTAATCGAGGGGGAAGAGTTTCGCCACGCGGTTAGCGTTTTAAGAATTAAGG
Source organism: Clostridia bacterium (assembly GCA_017522945.1). Taxonomy (GTDB): domain Bacteria; phylum Bacillota; class Clostridia; order Christensenellales; family Borkfalkiaceae; genus HGM11416. The sequence continues at coordinate 25,256 of JAFWXT010000060.1, forward strand.
AAGGTGAAACCATAATCGTTTGCGATAACTCGGGCGATGAATATTTGGCACAAATAACTAAAATTGAAAAAAAGTGTTTTAATGCCCAAGTAATACAAAAGCAAGAAAATAACTGTGAAGCAAAAAATGAAGTTATACTGATTTGCGGTTATTTAAAGGGTGATAAAACCGAACTTATCGTTCAAAAAGCGGTTGAACTTGGCGTTAAAAAGATTATAACTTTTTCTTCTGAATTTAGTTCAGCTTATATGAACGAAAATAAATTATCACGCCTTAATAGAGTTTCGGTTGAAAGCGCAAAACAATGCGGAAGGGCGATTGCTCCGACCGTTGAATACGCCGAAAACTTTGAAAAAGCTTTAACCTTTGGCGAAGGTGCAACCACTAAAATTTTTGCTTGCGAGTTTGCTGATAAAAGCGATATAAGTTTAAGCGAAGTTTGCAAAACAACTGCAATTGTTGTTGGCAGCGAAGGTGGTTTTTCTAAAGAAGAAAGCGATATTGCTGTGCAAAAAGGATATAAAAGAGTATTTTTAGGCAACCGAATTTTACGCGCAGAAACTGCGTGTATTGCCCTTTGTTCAATAGTTATGCACTCACTTGGCGAGTTAAAATAGGCATTTTTGCCTATTTTTTTTGTTTTTAAGCAAAAAATCACTAAAAAAATATTGAAAAAATATAAAAGCTATGTTATAATAATAAAAAAACAAAAGTGCCGTTAATCAACCTAAAGGCTAACTTTTATAAAAATAACAACAATAATTGCGTTTATTTTAACGTGAGAAAAAGGAATATTATGTTACAAGAAAAATTTAAAAAAGTAGCGGTTTTGCCCGAAAATCCAAATTACGAAAAACTTATTGAAAGAGAAAGCCCTATAGCCAATAGTTCGTCGGATTTGCGTTCGCCTTTCGAGCGTGACTATAACCGTATTTTACACTCAACGGCTTTTCGTAGATTAAAGCATAAAACTCAAGTGTTTTATAATATTGAAAGCGACCATATTTGTACAAGAATGGAACACGTGTGGCACGTTGAATCGGTAAGCTATACTATTGCAAAAGCTTTGGGGCTTAACACCGAACTTACGCGCGCTATAGCTGTAGGGCACGATTTAGGGCACGCACCATTCGGTCACTACGGCGAAAGCGTTATTAACAAACTTCACTTAAAATATTTAGGAACTAAGTTTTGGCACGAAAAGAATAGTTTGTATTTTTGTGATAATATCGAACTTTTACCAAACCACGCTAACGTAAATAAAAACTTAAATTTAACTTACGCCGTGCGTGACGGTATTATTTCACATTGTGGCGAAAAGGATATAAACCAAATAATGCCACGCAAAAACTTTATCGACCTTAAAGATTTTAATCTTCCTGGCGAATACAATCCTGCAACTTTTGAAGGTTGCGTTGTAAAAATTTCGGATAAGATTGCCTATGTTGGTAGAGATATTGAAGACGCTATTAACCTTAATTTCTTAAGCGAAAGTACCTTAAAAGAACTTTCAAAAATTGTTAAATTAAATGAAGACGGGGTTATTAATACAAGCTCGATTATGCGAAATATGATTTACGATATTTGCGAACAAAGTGCGCCTGAAAAGGGAATATGTTTGTCGGATGAAATGTCGTACACCCTTAACGAAATTAAAAAGTTTAACTATAAGTACATTTATGATAACGAAAGATTTAACTCTTTTAAAAAGTATGCCGAACTTATTTTAAATGATATTTTTGAAATTTTATATAGCGCTTATTCTTCAGAAAACGTTTTTGCTTCGCTTAAAGCTAAAGAAAAGAAATATCCAACTTTAATGAGTGGATTTGCAAGTTTCTTGGCAAAATATATGCCAAAGGATAAAGTTCCTGCAAAATATTTATCTAAACTTGAACAATATGGCAACAAAATGATTTATGAAGATATTCAAAGCGAAAAGATTTACGTTCAAGCAATATTTGATTACATTGCAGGTATGACTGATAAATACGCAGTTAAACTGTTTGAAGAATTAATAAATTACTAAGCATTTATACCAATAAAGTCCGCCCTAAAAAGGCGGATTTTTTAATATAAAAATACAGTTAATCGCGTTATAGGGGCGTTTTTTGTTTGTTACTAAATATTTAAAAGGCAATTTAATAATTTTTTTTATTTTGGCTTGATTTTAAGCGGTTATTATGATATTATATATATATCATATTTAGTATGGATAGTTTTATTTCAACATGGGAGAAAGTTATGAAAAAACTGTTTTCATTTTTGTTAGTTTTAGTGCTTTCATTTAGCGTATTATTCGCCTTTGGTTGTGAAAAGCCAAATAAAGGCCCAAAAGCGCCAGGTCATAAAGTTATTTGTTTATCGGTGACGGTATGGGTGAAAATCATATTGCAAACACCGAACTTTATTATGATATAAAACTAAGTTTTACTTCTTTTGAAACTAAAACTATGGTTGATACAAGTTCACGCACAACTTTAAATAATGGTTATACACCAACCGATAGCGCAGCAGCTGCTACTGCAATGGCTACAGGAACAAGAGTTTTAAACGACGTAGTTGCTGTTGATGCGTGGGGTGAGCCATTGCCTTCAATTACCGAACTTGCTAAAAATGACGGGTACGGTACGGGTGTTGTTACTTCCGACCTTATAACAGGCGCAACCCCTGCAGGATTTTCAGCTCACTCAAAGAAAAGAACTAACGATGCTGCAATTGTAATGTCGCAAATAGATGGTACTATTGATTTATTACTTGGCTCGGGTTCATATTCTGGATACATAGAAAGAATGAACGAAAAAGGTGTTACACTAGTAACAAAGTATAGCGAATTAAGTTACGATATGCCTAAAAATGCGCCAAGAATTTTTGCTACTTTTACGGACGTTGAGCCAAGCAATAATACCGATGATACCCCAAACCTAGTTCAACTTACTACCTTTGCGATTAACTTTATGGAAAAGAACTTCCCCAATGCATACTTTTTAATGATTGAAGGCGCAAAGATTGATAAAAAGTCTCATTCAAATCTTATTCTTGATATGATGGAAAACGTTATTGATTTTTCTAACGCAATTGAAAAAGCAAAAACCTTAGTTACGGGCGATTATACCTTTATCGTTACTGCCGATCATGAAACCGGCGCGCTTGAACTTGCTGAAAGCGTAGAACAAATTGATAACTCTATTGATTCTGAAAATAAATCATCGTTATATCACTCAACAAATCATTCAACTGCAAACGTTCCACTTTATTACTATTCAACAAAGGGTGATGTTCATTCAATGCTAAATAACGACGTTATTTTAAACACTAATGTTTTTGATTTGTGCTGTTATTTATTAGAAATAGAAGTTGCATAGTGTTTGGTATAAATATTTAATAATCAACCTATTGACGCACTTTTTATTGTAAACTTAAATTAAATAGCCTAAAATAAGGAGCTAAAATATATGCAAATTTGTAAACTTATACCCGAATGTAAGGATAATATTTGGGGTGGGAATAAACTTAAACAAAGTTACGGCAAACTAACCGATAAAACGCCTTGTGCTGAAAGTTGGGAACTATCTTTTCATAAGGATGGACCTTGCAAATTAGAAAATGGTAAAACCTTAGCAGAATGCGTTAGCGAAAAGGATTTAGGAAGCAACCTAAACGGTTTTACCTTTTTTCCAATCCTAATTAAGTTTATCGACGCGCAAGGGGATTTATCCGTTCAAGTTCACCCATCCGACGATTACGCCTTAAAGAACGAAAACAGTTTTGGTAAAACTGAAATGTGGTACATCGTTGAAGCGAAAGAAGGCGCGGGGATTTATTTAGGTTTTAACCGCAAGGTTTCAAGCAAAGAATATGAAGACGCTATAAAAAACAACTCACTTACTCAGCTTTTAAATTTTTATCCTGTTAAAGCAGGCGATTGTTATTTTATTCCATCGGGTACTATTCACGCTATCGGTAAGGGGTGTTTGATTTGCGAAATTCAACAAAACAGCAACTTAACTTATAGGGTTTACGACTACGGTAGAGTTGATAAAAACGGCAAACAACGCGAACTTCACGTTGATAAGGCATTAAAGGTTACAAACCTTGAAAGCTATAAACCTATCTCGCTTGATAATTTACTTGGTGTAAGCAAATATTTTACGGTTAAAAAACTTACTTTAAGCAGTGAACAAACTTTTGAAACTGATGGCTCAACCTTTAACTGTTTAACTTGTATTAGTGGTAGCGCAAAAATAAACGGCGAACTAATAAATAAGGGCGATAGTTATTTTGTTTCGGCAAATAACGTTAAATATACGTTATCGGGGAGCGCGGAAATTATTATGACTGAAATTAGAAAATATTATCTTGGAATCGACCTTGGCGGAACTTTTATTAAAGGCGGTATCGTTGACGATAAGGGCAATATTATAATAAAAGATAAAACTCCAACTCAAAGCGAAGGCGGTGCAGGGGTAGTTGCTAAAAATATTGCAAACCTATGTTTATCACTTCTTGAAAGAGTAGGAATGCAACCTAGCGACGTTATTGGCGTTGGTATGGGCGTTCCAGGTATGATTGATAGCAAAAAGGGCGAAGTAGTTTATTCAAACAACCTTAACTGGGAACATTTTATGATTAGTGAAGAGGTTGAAAAATTAACTGGTATTAACGTTAAAATAGCAAACGATGCTAACGTTGCCGCTCTTGGCGAAACTAAATTTGGCTCTGGTAAAGATTATTCTAACACCGTTTTAATCACTTTAGGCACGGGTGTTGGTGGCGGTATCGTTATTGACGGCAAACTTTTTGAAGGTAATCGCTCGGCTGGCGCAGAACTTGGACACAGCGTTATAGTTGCAGGCGGTGAACAATGTACTTGCGGTAGAAAAGGGTGTTTAGAAGCCTATGCTTCGGCTACCGCGCTTATTCGCGACACAAAACGCGCTATGCAAGCAAATAAAAACAGTTTGATGTGGCAGGTTGGCTCGCTTGATAAGGTTGACGGAAAAACTTCGTTCGACTATTATCACACCGATAGTAGCGCGAAGGCGGTTGTTGACGGTTATATCGAAAAACTTGGCGTTGGGCTTACTAACATCGCAAACGAATTCCGCCCAGAAGCCATTATGCTTGGTGGCGGTGTATGCGCTCAAGGCGATAACTTAATTAAACCATTACAAGCATTTTTAAACGCCGAAATTTTCGCAGGCAATAAAGGCCCTGCAGTTAAACTTTTAATTGCAACACTTGGAAACGATGCAGGCTTACTTGGCGCAGCTGCATTATTTATGTAATTTGATTGATATAATTTAACCAATAAAAAAGCCCACCAAAGTTTGTTTTTACAAACGTTGGTGGGTTAATTTTTTAATTGTAATTAATTTTAGTAAATGAATAAATGTTTACGATTGTTAAAATACTTATAGTTAATAAGAAGCCAAATAAGTGTTCCAACCGAACCTATGATTCCGGCATAAAGATTTTGTGCGTTAGAAAAAAATATGCGAATTGGCTTATTTATTTTATTTCCAATAATTGGTCAAAGTTATAAATATAAAAATCGCAAGCAGATTTCATTTGCTCTACGTAATCGGCAGAAGATTCATCAAAAACGCCACAAACCTTCATTCCTGCAGATTTAGCCGTTAAGTTAGCATTTAAGTTATCATCTAAAAACAACACGTCGTTAACGTTTACGTTAAGTTTTTTTGCTACTGATTTATAAATTTGAGGATTTGCTTTTGTTGTTGAAAAGTCATCGCAAGACCATACGTTATCAAACAAATCAAATATATTCAATCGCTTTAAGCAGGCATCAAGAGTGTCGTGTGGGCTTGCAGTTAAAACGTTTAAACTTGCACCACTATCTTTTAATTTATTTAAAACCTTTATAACGTTACTTTTTGCAGGTATAGTGTAAAAATAATCATTTGTCATATTATTTTTAAAAGCTTGAATAAGTTCTTCTACGCTCGTATTCAAGCCAAAAGTTTTAATAAAGTAATCGGCAGTACCAGCAAAACCTAAAGGCGTTATTATTTTTATTAGATCGCTATTATATTTACAATTATTTTTATCTAATTCTTTAATAACCCCTGCGGTGAAAGAGGGCATAGAATCTACAAGTGTGCCATCAAAATCAAATAGATAAGTTTTCATTATTATTTCCCCAATTTTGATTTTAAGCGGTTTGTTTTATTTTTCTAATGTTGGGTCGTGGGTTTCTTCGCGTAGGTTTATATCTTCGCTTTTTGCTTTGCGTTTTGATATTATAAATTTAATTAGCACTATTAAATAGTGAACTATAAGACCAACCGCAATTGCCTTTACAAGGTCGAATATTACGGTTAGGGCAAAGGTTAGCACTAACACGAGTATATCGCTTAATTTTTTGGTTTTGATTATTGCAACAAATTGTCGCCATTCGCTCATATTATATGCAACTATAATTAAAATAGCGGCGATAATAGGCATTGGTATATATGATGCAAGAGGCATTAATACAACAAGCACAAGTAAAAGCACTAATGCGTGCACCATGCCCGATATTGGTGATTTACCGCCGTTTTTAACGTTTGCTGCAGTTCTTGCAATTGCGCCGGTTGCGGGTATTCCGCCAAAAAAGCCTACTAAAATATTGCTTGTGCCAAGCGCGATAAGTTCGGTGTTCGAGTTGTGTTTATCATCAATCATTTTATCTGAAACAACACAAGATAAAAGTGATTCAATGCCTGCAAGTAGCGCGATTGTAAAGGCGTTTGGAAGTAAGGCAAGTATGCGCTCTAAACTAATTTCGGGAATATTAAACTTTGGCAAATCCGAAGATATAGTATAAAGTGAGCCAATCGTGTTTGCATTAACTATAGGAATTAAACAAACTAACGCGCCAACGATTACGGCTATTAGCGATGCGGGGATTTTTTTTAAAATCCTTGGGCAAATCATAAGTATTAATAGCCCCAACACGCCAACGGCAAACGCCCAAGGGTTAGCGCTTGAAAAGTGTTTTATAATAAGTTCGAGTTTTTCAATGGTTTCAATAGCTACTGTTCCGGCAGGGTAGGTTAGCCCGAAAAAGTCTTTTAATTGACCTATAGCAAGGGTTACGGCTATTCCCGAAGTGAAACCAACGGTGATTGTGTGGGGTATATATTTAATAAGTGAACCCACGCGTAGTAGCCCCATTAGAACAAGTAAAATACCCGCCATAATGGTTGCAAGAAAAAGCCCGTCCATCCCTTGCGTTAGTATTATGCCGGCAACTATTGTTGCAAACGCTGCTGTTGGACCAGTTATGTTTACTTTGCTACCACCTAAAAAAGAAGTTACAAAGCCTGCTATAATAGCGGTAAAAAGCCCGGTTTCAGGGCTTGCTCCCGAAGCTATTGCGAGCGCGATAGATAGTGGAAGCGCTATAATTGCAACTATTATGCCGGCAACAATATCTGAAAGGTAATCTTTAGGTTTATGCGTTTTTAAAGTTGTTAAAATTTTTGGCTCGAATAATCTCATAATCGCTTTTTCCTTTGTGCGATAGTTATTATATACCAATTAAAAATAAAAGGCAATAAAACGCAATGCCAAAAACGCAAAAAAATAGTTGTAATTACAAAAAAATACGCGTTGGTAATAAAGGTGTTACCAACGCGTTAAAATTATAATTTTATTGTTGATCAGAATTTGATTTAACGTAGTTAATTAAATTAGCAATTTTTGTTGCTACTTCAGTTTCGTTAAGGTTATGGATATATAATTGCATATCAATTTCTAATGGCATAGAAAAATATTGAACCAAATGTAATCTTGTGTTGCCATATATTTTAATTAGTTCAATCTCACCAGTTTTAACGTTGCAATATGCTTCTTGAGTTATAGAATCGTTAGAACTTGAAATAATTGCGTGAATAATAGCAGCGTGGGGATCGTTTTGATCGTTAATGCAAGTATTTAAAAATGGTGCGGTTTGTTTAAAAACAATATAATTTTCGTAAAGTTTATATTCCCTTGTTACAAACTCGTTAAAATCAAAGGTTTTATTACCAGATCCGAATGGCTCATAGTTTGCAAAGAAAGCTGTTAACATAAGAAGATTTCTTAATCTCATAGAACGAGATTCCATTTCGACAAGTTCAGTGCCCATTTGCGGAAGCATAGGATAAGTAGTTGAAGCATAAGTTATAATACCGTTTTTATCGCTTACACCACCATGAAATGCTTTTTCATTCTTATAAGTGTATCTTGCAAACGATGAATGTATTATAGTATTATCTTCTAATTTAGATAGTTGAGCATATTCTTCAATCGCAGAAACAGCATCGTCGTCTTCTTTTTTAGCTCTAAACTCACCAAATGTTGCATTATCATAGTAATAGTAATTCATATTTACAAATGTTTTGCTTTCATCGTCTAATTTCATTTGGGCGCTACTTGAATATTTTTTGCCTTCTTCGCCAAAAGTAAAACCAACGTTGTTAAATATTTCGTAAAATTCAGCAGTAGTATCAAAAGTTAATTGTTCACCTTGTTTGGTTGTAAGAACAACTGAATTAACTTCGTTTCCTAAAACTATGTTTCTTGTTTGAACAATATTATAATTGTTTGCATCTGCAAAATCATCGGGTGTGGTTGGTTTTTTATCACAAGCAGTTGATGATAAAATTACTAAAATTAAGGTTAAAATGGCTATAATTTTTTTCATATTTTTATAACTCCGTATAAATTCATAAATTGATTGTAGCATAATAATATAAAAAAGTCAATAATTACAGGTTGTTATAGTAAAATAACCTGTTTTTTTGTGTATCAAAATAAAAAAAATCACTTATATTAGATTTTTGCTTTAGTAAGCGGATAAGCCGTAGCGTTATTGTTATACTGTTTTTTACCATATATTCTTTGTTGAGCAATGCATTTTAACAAAATAGGCAAAGTGTCCTTTTGTGCCCAATATGCAAAATTGAGTGTCCTTTTGTGTAAAATATAAAGCCAAAAAAATTGTCTTTTTGTGTTATTGACAAATAAAAAAAAGTATGCTAAAATTTGCTTGCAAAATTAAAATAAAGGAGAACGATTATGTTAAAAATTGCTAAGAAATTAACTAGATTTGTTTGCGCACTGATAATTACAATTACTTCTGTTTTATGTGTATCATGCAGTAAAGATAATACTGCTGATAATGCTGAAAACAAAGTTATGGCATTGGGATTTAACCCACAAATAGAGTTCGTATTAGATGCAGATAATAAAGTTATATCGGTTACGGCTCTTAACGAAGAAGGCAATTTAATTATTAGCGCAACGGCATTTCAGTCAATTGAAGGTAAGAGTGCAGAAGATGCAGTAAAAATCTTTCTTGAAGTGTCTGAAGAATACGGCTTTTTAGTTTCAGGCTCAGCTAGCGTAGACGGTACGACAAATGAGTTTTCCATCTCTATCTCGGGCGAAACTGTAAAAGAACTTTACGACAATGTAAAAGGTGAAATCCAATCTTATTGTTCATCTTTAGATATTCAAGCGACTGTTGCTGATTTAAAACAAATCACAAAAGAAGAACTAGAATCACTCGTTGCAGAATGCGCTCCTTACTTAGAAGCTGCTGAAATTAAAGCAATGGAATATGCAGAGCTTGTTAAGGAATTAGAAAAATCGCACAAAGAAACTGCTGAACTTTACTCACAAGAATTGAAAAAAGCTTATTACGAAGCAAAAATGTTTGCTATTCAACAAGCAGAAATAGAAATTCTTAAGAGTAAAGCAAACGCGATTGCACAATACGCTATAGACGCTGTGAATGGCGTTTACGTATCTGCAATTGAAAACGTAGAAAAAGTTAGAAATGAAATGCTTTTAGCTGAAGATTCTATTTATCAAAAAGCACTTGAAGCTTTCCGCGTAGCAAAAGCAGAATACCTAAATTACAGAAATTACGTTGCAGGTTTAGAACAAAATGAAATTACTACACAAATTTCTAGTGCTTTAGCAAACTATCAAGCTTTAGTAGATAGCACTGAACAAGCTCTTTTACAAGCTGGTGTTACTGCAAACACTGCTTTAGATACAGCAAAAGCTAGCCTAACAACAGCTTATGAAGCAGTATTAGATGCAATTGAACAGGCATCTGTAAAAGCAAGTGATTTTGCCCTTGAACTTTCTGCTGCAAAAACTTTAGCGGTTGAAGCTCTTGCAACTGCTTTTGAAACTCAATATAACGAAGTTGTTACAAGAATCGAAGCAGATTGGAACGAAATGCGTACACTTTTACAGCAAGGATATCAAGTAGCTGAATAGTTGAAATTTTAAAAGAAACATATATTTTAAGCGATTGATAATAAAAATTACTTTCAAATAAAATAGTGTGTTTTTACAAGGCAAAAACGAAAGGATAGCAAAAATTTTGCTATCCTTTTATCTTTATAAAAATTTTTATGAGGAAGTAGGTAAGTAACTTAATTCTTTTACTGGCGGGCAAGTGGTGATTGTATTCTAAATTTTTCACTACAAATTTGAACATTCTTCCATTAATTTATTTATAACATTTTTAACACATGTTTCAATACTTGTTATATAATTTTTTACTTTTTTAAAGTCATGCATTGGCATTGACAGAGATTCACAATATTCAAAATTTTTCGGTATCAAATATCTAAAAAATTCATCATAACCATTTTCAAACTGATTAACATATTTTATAGGTTCTTCAAAAACCTTAAAATCAAGACTATGTTCTTTTATGTCATTATACAAATCGATTAGATTATGACTAGTTTCAAAATTTGTAAAATTTATTTCCATATATATACATTTTAATCTCAATTCTAAATAGTGCCTAAAACAAAACATAGCAGGTAAGAATCTATATGTAGTATAATTGACTGAAGAATGTGTATCATCAAATTGATAAGTGTCAACTTTACTCAAAAGTGTTAAGCAACTTTCAGCATAACTTTTTGCAACAAAATCCAATATAGTTATTTCGCTAAAAGTTTCCCCATCGTAAATAAAGTCATCAAAAAATTTAAAATTCATAGTCACTACATTTTCAAAACAAGTTTTTGACAATGCTTTATAAACACCTTCTGCTTTTAATACATATCTATCTTTATTCTTCTTACTCATATTTTTACTTCTTGCGACCAGAACAGTATGGACAACCACGACCTCTATTTCTATTTACTATCGTTGCTTCCCACTCGTGTCCTTTTTCGCATTTCCACCAGACCTTCTTACCGCTATTCGCAGTAAAATCTTCTGGTTTTAAATTACCATTTTTCTCATAATTCCATTCACTTGCTAATTTGGGATTAATGGTTGCTAAATCATTATAACCTCTTAAAATTTTTTGATTAGAACAATATGGGCAGCCACTACCTCTATTTCTAGTTGATATTGTTGCTTGCCATTCATGCCCCTTAAAACATTTCCACCAAACTTTTTTTCCACTATTCGGCATAAAGTGTTTTGGTGCTAAATCACCATTCTTTGCATTATTCCACTCGCTTGCAAGTTTCGGGTTAAGTGTTGCTAAATCATTATAACCCGTTATGGCTTTTTGACCTGCACAATATGCGCAACCACCACCTTTATTTCTATGATTAATTGTCGCTTGCCACTCATGTCCTTTTTCGCATTTCCACCATACTTTCTTGTTGCTGTTGGGCATAAAATCTTCTGGTTTTAAATTACCATTTTTCTCATAATTCCATTCCTTTACTAATTTAGGATTTATTGTTGCTAAATCACTTACCCCTTTAATAGCATACCTTCCTGAACAATATGGACATCCTGTTCTACTATTTCTGCTTGCTATAGTCGCTATCCATTCGTGCCCTTCAGAACATTTCCACCATACTTTTTTATGGCTATTTGCTAATATATGTTCTGGTTTTAAACTACCATTCTTTTCATAATTCCATTCGCTTGCCAAGGTTGGATTAATGTACAAAAGTGAATTTGCCTTTTCAGTATATTCACGCAAATCTTCTATTTCAATAGCATCTCTCTTTAAATCAACATCAATATTAGCACCAACAATTTCACTTATAACTTTTTGTATAACTTCACCTAAATTCCTTTGGCATTTATCTACAATATAGTCTATTGAATAATCATTTAACGATGGCAAATCTTCTCTTATTCTGTATAATATAATTCCATCATTCTTACATTTAAGGTTCTTTTCTAAATCTTTTTTTTCTTTGTTTTTATGCCAAAAGCACCCATCATATTCAATAGCAATTTTTCTTGATGGAATGTATATATCCAATTCATATCCTTTTTCTTTATATGAGTGAATAGTTTCTATGCTGTTTTTTTTAAGATAGTAAACAATAGCAAATTCAGGAAATGAAGTAGTACGTTCTGAAGTGCAAATAGGACAGTCTCGCCCCTTATTTCTATTGCCAACAGTTGCTTGCCACTCATGCCCTTTATTACATTTCCACCATACCTTCTTTCCGCTATTTGCTGTAAAATTTTCAGGTTTTAAATCTCCATTTTTTTCATAATTCCACTCGCTTGCTAAATTTGGATTAAGCGTTTTTAAATCATTTTTACCTTTAATGACATTTCGTCCCGCACAATATGGACATCCGATTCCATTGCTTCTACTATCTATTGTCGTTTGCCATTCGTGTCCTCTTGAACATTTCCACCATACTTTTTTGCCACTATTTGCAGTAAAATCTTCTGGCTTTAAATCCCCATTCTTTTCATAATTCCATTCTTTTGCCAGTTGGGGATTAATCGTTGCTAAGTCATTAACACCAACCAAAACTTTTTTGTTTGAACAAATTGGACACCCACTCCTCTTATTTCTATAAATAATTGTTGCTTGCCATTCATGACCCTTACTGCATTTCCACCAAACTTTCTTATTACTGTTGGGCATTATATCCATAGGTGTTAATCCGTCATTCTTTTCATAATTCCATTCACTTGCCAACTTTGGGTTAATGGTTGCTAAATCATTATAGCCTTTTATGGCTTTTTGCCCTGCACAATATGGACACCCACTCCCCTTAGTTCTACTATTTATTATTGCTTGCCATTCATGACCTTTACTGCATTTCCACCATGCTTTTTTGTTGCTACCAAGTGTGAGAGTCTTGGGGTCTAAACCTAATTCGTTATTTTTCTCCCAATTCCATTCTGCCATTAGGGTAGGGTTATCTATTAAAAATTTCTTTTCTTTTTTATCAGCCATAATTACCAACTCTTTTAATTTATCTAAATCTTAAAATATCTTTGATTTTTGCTGTTTGGCTTGTTTGGTTCGGTCATGCCAATTAATCCAGCTTCTAATGCAGGTATTATATAATTTTTACGGAAAGTATCTCTTGATTTAAGTCCCACTTTTTCCATAAGTTCGGTAAGCGACATAGGATAACTTTCTATAACGGACATTAACGTAGCAATTTGATTATTTATGTGGTTATAATGATTTCTTGTATCCTTAATAATATCGTTAAGGGCAGACTTAATAACCCCAAGCATAAACACTATAAACCTATTAGATTTTCCCTCAGAGGTTGAAAGCGTTATGGCTTTATAATAATCTTCTTGATTATCTTTAATTATGCTTTCTATCGGTATCCATCTAAATATAGGCTTCCAACTTGCAAGAAGTGCCGTTTGCCATAATCTTCCCATTCTTCCGTTACCATCACGGAAAGGGTGTATAAATTCAAACTCATAATGGAATACACTTGACTTTATAAGCATTTGTGCTTTGCTATCATTTACCCAATCAAAAAGTTGATTTATTAAACTGTTCACCATATTTGAAGGTGGGGCAACGTGTATAACTTCGCCATTTTGATTGATAACACCAACAGGAGAGGTTCTGATTTGCCCTGCTTCTTCTACAAGACCTTTCATTATAACGCCGTGTGCTTTTTTTAAATCAGTTATAGAAAAAGGATTTATATCACTTATATTTTTATAAACTTGAAAAGCATTTTTTACAGCAATAATATCATCTTCTGGACCTAAAACACGTTTCCCTTCAATAACATCGGTAACTTGCTTTAATGTGAGCGTATTATTCTCAATAGCAAGCGAAGAATGTATTGATTTTATTCTGCTAACACGCCTAAGTCTTGGTAGTTTTTCAAGGTCGTTAACGTTTTTTAATTCGCCTAAAAGTTCCATTATTTCAGATGTTAATTCTAGCATTTCTTCAGTTATGTCATAAGGTGGTATATATCTATCCATAAGAATCTCCTTTTTGATTATTTTAATTTTATCACATAAAGTTATAAATGTCAATATCTTACACGATATCTTACACGATTACTTGCATGTTTTATTTTAACGGCTTATATGTAAATATTATCCCAGCAACACCCTTATAGTAAAAATAAAAAGAGATTGCATCCTTTTGATTAGCAAAGCTATTATATGAAATTAACTTTAAAATCAAGGCGAATGCCTTGTATATCATCAATTCCAAAGGAATTGCATATCATCAAAACGAAGTTTTGTATATCATCATTGCGAAAGTATACAACCTGCGGTTGATGATATACGCCTACGGCGATGATATACACGCTAACGCGTGATGATATACCATTGCTTTCGCAATGGATAAAAAAACACCAAGCCATTTTTTTTGATTTGGTGTTTTTTTTCTCCCCCATCAAATCTCGATTTAATTACTTTTTACACAACAAAAAAGACAGGTGCGAAACCTGTCCTTTTTGTTGGCGGAGAAATCGAGATTTGAACTCGAGCTGCAGTCACCCGCACTACTCCCTTAGCAGGGGAGCCCCTTCGGCCACTTGGGTATTTCTCCAACCGAATTAATATTTTTTATATTAAGCCTATATATAATAGCATAATTTTTTTTAGTTGTCAAAACTTTTTAACATATTTTTAGCGAATTTTAAAAATATTTTATTTTTTATTAAAAAAAGTTTGTTTTTGCTTTTTAAAGTGTTTGACAAAACCTTTTATTTGTTATATAATCATTAGGCTTGATTAAAAAGTACAAAATATTTTTGCGCCGCTAGCTCAGCTGGATAGAGCGTTGGTCTACGGAACCAAAGGTCAGGGGTTCGAATCCCTTGCGGCGCGCCAAAAAATGCGATAACCTTTTGGTTGTCGCATTTTTTGCTGTGTCTAACAGGATTCGAACTGAATTTTGTAAGTAAAAAAATATTACAAAAAAAGTTGAACAAAATTCTGTTCGTTTCCACCGTAGCAAAGCGTAGGTGCGTCCCTTGCGGCGAAGTTAAAATGAAGAACAGTTCATTTTTGCTTCAAACAATTATTGGCGATAATATTTGAGTTATTAACTAATAATTATTTGATTATTAACGTTATAAATGCGATAACCATTAGGTTGTCGCATTTTTTGCTGTGCCAATAAGAGATTTGAATTAAATTTTGCCGATTTTGAGATCCTTCAACTACGCGTTCACTCCACTCAGGATGACAACCCAAATTTTGTAAAGTAAAAAAGTTTACCTAAAATAATAAACAAATAAACACCCTAAAAAAGCTGAATAAAATTTTTAATCATTAAATTTTCACTTTTTTATCACAATTAAAGGTTTTTTGTTGCAATTTAATTTTATGTGTGCTATCATAAATAAAAAGCCTTGGCTTTTAGAGTGCACAAATGAAAAATGTAGTGGAGATGAATACAACATTATCGTTAAAAGACGAAAATAAAGCGAAAAAGCCCGAAAGTAAGCGAAATTCCTTTTTTGAATTGTATCGCTTTTTATTTGCAATGTGGGTTGTGTGGTATCATGGCTTTTTTACTTTTAAAAGCCAATATTTTGACGATGGATACCTTGCAGTAGAGTTTTTCTTTTTACTAAGCGGTTTTTTCTTTTTAAAGTCAATCGAAAAATATAAAGATAGCTCTTATATGCGCGGATTATTTAAAATGGTGTGGAGCAAAATAAAACCGTTAGGTTTAGCATTTTTAGTTGGGGTAGTGTTCGTTATTTGGCAACGCGTACTTGAAGGGCAATCAGTTTTATTCGGTTATCTTTGGTATATACCCATAATGTTGCTTGCATTTGTTGTAATTTATACTTTACATCGCGTTTTGAAAAGCAAGTTGTCATTTATTATTTCGCTAATTGCTATTGTAATTATTAGCTATTTAATATTGTATCTTCCTATTGTTGAAAAATTAGGTGTCGCACGTGGGTTTGGCGCTGTTTCAATGGGCGTTTTATTAAGTTATATTCCAAAAATTGAGTTGAAAATAGGTAAATTAAATTTTAATTGGATAATAACCGCGCTTGTTTTTGTTGCAGTAGTATATTTGGCATATATTCCTAAGGCAGACTTAACTTACGAATATATTTTAATATTTGCGCTTATGCCTACGTTAATTTATTTTACAAGCACGCTAAAAGTTCAATCGAAATTTTTAAACTTTTTAGGTTCGTTAAGTTTTGGTTTGTATGCTTATCAATGCATACTTCGCGTAATACGAATGCTTTATAGTTTACCGCAATTTGGGTTATTTTTAATATTGATATGTTTAATTTTAGCCGACAAGTGCCTAAAATTAATGCGTAAGCAATACCTTAAAAATTTCAAACTTCAAAAAGCCTAAAAATACTTTATTTTTTATACCGTTTACTAAAGAAGGGCTAATTTATGAAAAGTGAACCTTTATCGCTTATTGCAAGTTTTATTGCTATGGCGGTTATTGTAATTTCATATTTTGTTAAAAAGAAAGAACATTATTTACTTTTTCAATCGTTGGGTTTAGTGTTTTTAATAGTTTCTTATTTCTTTTCGTTACAGTTTTTTGCAATGATAGGCATAGGCTTAGGATTGCTTCGCGCGATAACCTTTTTTATATATGAAAAAAAGGGCAAAAATGCCCCTATAGGTTGGTCTTTCGCGTTTTCGATACTTACTATTATATCGTATTTTATTATAAATTTTGGTATATTAAAAACCGCACAGCCTTTAGATTTGTTGTGTTTAGCAGGTTTAATACTTTACGCGTTTATATTTAGAATAAGAAATTTAAAAATTGTTAGATTTACAATGCTAATACCAACAATTTTAACTTTTCTGTTTAACCTATTAACACACGCGCCAATATTTGCAACTATATCTTACGCGTTTGAACTTATAGCAAATATAATTTCTATTTTTATTTCTATTTTTAATTATCGCGCTTTTAATAAAGATAAAATGAATAGTGAAGAATAAATAATATTACTTTGCTTATTATCGTCTGTTTTTTTAAATTTTGCTGTAAGTTAAAAAAAATATAAAAACCTAAATTTTGCAAAAAACGCTTGATTTTACTTTATAAGCGGTATATACTATATATAGTATATAGTTCAGTAGATAGCTATGCAATTAACTGATACTAAAAAAGCGCTTGAATAAAGGAGTTTTTATGAAAATTTTAAACTGTAGGGAAAAACCTATTGAAATTCATGGATTACCGTTTTTTGAAGAAGCTGGATTTAATCGTTTGCCCGAAAGAGTGCGTGATAAGGCAAAATGCGCCGCAACAATGAGCCCATATAGTGTTGGAACAAGAATTTGTTTTCGTACAAATTCGCCAACCGTTTATTTAAAATTTAAGGTTAAACCTATGAATTTTACGCCGGGTATGTCGATGATTGCCGGGCAATCTTTACATGTTTTATTTGGCCCAAGAAATAACCCTTTATATGCAGGCGCGTGGACGCCCCGCGATTTAAATACAACCGAAATGGGCGCACCGTATCCTTTTGCAAAAAAGACCGAACATGAAGACGTTACCGTTTATTTGCCAAGAAATGCTATAGTTGAAGATTTAGAAGTTGGTATTGACGATGGCTACTGGATTGATAGTCCAACGCCATACGATTATAAGCCTATTTTATATTACGGCTCTTCAATTACTGCAGGTGGCTCTTGCTGTGTTCCTTTTAACGCATATAACGCCGTTATTTCACATCATTTAAACGTTGATTATTATAACTTTGGTTTTTCGGGCTCGTGCATGGGTGAAATTGCTATTGCAGATTTAATTGCCGAACTTGATTTAAGCATTTTTGTTTTCGATTACGACCACAATGCCCCCAATGCCGACTTTTTACAAAAAACACACGAACCTTTCTTTTTAAGGGTTCGCGAAAAATGCCCAAACCTACCAATAGTTATGATTTCTAAGCCCGATTGTTTTGGCGTTCATGCCGACGACGATATTAGACGTGAAATTATAAAAGCTACCTATCAAAACGCAATAAATCGTGGTGATAAAAACGTTTATTTTATTGATGGAAGCACTTTGTTTGGTAAAGATGATCGTTATGCTTGCACATCAGATAGTTTGCATCCAAACGATTTTGGTCATCGCAGAATGGCTAGCGTGATTGAGCCAGTTATCGAGAAGATTTTAAAAAATAATAAGTAATATTGCGATAATCAACTTATAGAGCCACTTTTTGATTGTAAATATTTTATCTACTTGTTTAAATAATATAAAAACTATCTAAAAAAAACTATCTAAATATTTTTTAGTTAAACTTATTTTAGCAATTTTTTTAAAGGAGAATTGAGATGAAGGTGTTAAAAATTTTAGGATGGGTTTGCTTATTTTCAGTATTTTCAATGCTTCTGCAAGGGTTTTCAATGATGCAAAGTCCTGAAGTACCCGACCCTAGAATAGCTTACGTTTATTTTGCAATGGCGGGATTTTTTGCGATTCTTGCTTTAATATTTTTGTGTATTAAGGGCAAGAAGGATGAATCTTCTTCACGCAGTGGCAAAAAAATTAACGAAAATTATTACAAGAAACGCGGTAAAAGTGCAAATTATAAGTTAAGAGTTTTTATCTCTTTCATTTTATCGTTTGGCGTTGCGATAGCAATTGCATATTTCTTACCAGATAGAATGAAAACCTTTGAACTTATAGGTGGCACGGTTTGGAAGTACATAATCTTCTTTGGTATATTCTTCTTAGCTTTCGCTATTTATTCGGGTAGAGAAATAAGATATTTTGAAAATGCCGACCTATTTATAAATACAAATTGTTTTATACCTTTCACTAAAGGTGTAAATTTAGGTAATTTTATAGTGTATAGGTTTAGAAGTTGGTTTCCAGGTATATTTTCAAAAGGTCCGTTAGTTTATACAACGGAAGAAAAGGGTACGGCAACAAGAAGAAAAATTTATATGTATATAATTACGGTAGTTAAATATGTTTGTCCGTTCCTTGCTCTAATAGGTTTTGCTTCGGCGTTGCTTGGAATATTCCAAAACGGAATTGAAATGTTTAGCCCTGAATTTGCGGTTGCTAGCTTTGGTAGTATTTGTGGCCTTTTAATTTTATGTTTAGGCCCAACGCTCGACGTGTTCTTTTATGCTATTGGAAAAATGTTTCCTTTACGTGAATCGGCAACTTATGAAATTACTACCTATTATGAAGGTGGTAAGGTTGAAAAAAGAACGGAAATCAGAACTAATATTATAGCTATTATGATTGGCGCATTTGCTGTTTACGTTTATTGTTCTGGGTGGTTTTGGTATATTTGCGCTTGTAATATGGCGCGTGTAAAAGATACTAATAAACTTATGGCTTACGGTAGAAAAGCGGGTAGAAAGGCTAATTTTGTTGAATATTATTTAGATGAAAATGCTAACTAAAATTAAATAATTATATAAAAAAGAGCAGTGAGTACGCGTGGTACAAACTGCTCTTAATATTTTATTCAAAAGTGCCGTTAACGGGCTTATAGATAGACTATTTGTTTACATCGTAAGCGGTGCAACAATAAATTTACGCATTTTTTAACTTTGTTGCAGTAAAAGATTTTATGTTTTTTTTGAAAATGGCTAAACAAGTTTAAACTTGTTAGCTAATTAAATGCATCATATTTACTATATTTATTGTCGAAACTGCTATATACATTCTATACTATTTATGTTAGAATGTATATAAATATGTATATCAATATGTATAAGAAGTTATATGTAACACTATAAAAAATACTATTTGGTTTAAATAGCAAAAATACAATAATTTAGGTAGGTAATTTTAATGACACAAACTTTTAAAGACGTAAAGAACGTGCAAATCGCATATATTGGTGGTGGTTCACGAGCATGGGCGCACAATCTTATGAACGACTTAGCACTTGATGGTGAAATCGCGGGTATGGTAAGATTGTACGATATTGATTATGAGGGTGCAAAAATCAATGAAAAAATTGGTAATACACTTTCCGCGCGTGAAGACGTTTTGGGTAAATGGGAATATAAGGCATACAAAAATATCGGTGAAGCCTTAACAGGCGCTGATTTCGTTGTCATTTCTATTCTTCCAGGTACTTTTGACGAAATGCATAGCGACGTACATCATCCAGAAAAATACGGCATTTATCAACCGGTTGGCGATACTACTGGCCCTGGTGGAATAATAAGAGCGCTTCGTTGCTTGCCTATGTTTAGAGATATTGCTTTAGCAGTTAAAGAATATTGTCCAGACGCTTGGGTTATTAACTTTACAAATCCTATGTCGGCATGCGTTAAAACTTTATACAAGGTATTCCCAGAAATTAAAGCTTTTGGTTGTTGTCACGAAGTTTTTGGTACTCAAAAATTGCTAATTAAAATTTTGGAAGAAAAGTACGGTATTAAAGCTGTTCGTGATGAAATTCGCGTTAATATAGTTGGTGTAAACCACTTTACTTTCTTAACCGAAGCAAAATATAAAGGAACTGATTTACTTCCTATTTACAACGCATATATCGACGAGCATCCAAACGGCCTTGAACAAAGCGTTGAAGCAAAGCATTGGGCAAACGGCGCGTACGTTACTAAAGAATTAGTAAAGTTTACCTTATTTAAACGCTATGGCGCAATTGCTGCTGCTGGCGACAGACACCTTGCCGAATTTTGCCCAGGTAAATGGTTTTTAGAAAGTAAGGATGCTGTTGAAAATAAGTACGGGTTTTCGCTTACTACGGTTGATTGGCGTAAAATTGAATTAGAACAAAGAAAACAAAAGGCGCTTGATTATTATAATGGCGCGCCATTCCAACTACGCGATACAGGCGAAGAAACCGTTCGACAAATCAAAGCTCTTTTAGGTCTTGGCGATTTCGTTACAAACGTAAATATTCCAAACGATGGTCAAGTTGAAAATAATCCCCTTGGCTCAATCGTTGAAACAAACGCCTTTTTTAGCGGTAACAGTATAAGACCAGTTTACGCAGGTAAAGTTCCAACTGCTTTAAACGCTTTAATTATGCGAATTATTGAAGAACAAGAAACCGTTGTTGAAGCTGCTTTATCGGGCGACTATGAAAAGGCGTTCATAGCATTTTTAAACAACCCTAATATGTGTTTAGAGCCTGATCAAGCAAGAAAGTTGTTTGATGAAATGCTTGAAAACACAAAAGAATATCTACCTTACTATAACGATTACCTAAGAACACGTAAGTAATTCGTTTACATTTAAAGGGGTTTTATTATGAGTAAAGAATGTTTGTTTTATTGCTATAACTGTCCTACTTCGGGCTATTATACCATTAATGGATACAAATATTTTGCAGGTGAAGACTTCCGCAATGAAAAAAGATATAAAGAATATTTAGATTGCGGTTTTAATATGGTTCAAGCAAGGGGCGAAAACTCTTATAAGGGCGAACCCTGGGAAGGTAGTAATTGTGAGCGCGTATTCAAAGAAGCCTTAAAAGCAGGTTGCGATAAAATTTTAGTAACCGACGGGCGTTTTGATACTTGGATGAGAAAGGAAGCTAACCTTATCGGCGAAGGGTGTATGTTTGCAAGCGAAGAGGAACTTGACAAAGAAGTTGCTGAATGTGTTGCACCATATTGTAATCAAAAAGGGTTTTACGGTATTCAACTTTTTGATGAGCCAGTTTACGATCAGTTTTTAGTTTACGGTCAAATAATGCGCTCGATAAAAAGAGTTCTTCCTAACACCTATATTCAAAGTAATCTATTACCTTTAGGCGCGCGTGATAATTTACTTCGCCCACAAAAATTAACCGAATTTTTTACCGATGCAACTGAAAAGATTGCGACTGAAAATATTGGTTATCAAGACGTTTATAAAAAATACGTTGAAGATTTTGTTAAATTTACTGGAGCTGACAATATTCATTTTGATGAATATCCATTTCGTAGAGAGTATATTATAAGCGGTAATACTTTGGCTAACTATCAACTTGTTGCAAGATTATGTCAAGAAAAAAATATTGAGTTCCGCGTTGTTTTACAATCGTTTGCTCATATTTGGAACGGAACTATGCACAATCGCAAAATGGTTGAAAGCGATATGTATTGGCAAACCAATCTTGCTATGGGATTTGGTGTTCGCGATTATTCTTTTTATACCTATATGGCAAAACCCGACTTTCGCTATCAAGAGGGCGGTATGGGCGAAATGGATGGAGCGGCTTTTATAAATCTTGACGGTTCGCAAACCGCGCTTTACGGCTATACTAAGCGCATTATTGCCGAAATGAAAAAGTTTTTGAAGATTAGCACTAACTATAATTACGTTAGTTCGCACTTCGTTGCAGAAGAAGGCAAAACTGCACAAGATTACGATTGGACTAAGTATGCCTACGAATATTTGCCTTGCCCAGTTGATGCAAAAATCAGCCGTGGCGTTATGCTTGTTACAAAACAAATTAACGGCGAAGATGAACTTTATATGTTTGAAAACCTTAGTAACGTTAAGGACGAATTGTTTGATAACGTGCCACCTTCTGTGTTAACACTAAATCTACCAGATGGTGAAAAAGCTTTTTATTTTAGGGGCGAAAAAATTGAGCTTAAGCAAAGCGCTAAAGGCGAATATACCTTTGATTTAAAGGTTGGAGATGCTCTTTTTGTAGAAATTAAAAAATAATGCTATAAGCGAGATAAAAATGAAAGAATATTTATTACCAACAAGAGTAGTTGATTATAAAGGCGTAGTAAACGCCGAGGCATTATACAAGAAAAAGGCGTTTTACGGCATACATAACTCGGATGATAGCACTTGGCACGAATATACTAAATTAGAAGATAAAGGTTCGTATATAGTTCTTGATTTTGGCAAGGAAATGCACGGCGGTATAAGAATTTTAACGGGTTGGATATATTATGCAACTTGTAAAGTAAGGATTCGCTTTGGCGAAAGTTTAGGCGAAGTTAATTCTTCTATTGGTGAGAAAAATGCCGTTAATGCACATAGTCCGCGCGATTTTGAAACTATTATTACAGCATCAGGTGATTTAACCATAGGACAAACGGGCTTTCGCTTTGTTAGAATTGACGTTTTAGAAGAAAAATACGTTCATTTTATAAATATTTTCTGTGAAAATAATATTTTTAAGAAAAAACCTATTTATACCTATAACGGTAGCGATAAGCGTATTAAAGATATTTTTGAAGTGGCTAAAAGAACGGTTGATCTTTGTTCTGCAAGCGGTTATATTTGGGATGGTATCAAACGTGACCGCCTTGTATGGGTTGGCGATTTAGCACCCGAGATAATGGCGCTTACTTCTATTTACGGCAGATTACCTTTAATTGAAAGAAGTTTAAACCTTGGCAAAAAGTTAGCTCCACTTCCAAAAGTAATGAACAGAATTGCCACCTATTCGGCTTGGTGGATTATTATTCTTGCCGATTATTATAAAGAGTTTAAATGTGGCGATTTTATTAAAAAGAATTTAAGCTATTTAGTTGGGTTAATCGACCTATTCGATGACTTAATTGATAAAAATGGCAATTTAAATCCAAATTATAGATACCTTGTTGACTGGCCAACAAAAGATACGCCCGATGAAGAAGTTGGAATTAGAACAATTTTTATTATGGGGCTAAATAGCGCGATTTATTTATTAAATGAATTTGGCTTAAATACGTATAAAGCTGAAAAAGTTAAAGATAAATTTTTAATTAAACCTTTAACCGTAACATGTAAAAAACAGGTTATTGCGCTAAAATATTTTGCGCTTGGTAAGATAAGTGATGAAGAATATAATATGCTTATTGATGGCAGAGCAAAAGGCTTTTCAACATTTATGAGTTATTATATTTTATCGGCAATTGCTTCGCGTAATAAGGCATTGGCTATTGATTTAATGAAAGAATATTACGGCGCAATGCTCGATAGGGGCGCAACTTCTTTTTGGGAAGACTTTAATATGGATTGGCTTGAAGGCTCAGGCAGAATTGACGAGATTGACCTAACCAAAAAAGATATTCACGGCGACTATGGCGCATTTTGTTACGTTGGTTTTCGCCATAGTTTGTGTCACGGTTGGTCGGCTGGCGTTGTTAAGTTTATTAAAGAAAACTGTAAATAAGGGCTGTTACCTATAAATAATAATTACA
Source organism: Clostridia bacterium (assembly GCA_017522945.1). GTDB lineage: Bacteria > Bacillota > Clostridia > Christensenellales > Borkfalkiaceae > HGM11416. Next base: position 49,583 of record JAFWXT010000060.1, read on the forward strand.
AAAAACACAAAATAATTAAAAAAGAGCAGTGAGTACGCGTGGTACAAACTGCTCTTAATATTTTATTCAAAAGTGCCGTTAACGGGCTTATAGATAGACTATTTGTTGTTTTCTTGGTCGTTTATATTAGTATCTTGACAAATATAAACGGGGCGATTTTTAACTTCAAGGTGAATTTTTGCAACGTATTCTCCAAGTACGCCTAAAAGTAGCATAATAAGCCCACTTACAAATCCTATGCCTTCGCCAAGATATAAAAATGGTGAAACGCCAATACCGCATAAATCAACTATAAGTGTGGCTATTGCACCAAAAAATGATGCAAAAGTAAAGAAAATGCCAAACCCAGTTGCTATTTTAAGCGGTGCGTTTGAAAAGGCAATAATGCCCGAAATCGCATACTTTAAAAGTTTGAAAAAGGACCATTTTGTTTCGCCCGAAACTCTTTCAATATTTTCATATTCAAGCCATTTGGTTTTAAAACCGACCCAACCGAAAATACCCTTTGTAAAACGATTGTATTCACTCATTGATAAAACGGCGTTAACAACCTTTCTTGTCATTAATCGATAATCTCTTGCGCCGTCAACAAGTTCGGCATCAGAAATCTTGTTCATTATTTTATAAAACTTTCTTGCAAAGAATGAACGTATAGGAGGTTCGCCCTTGCGTGTAACGCGCCTTGTAGCAACCGAATCGTAGCCCTCTTCTTTTATTGCCTTAAACATTTCGGGAAGTAGAGAAGGTGGGTCTTGAAGGTCGGCATCCATAAGTGTAACGTAATCGCCCGAAGCGTTTTTTAGCCCCGCGTAGATTGCAGATTCTTTGCCAAAATTACGCGAAAAAGAAATATATTTAACTCTTTCATCCTTGCTTGCAAGTTCTTTAATATAGTTAAGAGTGCCGTCTTTCGAGCCATCATCAACTAAAAGAAGCTCGAAATCTTGCTCACTCATAAGTTCACTAACCTTAACAAATTCAGGGTAAAAATAGGGTAGGGCTTCTTGCTCGTTATAGCAGGGCACAACTATGGTAATTTTTTCTTTCATACTCACTCCAAAAGGTGCGCAAAATTTAGCGTTTAGGCTTAATTATGGGCGCAATTAAAATTATAATAAGAATATACCACTATTTTTTTATATTGTCAAGTATTTGATTTTTTTGTGGCAATTATTTTGTTTATAAGCAAAGTTTTTATTGTTTAAAATTAAAAAACTGCTTGATAAAAACAAAAAAGTGTGTTATACTAATTATGCTCAACAAATTTAATAGTTTTTAACGAGTAGCTTTTATTAGGGGTATATTATACCCTTTTTTATGCATACTACTACAATGAATTTGATAAAAATGCAAATTCCACGTGGTAGAATGCAGGGTTACTCTTGTACTATTGTAGATTTGTTGAGCGACAATCGGAGTTTGCGTTTTTTGTGCGCCCGCTTCGGTTGGCGCACTTTTTTATTTTATTAAAGTTTGAAGGGGTATATTATGCAAAAATTCAAGTATTTATTTAAAGAGAAAGAAACTTTAAGTAATTTAAACGAACTTAATAATTTAGGTGAAGAAGGCTGGGAACTTGTTGGGGTAAGCGACGAACAAACAAATAAAGCTATTTTTAAAAAAACAATTTATTGTTATAATGATAAATACGAAACAGTTGGTATAGAGGATAGGTGCGAATTAAAAATTTATGAAAATAATGATATAGCCGTTATTTTTCAAGGTATCGAGCTACGCGAGTTTTTGATTAGCGGATTGGGTTTTGCTGCAAGGCTTCTTATAGAAAACAAAACTGGGCATACAATTGATGTTAATGCGCTTAAAGTTAAATTAAACGGTTTTTTTGTAGCAAAAGAACTTCCTATTTCAAGAGATTTGCCGGCTAAAAAAAGGCGTTTAGACCTTTTTAGGTTAGATATCCCCACACTAAAGAATTATGAAGTTTATTCAATTTCGGATATGCGCGTTTTAGAGTTTCAAATATCATATATAACCGTAGATGGAAGAATAAAAAACACAAGTGAAATTATTAAAATCGAACCATTTGAATTTTAATAATTTTTGCCTATTTATAAAGCAAAGGATAGCAAAATTTGATGTGAACCCCATTTAGTTCACAAAATAAAAAAGGTTAATTAAAAAACCTTCTATGATATAATTTTCATAGGAGGTTTTTTCTATGGCAAAAAAAGGACAAAAATTCAACAAATACACACCCGAACAAAGAAATGAA
>JAFWXT010000061.1 GCA_017522945.1 Clostridia bacterium
GGGTAAATCTTTTATATGAGATTTTAAGTGAAGCAATCGTTTTGCCGTTATTTTTCTTTATATGTAAAGTATTAAACGATAAGCAAGAATTTTCTAACCGAATGCGCACAGGCTTAATTGTTTCTGTTAGTGCTTACACGTTGTTGTCAATCGTTATAATTGCACTTGCAAAGCCACTTTTAACGCTTATGGCAACCGATTTAAGCATAATTGATGCGTCGGCAACCTACATAAGAATAGAAAGTGTAGCAAGTATATTCTCACTTGCATTTAACTTTATAATGGTTGGAATGGTAACGCTCGGTAAAGAAAAATACGTTTACATATTAACGGTTGTAAAACTCGTTTTGTGTGTTCTTGTTGATACTTTTATGGTCTCAACCTTGCCTGTGTCGTTAAATCTTGGTGTAAACGGAATTGCATTTTCAAATATAATCGTTAACCTTGTTCTTGTTATAACTGCAATAATTCTTTTAAGCAAAGAGGGAATAGTTCTTTTCAAAAAAGAAAAGCTAAACTTTGCTTGGATGAAAGACTTTGTAAAAGTTGGTGGAATTTCTGGTTTAGAATCTTTCGTTAGAAATATTGCTTACATGCTAATGATTGCTCGTATGGTAAATATGGTAGGCGAGCAGGGAACGTATTGGGTTGCTAACAACTTTATTTGGGGTTGGTTATTACTTCCGATTTTGCAACTTGGCGAACTTATAAAGAGAGAAACTGCTACGGATAAAAACGCTATAAAGAACAATTCGCTAGGGTATTTTGTTATAACTGCTATAGTTTGCGTGATTTGGTGTGTTACAATACCGATTTGGAAACCGTTTATGTCACACATACTTAACTTTAACGAAGTAGATAAATTATTTGAACTCGTTATGGTTTTATTAGGTTTTTATATGTTATACGCATTTCAAAACGTTTTCGATTCCACTTTCTACGGACTCGGCAAAACCAATTATATGCTCTTTGAATCAGTAGTAACAAATACCATTTATTATGGTGGTGCATTTGTTCTTTATCTATGTCGGGTGTGGGAACCAACGCTTATCGGAATAGCATTATTATTCGGTATCGGCAACGCTTTTGATGCAATCGTTTCACTCATTGCCTACGCTTTCTTACTCAAAAAGAATAAAATAAATATATTGGATATTGACTAAATCTTTACTTTCAAACTAACAAAACACTTAAAATCTTTACTTTTTAGGTTAAAATCGGCTTTTAAAAGTAAAGATTTTTGTTTTTAAAGGTAATACTCAAAACAATTGAAAAAAATGGTAAAAAGGGGTATAATATAGTTATTAGAAAATAAGGAGATATTATTATGAAAATTGCAGTAACTTATGACAATGAACAAATTTTTCAACATTTCGGGCATACCGAACAGTTTAAGATTTACGATGTAAAAAACGATGAAATAGTTTCTAAAACCGTTATCAGCACTAATGGCCAAGGTCACGGCGCATTATCAAGTTTCTTAAAAGAAAACAACGTTGACGTTCTTATTTGTGGTGGCATCGGCGGTGGCGCTATAAGTGCGCTTAACGAACTTGGTATTAAATTATTCGGTGGCGTTAGTGGCGATTGCGACAGCGCAGTACAAGCATTTTTGAAAAACGAACTCAACTTTAATCCCAACGTTAGATGTTCTCACCACGACCATGAACATGGTGACGGCGCACATACTTGTGGCGAACACGGTTGTGGAAAAGGAAGTTGCCATCACAACTAAAAAAATTAAAACGCCTTTATCGGAGGGTAAAATGAAAATTGTAATCGTGGGTGGGGTTGCAGGTGGTGCAACTGCCGCAGCAAGAATAAGAAGACTCAATGAACACGCAGAAATTATTATTTTTGAGCGTTCGGGCTTTATTTCATACGCAAACTGTGGTTTGCCGTATTATATCGGTGGCGTTATTGAAGATAAGGAAGATTTGAC
>JAFWXT010000062.1 GCA_017522945.1 Clostridia bacterium
ATCATTCCATGACCAAAAAGGAATTGACCTGTATTTCATTTCAGTTTGTTTCATATTTTCCCCATAAAAATAAAATTAAACTGTGATATAAAATAAAAGCACTTCTTGTGAAGTGCTTATCTGGCGGAAACGGAGGGATTCGAACCCTCGTACGCAGGTGAAGACGTAACCGCATTTCGAGTGCGGCTCGTTGCGACCACTTCGATACGTTTCCATAACATAAAACATTATAGCATAAAAATTAGTGTTTGTTAAACGTTTTTAGTTAAGTAACTAAAATATTTTGCTATCCTATTAAACTTTTTTTAGAAAACGCAACAGGAAATAAATCTTCAAACTCGTAAACTATATAATCATCACTACTTTTTGCCAAAATAATTTTGAACCCACTTTGACAAAATTCTTGCATAACTTGCCTGCAAATGCCAGTTGGCGGACAATAGTCAATTTCACTATCGTCAAGGCCACCAACTATAACTATAGCGCTAAAACTCTTTTCACCACTTGAAATAGCGTTTGAAAAGGCAGATTGAACGGCTGTAAGCGAACAATTTAGCGATGATATTTCAACGTTTGTGCCTGCATAAATTTCACCGCGTTGTGATAGTAAAACCGCTGCGCATTTAAAGCCTGTGTAAGGCGCGTAAGCATTATCGCGTAGCTCAAACGCAATTTGAATAAGCTGCTTATATTCCATAATTTTTAACCCATAAGTAAATTTTGTTAAACATAATAATCTTTAAAATTACGCATAAATAAAGCGATTTTAAGTATTATTATAAAAATAGGCATAACTACTTGTTATGCCTTAATTTTTTATTTCTTCTTTCTAAAAACGTACTTTAATTCAAGCAATCCATTCTTTAAAGTTCTTTGTTCACCGGTAAATTCAAAGCCATATTTTTCAAAGAAATCAACACCAACTGCATTTGCAGATAAAACGGTTGTATAAACTCTACTAATGCTTGTCATTTGCTTAATTCCGAATTCAAGTAATTTTGTTCCAAATCCTTGTTTTTGTCTATCAGGAGCAACGTAAAGATGAGTAATTTCCGACCTATCTTTATCGATTGTAACAATACCGTTAACGATATTTTTATCATAAGAAATAAAAGTTATACGATCGGCAGCATCATCTTTTCTTAAAATTGAAGCAAACTTTTCTGCAGTGTATAGAACTAAATCTTGTTCAGAATAACAAGCAGAGTGAGAAGACAACCAACTGTTATAGTAACATTCAGCTGCATCCATAATATTCTTATCGTTCATTTCAACAATATACATACAGTTTTCTCCATTCGTACATTTATATAAATATTATAACAACTTTGGCAAATATTGTCAACTTTTTAGCAAAGCAAAAATGCTTGAAATTTAAGATATTTATTATATTTTTGCTAATATTATGTGCAAAAATCAATTATTATACCAATTTTTAATTAAGAGAAACTTCACACAAAGCATCATATTTTTCTAAAGCGTACTTTCTAATATTTTCATCTACTTTATCGCTTGATAAAATTTCATCCGAAATGTGTTTTGCTAAAAATACAGCTTCTGTACCATATTTTAAAGCACCGAGTTCGGTAGTCGTTCTACCACTTTGGCGAGTTCCCATAAAGTCACCGCTTCCACGCATTTTAAAGTCTGCTTCCGAAATTTTAAAGCCATCACTCGTTTTACAAACTGTTTTTAGGCGCTCCCAAGTATCTGGATTATCGGTTTGCGTTAATAAGAAGCAATAACTTTGTAAATCGCTACGCCCTACACGCCCCCTAAGCTGATGAAGTTGTGAAAGACCAAATCTTTCCGCGTTATAAATAACCATAACGGTTGCATTTTTAACGTCCACCCCAACCTCGATTACAGTTGTTGAAACCAAAGCCATAGTATCACCGTTTTTAAAATCATCCATAACTTCAGTTTTTTCTTTGTCTTTCATTTTTCCATGTAAAAGACGCATTTTAACGTGTGGAAGCTTTTGCGACAATGATTCATAAAGCTCGGTAACGCTCATTATTTCGCCTTCAATATCTTCCTCAATTTTTGGCGCAACAAAGTAAATCTTTCTTCCAAGCGCAATTTCCTTAGATATAAATTGTAGCATATCGTTATATTTCGCTTGTGGAACTAAACTCGTGCTAACGTCAATACGTTTCGCGGGCTTATCTGGTATCGTCGTTATATCTAAATCACCGTAAAAAATAAGTGAAAGCGTTCTTGGTATAGGCGTTGCGCTCATAACTAACAGGTCAGGCGCGCTTCCCTTCTCAAGCAATGCGCTACGTTGCGATACGCCAAATCTATGTTGCTCATCACAAACACAAAGCGCAAGGTTTTTAAACTCAACGTCTTTTTGAATTATAGCGTGAGTACCAACAATTAGGTCGATTTCACCGTTTTTAAGCGCTTTTTTTATTAAATTTTTCTCTTTTAATGATAATGAGCTTGATAAAAACGCAACATTATAATTAGGAAAATATCGTTTACAAATATTGTAGTTTTGTTCGGCTAAAACTTCGGTTGGTGCTAACATTGCACCTTGATAACCCGATTTTAATGCTACAAACAACGCACAAAGGGAAACAGCCGTTTTACCACACCCAACATCCCCTTGCATAAGTCTATTCATTATAAAAGGCGAAGTTAAATCGGCAAATATTTCATTTACAGCCTTTTTTTGCCCTGCAGTAAATTCAAAACCAAACGAAAAAGCAAATTCCTTCAATTCTTTAGGCGAACAAGTATATTTTCTGCTTCGATGTTGCTGTTTATCACCCTTAATAAGCTTAAAAGCCGAAATTAGTAAGAAATATTCTTCAATAGCAATTCTATCGCTTGCAATATCCTTTTCATCAAACGAGTGCGGGTTATGCACCTGCCAAAAAGCTTTATCAAGTGGCATCAATTCATATTTTTTCTCAATATACGATGGAATAACCGACTTGGGTTTTACTTTCAAAATAGCGTCGTTTATAACCTTTTGCATACCTTTTTGATACAAACTCGGCGTTAAGGAATATACGGGCAAAATACCTTTTAAATAATCGTTTTTTTCTGCAAGCTCAAAAGTTGGATTTATCAAAGAAATTTGACCGTATTTTTTTTGAACTCTACCATAAAACAAATATTCTTGGCCAATTTTAAGCTTTTGAACAACGTACGGTTGATTAAACCAAATTACGGTAAATACTTCGTTATCCTGCTGGCAAATGCCTTTTACAATCCTAATTTTTCTTGTTGAGGTAAAGGTTTGTGGCAAAGATATAAGCTTAGCTTTAGTAAAAGCGTATTCGTTTGCATAACAAAATTCAAGAGGGACAACTCTTGTTAAATCAAGATAATTACGGGGAAAATGACGAATCAATTTTTCAGCCGAATTTATACCCAATTTATTTAGTTCGCTAATTCGCTTTTCGCTTAAACCTTTAACGTATTTTAATTCCATAATTTATAAAAAATAAAGCGTCGCTAAAATACGCGACGCTATAAAATTATTCTAAAGAAACGATGTAGTAATAAATATCCTGTCCGCCGTAATAAATCTCAACGTCGCAATCGGGATATTTAGCGGCAAGCTTTTCTTGTAAAGCAGTTGCATCACTTTCAGTTACGTCCTTACCGTAATAAAGATTTATAAGTGCGTGCGCGCTATCTTTCATCTTTTCAACAAGTTTGATCGTTGCATCTTCAACTGAATTTGATTTTGCTAAGATTTTTTTGCTATTTAAACCGATTATATCGCCTTTTTTAAGACTAAATCCATCAATTTTAGTAGTTCTTGAAGCGTATGTAACTTGACCAGTGCTTACGTTTTCAATTTCGTGAAGCATATTAAGCAAGTTATCATCCGCGCTAATTTCAGGATTAAAAGCAAGTGCTGCGGCAAAACCTTGTGGAACGTTCTTAGTAGGTACAACGTAAATTTTCTTGCCTTCAACTAAGAATTTTGCTTGTTCAGCTGCTAAAATAATATTGCTATTGTTTGGGAATACGAATATATTTTCAGCGTTAATTTTAACTACAGCATCCGCAATATCACTTGCGCTTGGGTTCATAGTTTGACCACCTTCAATAATACGGTCAACCATAAGTTCTTTAAAGATTTCAGCCAAGCCCTCGCCTTGCGATACCGCAAGCATACCAATTTCTTTCTTTTCAGCTTCATATTTAGCAATAAGTTGGCGATTTTGTTCAAGCATATTTTCAATCTTAATTCTATCAATTTCGCCAAGGGTTAATGCTTTAGAAAGAGCTTGACCGGGGTTATTTGTGTGAACGTGAACCTTAACAAATTCCAAGTCACCAATAACTAAAACGCTATCGCCAATACCCATTAGATATTCGCGTAGTCTGTCAATATCGGCAAGAGTAGTTCTGCGCTTTAAATTTATAATGAAGAATTCAGTACAATAACCAAATTCAATTTCACCAAGGTTTAGTATGTCGATTTCGCTAGTTTGCGTGATTTCTTCAGTTTTAGCAGGTTCATCGTCTGTTTCATCACTTGCTTCAACGGTTTCACCCATTAAACCTTTATACATACCCTTATAAACTGTAAGTAAACCCATACCGCCCGAGTCAACAACACCGGCTTTCTTTAAAACAGGTAACAACTCTGGAGTCATTGCAAGAGCTTCTTCACCGCGTTTAATAATTTCGGTAAAGAATTGTTCAAAATCGCGATGACGTTGAGCAGTTTGGGCACACTCTGAAATCATACGAGAAACCGTAAGCATAGTACCTTCCTTAGGTTTGCTAACGGCAGCGTATGCAACCTCAGTTGCTTTTTTCAAAGCTTTTGCAAAAAGTTTTGTATCAACTTCTTCTTTTTCTTTTAAAACTGAGCAAATACCGCGAAATACTTGCGATAAAATAACGCCAGAGTTACCCCTTGCGCCACGCAATGCACCACGCGAAATTGCGTCAGTGATTAAGCTCATACGATTTGAGTTGCAAAGTTTCAATTCTCTTACGGCAGATTGCATCGTAAGTGACATATTAGTACCGGTATCCCCGTCTGGAACAGGGAAAACGTTTAATGCGTCAATCTTTGCCCTATTCGCGTCTAGTAATTTTGATGCCGTAATAACCATTTTGGTTAAGATTGCACCGTTAATACTTTTCTGCATATAAAAAAGATTCTCCTACTTTAATAATGTTAAAATAACTTATTAAAAATAAAGTTTATAACTTTACACCAACGATATTTACGTTAACAGTATCAACAAGCATACCAGTAAACTTTTCAACCTTGTAATTAACAGCTTGCTTTAAACTATCGGCAACGGCTGAAATAGA
>JAFWXT010000063.1 GCA_017522945.1 Clostridia bacterium
GAACGCTCAAAAATAATAATTTCTGCGTGTTCGTTGAGTCTTCTTATTCTTGCTGCGGCAGTTGCACCACCTGCAACCCCACCCACGATTACGATTTTCATAACTCATATCTCCTTTATTATATTATACCTTTTTTTGCCATAAAAAATATACCTCCTAAAAGTGTCTAACTTTTGGGGTGCATTTCAAAATATATAAATATGTTTTATTTAAATTTTTTTCAAAGTTAAATAAGGTTAAAAAGTCAACGTGTTCATCGGGTTTTGCCTTTTTACTTTGCCAAATCCATTTTACCATATTTTGCCCTCGTAAAAATCGTATTTTCTTTAGTATACCTAAAAATATTTACTTTTTCATTAATTTTTTAGCGCTTTTTTTGTTTTATTTGTTGTTATTTTTTATTCTTATTTTTTGATATAATTTTTTAAAAGTTTTAATACTTTATTTTGTACTTATAAGTATTTTTATATCTAAGTTTATTTAAAAACTTATGGTTAAAATTTTAATAATTTTTCTAATATTTCAACGTCTGCTGGGCAAAAATCATAGTTAGGAATTTCCGACGGGGTTATCCATTTTATATCGTTATGCTCTAATTTTTGTGGAGTGCCTTCTAATATAGTTGCGTTAAACAAGGTTAAATGCACGGTAATGTCGGGATATTCGTGGGTAACTTCCATAAAAACATCCCCAACGCTTAGCGTAATATTCAATTCTTCTTTGCACTCACGAATTAAGGCTTGCTGCTTTGTTTCGCCTTTTTCAACCTTTCCGCCAACAAACTCCCAAAGTAGCGCCCTTGCCTTATTTGCAGGTCTTTGGCAAATTAAAAATTTATTTTCATTTTTATTGCGCTCCCAAATAAGCGCCGCAACAACTTCTACCATTTTTTATATACCTTTATTTTGTATCAATAATTTTTAATATTTTTTTTAAGTATAACACATAAAAACTAAAATATCAATAACATTAAAGCAAATACCTAAAAGTCTATATATTAAAAAACTCGAATAGTAATCGATTCGAGTTTTTTTTGCACGCTAAAGCGCGATGATATGCAAAAAAGAGCGATTTTGTCGCTCTTTTTGATGATATGCACGCAAACAAGTTACGTGATGATATGCCATTGCTTTCGCAATGGATAAAAAAGACGATGGAAAACGTATCATTTTCCATCGTCTTTTTGGCACTCCCAGCGGGCTTCTGCCCCTTATTAAGGGGAAAGCAAACGTTAGTTTGCGAGGGGTTTGCTGTCCGACGCCGTCGATCGAACTCACAATAGTGCCTTAGGAGAGGCTTGTTTTGCCGAGCAAGCTTTGCTTGCGAACGCTGTCGCCAACTGGCGACTTATCCATTTAACTTTCGTCCATAAAAAAATAACTCTGTCACCACTACAGGTTTAACAGAGTTATTCTTGGTACTCCCAGCGGGCTTCTGCCCCTTATTAAAGGGAAAGCAAACGTTAGTTTGCGAGGGGTTTGCTGTCCGACGCCGTCGATCGAACCCACAACTAGCCCTTAGGAGGGGCTTGTTTTGCCGAGCAAGCTTTGCTTGCGAACGCTGTCGCCAACTGGCGACTTATCCATTTAACTTTTGTCTATAAAAAAATAACTCTGTCACCAATACAGGTTTAACAGAGTTATTCTTGGCACTCCCAGCGGGAATCGAACCCACAACTAGCCCTTAGGAGGGGCTTGTTATATCCATTTAACTATAGAAGCTTATGAGCACAAAAGTATATTAAATTGTAATAATGAACAAGCCACAAAGTATATAATGGATAGAACAATGTTTAGCCGAGCAAGCTTTGCTTGCGAACGCCGTCGTGCAAGGCACGACTTATCCATTTAACTATAGAAGCTTATGAGAAAAAAAGTATATTAAATTGTAAACAAAACAGGTTCACTTTGCAAGCAATAAAATCATAAAATAGCAAATGTGAACTTAGCCACGTATTTTCCTACATATTTTACAACATTTTAAGGTTTAAGTCAAATTAAGAGCAATTATTTTTGCAAATTATAAAAACTTTTGAATAAAAACAGCAAAATTGATTTGCAAAAACAAAAAAGTGTGGTATAATAGTTAAAGAAATACGTTTAAATTGTTGTTTAACGCAACGGAGGTTATAATGAAAATTTATAAAGTAGTGCCATACGCTGAATCTATAGTAATATCAAAAAAGGAAACTGCACAAAACGCTATCGTTAAATTTTTTGACGTTATTAAGCAAGAATGTGTTGACGGTTGGGAATACCACTCTACTTCACCTGTTAAAATTACAAGAAAATTAAGCAAATTTAAAAAACGTGAAGAAAGTTACAATGCTTTCATTTTCGTAAAAGAAGTTAAAGAACCTTCACTTCCTACTGAATAATTTTAAGCGTTATTTTTAATATACTTATTCTTTCATAGACTACACTAATTAAAAAAGCTTAAATTATAATTTAATAACGTAATCAACCGCGGTAAAGCGCGCCAATTTTAGGCTACCCTTTAGCGCGTTTCTATTTGCAAAATTTATCGTTTTTTATTTAAAAAAATAATTTTATTTTAGACTAATAAATATATATTTTATACCTACCCTACATAATCATAAACATTAAAAAAATCGGAAAAGAAGCAACTTCTTTTCCGATTTTATTTTAACTAAAAATTAGTCTTCAATTTTGTTTAAAAGTTTAAGGTCGATGCCTCTGTCGCCAATCTTAATGATTTCAACCTTAACTTTATCGCCAATTTTTAAAACTTCTTCAACAGTATCAATTCTCTTATTGCTCATTTTTGAGATATGAATCATACCGTCTTTACCAGGAGCGAGTTCAACGAAAGCGCCTGTTTTTGGTAAAATTCTTGCAACTGTTGAAATAAACATATCACCAACTTCAAGTTCACGAGTGATAGCCATAATGATATCTTTAGCGCGGTTAGCTTGAGCAGTATTTTCGCCAAACGTAGCAATATAAACCTTGCCATCGTCGTCGATGTCAATTTTAACGCCAGTTTCAGCAATAATCTTATTAATAGTTTTACCACCGCTACCGATAACGTCTTTAATCTTTTCAGGGTCGATATTGAAATTAATAATCTTTGGAGCGTATTTAGAAAGCTCTTTATTAGTTTCAGGGATACATTCAAGCATTTTGCCTAAAATGTGATGTCTACCTTCGTTAGCTTGTTTAATTGCTTGGCGCAAAATAGTTTCATCAATACCCTTAATCTTAATATCCATTTGGATAGCAGTAATACCGTTAACCGTACCTGCAACCTTAAAGTCCATATCGCCAAGGAAGTCTTCAAGACCTTGAATATCACTTAAAACCGAAACTTTACCACTTTCAGCATCTTTAATAAGACCCATAGCGATACCTGCAACAGGGCGTTTAATTGGAACACCAGCGTCCATTAAAGCCATAGTTGAGCCACAAACCGAAGCTTGTGAAGTTGAACCGTTTGAGCTTAATACTTCAGAAACAAGTCTGATAGCGTATGGGAATTCTTCTTCAGAAGGAATAACTGGTTCGAGTGAACGTTCAGCTAACGCACCGTGACCGATTTCACGTCTGCCTGGGCTCTTTAAACCTCTTGCTTCGCCTGAAGCGTAACCTGGCATGTTGTAGTGGTGCATATATCTCTTTGCTGTTTCATCGTCAAGACCTTCAAGCTTTTGAATTTCGCTTAAAGTACCAAGCGTACAAGTTGTCAGAACTTGAGTTTGACCTCTTGTGAATACTGCCGAGCCGTGAACTCTTGGTAATACACCGTGTTCACACCAAATAGGTCTAATTTCAGTAAGACTTCTACCGTCTGGTCTAACACCGCCGTTAGTGATTTTCGCTCTTACTTTTTCTTTAGTAATGTAGTATAAACTATCTTTGATTTCTCTTTCCATTCCTGGATAGATATCAGCAAAGTGTTCTAAACAATCAGCGTCAACAGCATCTTGTCTAGCAGATCTTTCTTGACGGTCGAAAGTATCTAAAGCATAATCAAGTTTTTCGCTTGCGTATGCTCTAACTGCGTTGTCAAGATCTTCTGGGATATGGTAAAGTTCCATTTCTCTCTTTGGTTTACCAACTTCGGCAACGATACCTTCAATGAAAGCACATTGTTTCTTAATTTCTTCGTGACCGAATAGAATTGCGCCGATCATTTCTTCATCGTCAATTTCCTTAGCGCCTGCTTCAACCATCATGATAGCATCTTTAGTACCAGAAAGGTTTAAATGAAGGGTGCTTGCTTCTCTTTGTTCGCTGTCTGGATTGATAACGTACTTACCATCAACTAAGCCAACTGTAACAGAACCAGTAGGACCTGCAAAAGGAATATCCGAAATACTTAGTGCAATTGAAGAACCAAGCATAGCAAATGGTTCTGGTGAAATGTTAGTGTCAACTGATAAAGCAGTTGCAATAACGGTTACGTCATTAAATAGTCCCTTAGGGAATAATGGTCTGATAGGTCTATCGATAAGTCTTGAAGTTAAAATAGCCTTATCGCTTGCTCTACCTTCTCTCTTCTTGAAACCGCCGGGGATTTTACCTACGGCATACATCTTTTCTTCGTAGTCAACGCTTAGTGGGAAGAAATCCATACCGTCACGAGGCTTTTCGCTCATCGCTGCGTTAACCATAACAACGGTATCACCGCATCTTACGATACAAGAACCGTTTGCTTGTTGTGCATACTTTCCAACTTCAACGATAACTTCTCTGCCACCGATTTCAGTTTTAAAAGTTCTAAAATTTTCTAACATGTCTTCTCCTTATACTCTATTCCGATTAACCCGGTAACGCCAACTGTTTCGTAGTTATTTTGGTGTGTTGGCGATTATTACGATTTAAATTTAGGCAAAAGTGCCGATAACGAAGTTATTGGGGCACTTAGAGTAATCCGTAAAAAAGGGGAGCAAGTTATAACGCTCCCCTTTTTTGTGCAAAATTACTTTCTTAAGCCAAGTCTGCTGATAAGGTCTCTGTACTTGTTGATATCTGAATTTTTCAAATAGTCAAGTAAGCCTTTTCTGCGACCAACCATCTTTAAAAGACCACGACGTGAGTGATTGTCGTTAGGGTTAACAGAAAGGTGTGCGTTTAAGTGATTGATTCTTTCTGTTAAAAGTGCAACTTGCACTTCAACTGACCCTGTGTCGTTTTCGCTGGTTTTGAATTGATTGATAATTGATAACTTATCCATTTTACTCTTTTCTCCTATGAGTTATTTATTCGCTTATACCAAAGCAAAACGGTGAGTAGTCGTTAAGCATTGATAAAGTACCTAAAATATATTACCATAAAAGCCCTATAATGTAAAACGTTTTATTGCCATTTTTTTAATTTTTTAAAACTTTTTTATTAAAATAAAAGATTTTATGGTTAAATTTTAAAATTATTCTTCTAATTTGAACAATTCTTCTTTGTCCTTCATTAGTTTTTCAAGCTTGTTTATGTAAGTTACAACGTCTTTAGGTGCGGCTAAACGCTCAATTCTATTTTCACTTGGATAAATACGCTTTGAAATCGCGTTTGCACCACAAGCAATATTTTGAGCTATTTCTTCCATAACGTCGATATTATAAATGCATTCTTCACCCGGCAACGAATAACCAGTATTTTCAAGATTACCCGCCATATATTTTTGACGATACAAATAATATGGACGATAGTCAGACTCAGCCATTCGTTTTGAAGAATAGTCAATCATTCTTGAAATTTCACCTTCAGGAAGCCTTGAACAAAGCTCTTTTAATTTCGAGCCTTTCTTTAAAGCTAAAGTATGAACGGTTATATTTTCAGGACGAAGATTAAATGCGGTTTCAAAACTGTTAACAAATGTTTCAAACGTTTCAAGCGGTAATCCGGCAATTAAATCCATATTAACTTTAAAGCCAAAGCTTTTAGCTAAATGATATTTATCAATTGCTTCCTGTGCGGTATGATTTCTACCCATAAGTTTCAAAGTATCATCACAAAAGGTTTGCGGATTAACGCACACTCGCTTAACACCATAATCTTTTAAAAGTTGCAATACTTCTGCGTTAATACAATCGGGGCGACCTGCTTCAACCGTGTATTCACAATCAACATCACCAACTGCATCTAATATTTTTCTAATATTATCAATACTTGGCGATATAGGCGTACCACCACCAATATAAACACTTCTTAGATTTTTAATTAAGGTTTTTGCATGGCGAATTTCTGTGCAAAGTGCGTCTATATATTCATCAACGCAAGTTAGCTTACCTATTTCACAAGAAATAAACGAGCAGTACGAGCACCTTGTTGGGCAAAATGGAACGCCAATATAAAGGGCTGTGTTTCTTTCACTAACTTCGTAGTATTTGCTTTGAGCCTCGGCAATATTATGTAAAATATCATACTTTTTAGCAGAAACCTTCATAATTTCTTTTAAAAAATGCTCTCTATCTTCGCCTTGTTGATAGTATAGTTTAGTTGGGCGAATACCAGTTAACGCGCCCCAAGGAAGTTCTACTTCAAATTTTTTTGATAAATATTCATAAAGCGAGAGCTTTGCATATCTTTTTAAGTAACGCTTTTTTTCAATTTCGTTAGCGTAGTTTATAGCATACGAATATTTTTTTGTTTGATTTTCACACTCAATTAAATAATTAAAAGTGCCGTCACTTTCGGTAAATGTTAAATTTATTTCATAATCGCAAGGCGTAGTAAATTCATTGTAAACTTCGTTAAGCTCGCCTTCTAAACGTTCCACGTTAGTTTTTACCATAGTTTATATCTCTCAAAAATAATTGTAAATTGCATTAGTATTTCGTTCTGCATCCAAAGTTGTAACCTCACCGTGCCCCGAATAAATAACTAAATTTTCTTGTATAGCAAAAAGTTTTTTAATACTTAAAACCAAAGTTTTTAAATTACCGCTTGGAAAATCAAAGCGACCAAAACTTTCTTTAAAAATAGTATCCCCACTAAATAAAATATTAGCTATTTTATAGCACACGCTACCAGCGGTATGACCAGGTGTTTCAATAACCTCAACCCTAAAACCACAAATATCAAAAAGTCCGCCTATAAGCTCGTTATCAACACTAAACCTTGTTAATTTTAGCCCTAAATATTTAGCTAAATTACCATCACCTTCAAGTAAAGGCATATCGTTTTTATGCATATAAATCTTAAAGCCTGCATTTTGAAATTCGCTCGTTGCCATAATATGGTCAAAATGCGCGTGAGTTAAAAGAACTGCCCCACCGCTTTTATTTAAGCTTTTTATTTTGTTTTCAATAACAGAAAAATCCCCGCCTGGGTCGATAACGAGAAGTTTATCATTCTCATCACTATAAACTATATAGCAATTAGCCTTTAGCGGACCTACGGGGATTGTGATAACTTTTATATCCATATTAAATAACCGTTCTAAACACGTCGATTACTTCGTGTTCGTTCTTTAATCTAATTAAAAGTTCGTCTAAATCTTCTTTTTTATTTAGCTTAATAGTCATATCAACAATCGCAATTCTTGCCTTATTATCAATTCTGCCGTTAATCGACATAACGAACAACCCAAGTTGCTTACAAACTGAAGAAACTATAGATAGAAGTGGTGCTTCTTCGGTCGCAGTAATTTTAATGCTTGTAGTATAACTACCTTCTTTTCCCGACCACTTTGCTTCAAGCAATCTTTCGGGGTCTTCATTCTTCATATTAGGGCAATCGGCGCGGTGAATACAAACGCCCCTACCCCTTGAAACGAAACCTACGATTTCATCACCGGGCACCGGATTACAACAACCTGCAAACCTAACCAATAAGCCTTCCATACCCTTAACAACAACCCCACCACTCGACTGTTTATGGGTGTAAATTACTTTATTAGTTTCGTTAGGATTAATTCCTTTAGGCGGTTCAGTTTTACATAAATCAATAAGTTTAAATATAACTTGATTAACAGAAACAGCACCGCAACCAACAGCGGCGTACATTTCGTCGATAGTAGAAAATGATAATTTTGCCGAAATAGTTGCAAAACTTACGGGGTTTAACAAAGTTGAAAAAGAATATCCGCGGTTTTTTGCTTCCTGCTCAAGCATAATTTTGCCAAGTTTAATCTTTTCATCCGCCATTTGACGCCTAAAGAATGCTTTAATCTTAGCTTTTGCGCCAGAAGATTTAACAATCTTAAGCCAGTCCCACGAAGGGCCTTTTGAATTTTTACTTGTTAATATTTCAACAACGTCACCAGTTTCTAAGCTACTGTTTAATTGAACCATTTTACCGTTAACCTTTGCGCCAACGCAACGGTTACCAACTTCGGTATGAATACGGTAAGCAAAATCGATTGGAGTTGGGCTAGCAGGCAAACTCACAACTTCGCCGTTAGGCGTAAATACTAAGCATTCGCTTGAATAAATATCACCCTTAAGCGATTGTAAAAATTCAGTGCCGTCCTTTAAATCGCCCTGCCATTCCATAACTTCGCGAATCCAGTCAAGACGATGGTCGAAATCGGTATTTTCGGCTTCTGTGTTGTTTTCTTTATATTTCCAATGCGCCGCAATACCAAATTCGGCAGTACGATGCATGGCGTAAGTTCTAATTTGAATTTCAAATATTTTACCAAAACTGGTTACAACTGTAGTGTGTAAACTTTGATACATATTTGGTTTTGGCATTGCTATATAGTCTTTAATTCTACCAGGAATAGGCTTCCACTTTTTATGGATTTTACCAAGAATTTCATAGCATTCGTCGATACTTTCAACTATAACTCTAACGGCGGTAAGGTCATAAATTTGTTCAAGTTCCTTACCTTTTTTCATTTTTTTGTAAATAGAGTAAAAATGTTTTGGACGTCCAAATACTTCGCCCTTAATTTTTGATTCATCTAAAATCTCACGCAAATCTTTAACTACCGAGTTAACAAAAACCTTTCTTTCTTCTAATTTAGCGTGAATATTTTCGGTTAAAAACTCATACATCTCAGGATCGATATATTTTAAGCATAAGTCTTCAAGTTCACATTTAATTTGAGAAATACCAAGTCTACCCGCAAGTGGCGCATAAATTTCAAGCGTTTCGCGAGCCATTCTTAGCTGACGTTCTTTAGACAAAAAGTTAAGCGAACGCATATTATGAAGTCTATCGGCAAGTTTAATGATAATAACTCTTATATCTTTTGCCATCGAAACGAAAATCTTTTTAAAGTTTTCGGCTTGTTCTTCTTCATGCGACTTAAATTCAATTTTATCAAGCTTAGTTACACCATTAACAAGTGTTAAAATTTCTTCACCAAATTCACGATTTATATCTTCATCGGTTGCAGGAGTATCTTCAATAACGTCGTGTAAAAATGAAGCGGCAACCGTAGTATAGTCCATTCCAAGTGAAATTAAAATTTCGGCAACAGCGTATGGGTGAGTAAAATAATCCTCACCTGAAGCGCGCTTTTGTCCTTTATGCGCGTCGCGCGCGAAATAGTATGCCTTAATTAAAACTTCGGCATCTTCTTTCTTATATATATTTGAAATTTTTTCAAGAATTTCTAACATATTTCACCTGTTTTTCTATCTTTTAAATAGCCGTTTACGTGGTTATAGGCTAATTTATTTGTTTTTATTTAGAATTTAAAAAGCACAATAGCTTTATCAATCATTTATGATAGATCACTTATTTAAAACCGAATTATAAACAACTGAAGAAGATAAATCGGCTTTTACTTTACTATCATATTGTAACGTTCCCGATACAAAACTAAAGATTTTAAGTTCGATAAAAACTTCTAAACAAAAAATAATTTGCTCTTGAGAAATGCTTTCGTGATTAATACCAAGCGCAACGTCAACACTGCTTTTACCGTAAAAACGATTAAAACGTAATAACTTAAATACTTCGGCAAAAATCTCTCTGCTCGTAGATAATTTAACGTTTGAAAAAGCTAAATAATTAGCAGCACAATAATTAGTAGCGTTGCCTATCCTTGCAAAATTACCCAAAGGCTTGTCAAGATAAATAACGCGTTGAACCGAAGCCGTTTCACAGTCAATCGGAGAAATTACAAGTTCAGCCGTAATATTTTTTCCCTGTGGTTGATACAAACTACAATTTATTTTACCAAGATGATATTTGCGCAAATTTTCAATATCACTAACAGCAAAAACAGTTGATTTATCGCCTTTATATTTTTCAATAAGCTTAGCTATAACTTCATTATCATAGCATTCGCAACTTTTAATACTGTTAAACACAGAAAGCAAGTTTTGCTTAAAGCAATCAAGCTTTAATCGTTCACCGTTTATAACTTTATATTCAAAATTCTTAACGTAACCCTTTAAAGATTGTTTTCCGTTAAACACAGAAAGGTTTGCCTCAAAAACGATAGATTTTTGAGCAGGAGAATTCAAAATATCAAGATGTTTAATGCCGTTAAAATAAAGCAAATCAATAAACTCGGTTCTAAAACCAATATGCGTTGAATCGGGTTTTAAAGGCGACGCGTTAATATTTGTAACGTCAATACTAAAAATAGGTTTTCTATTTCCAGTACCAAATGGCTCTAAAAGCTGTAATTCTTTTGCAAAATCAATAGAGAAACGCTCACTAATAATTTCGTCAACTTCAATACGCGGAATAAAAACTTCATCGTCATAATTACTTTCAATATAATTTGATAAAGCTTTTGTAAACTCTGATAGATTTTCACCCTTTATAGTAATACCGGCGGCTTGAGCATGTCCACCAAAATCAATCAATAAGTTCTTGCAATTATTAACTGCTTGAAATATATTTATACTTTCAATACTTCTTGCCGAGCCGTGATAAAAATCATCGGTTTTAGTAAATAGAACAACCGGTCTTCCATATTCTTCAACAAGTTTAGCAGCAACTATTCCAACCAAACCGCCATTCCAGGAATCATCGGCTAAAACAATAACTCTTTCGCCAAGCCCTTCACTTTCAATCTTTGCTTTTGCGCTTTTAAGTAGTTTATCGCATTCGGTTTGTCTTTCAACATTATATTCGTTTAATCTATTGCAGTAATCATCAATCTTTGCGTAATCATTTTCAAGCAACAATTCAAGAGCGCAATTAGCGTTACCCATACGCCCCGCGGCGTTTATTCTTGGAGCAACAGTGAAAGCAAGCCCAGTTGAAGTAATTTCACGCAAATTGCTTATTTCAATAAGCCTTTTAATTGCAGGATTTTTACCTTTTTTAATGAGTTTAAGACCTTCAAAAACGATATCGCGATTTTCACCAAGCAATATCATACTATCAGCAATAGTAGCAATAGTAACTAAATCCAAATATTTATCGGCTTTTTCGCCTAATAAAGCGCTTGCAAGCTTATAGGCAACACCCGCTCCACATAAACAATCAAATGGGTAATCTTGCTCTTTAATTTTACAGTTAATTACCGTACAATCGGGAAGTTCGTCGGGAAGTTCGTGGTGGTCGGTAACGATAACGTCAACCCCAACGTCTTCAATAAAACAAACTTCATCTTTACAACTAATACCACAGTCAACGGTAATAACAAGGTCAGGCTCACAACGTTCAAGCATCTCTTCAACTAAGGCGTGAGTTAAACCGTAGCCGTTAGAGCGTTCGGGAATAACTGTATAAACAGTAGCAATACCAAAATCTCTAAGCGCGTTGGTAAGAAGTGCCGAAGCGCAAATTCCATCCGCATCATAATCGCCAAAAACAACAACAGTTTCGCCCATATCACGCGCCAAGGTAATTCTTTCAACCGCATCGCGCATTCCCGATAATAAAAATGGGCTAATAAAATTATGTTTACCCGGATTTAAAAATGAAGAAATTTTTTCAGCAGTATCAATTCCGCGTCCAAACAAAATTTTAACTAAATTTTCGGATAAATTAAACTCATTTGCAAGCGAGTTTATTATATTAAGTTGTTCGTTTGAATAATCGTTTTTACAAACAATCATAATTAAACTCCCCTACGAAATAAATTTAAGTTTGCCATTTAATAGAACTATAAAACAGCAAAACAAATAAACTATATACTATATAATTATATATAATGATAGATTTAAAAACTAAGCGGGTGGAAAAAGCAATCCCACCCGCCACTTTCAATTTTAAATATTATGCTTTTTTCTTTTTGATTTTTGCGCCAATCTTTCTGTATGCTACCCATAATGATGGAGTTAAGCAAAGAGCAGAGAAAGTACCAGCAACTAAACCAAAGATGATAGGAATAATAAACTCTTGAATAGTAGAAACACTATAAAGAACTAAAGCAACTACCATTATTAAGGTTGTAAGAGTAGAAAGTAAAATCTTAACAAGTGAGTGCTTAATTGCATAGTTAGCAATTTCTGTATCGCTTGCTTGAGCAAAAGCTGCAGATTTTAAGCATTCTCTTACCTTATCGAAAATAACGATTGATGCGTTAATTGAGTAACCGATAATAGTGATAACTGCGGCAATAAAGGTCATATTAACAGGGATTTGGAACATAGCTGTTAAGCAAACCATTATTAAAACGTCGTGTAGTAAGCCACAGAAAGCTGCAATACCACTTGAAATAGTAAATCTAATAATAATATAAACAAGAATAGCAATTAAAGCAAGAATGATAGCTAAAATAGTTGAATTTATAAGTGATTTTGAAGAAGAAGCACCGATTACTGCAATTCTTACACAACCTTCGTCATATTCTTCAATTAAGCCCTTAGAATCAAGGAATGCTCTAACTTGTTCTTCTAAGTCGCCTCTAAAACCTTGATCGTCGGCATTTTTATTATCGCCGTTAAGTGCTTGGATAAATTCTTGTTGAGATTGTTCACTAGCACCCATGTTTTTACCGTTAAGTTCATAATTTAAACGGAATTCATAGGTAAATCCTGTACCACCTGATAATGGTGACTTTTGCATTTTGTCAGAAACCGTATAACCGCCTTTTTTAATAAAATCAGTCATTTCAGTTTCAAACTCTCTTTCATAACCTGCAGTTTCAATACTCTTAGTAAGTTCAATTTCAACCTTAGCACCACCTTCATAGTCGATACCAAGATTTAAACCGCCAAACGCAAGCATACAAAAGATACCTGCAAGTATAATCATTATACTAATTAAAGCTAAACCGCCAAAATTTTCAACAATCTTAAAATCTTTTTTCATTAATTTAGACATTAGTTATTACCTCCTTCTCTTGAAAGGCTAAGGAATTTTTCTTCGTTTTTAACTAAAGGTCTAAATAATTTTAGTAACCATCTAGTAACTAATAATGCACTAAATAATGATAAAACGATACCGATAAGTAAAGTTATTGCAAAACCTTTAATAGTACCAGGACAAACAATCCAAAGTATAATTGCTGCAAAAATTGTAGTAACGTTTGAGTCAAGTACGGTTATAGTTGCATTTTTAAAGCCGTGTTTTACAGCAGCTTCAGCAGTTTTACCAAAACTGTATTCTTCCCTAATTCTTTCAAAAATAACGATATTTGCGTCAACCGCCATACCAATTGCAAGCAAGATACCTGCAATACCAGGTAAAGTTAATTGAACGCTTGGGATAATTGCTAAGAATACAACGTATAGTAAAACGTAAATTACTAACGCTAAACAAGCGGTTAAACCTAAACCTCTGTAACGAATAAGCATTAAACCAAAGATAACAAGCATACCGATACCTGCCATTAACGCGCTTTGACCGATTGCACTTTCACCAAGCTTACTGCTTATGCTACGAGCTTCAGATACGGTATAATTGATAGGCAATCTACCACTATCAATTACTGATGCGATACTTAAAGCGTCTTCATAAGTTTCGTAACCTTGAATTTGTGCGCTCGCGCCTGGAATTCGTTCATTAACGGTTGGCGATGACACAACTGTATCACCAAGGTATATATATAACTTATTATCGTCCATACCAGCAACAGTTGCAGTAGCGTCGGAAAATTTTTGTGCGCCGCTATGAGTAAAGTTAAGAACAACTACGAAGCCACCGTTTTGAGTGTCTTGTGCTACGTGTGCGCTTTCAATATGGTCTTCACCGTTTAACCAAACGTAACCGGTTGAATCTTGGAAAGTTAAATTACCAGTTTGACCGATAATTTCAAGCACCGTTCCGTCGTCTTCAACTTGTGGAACTTCAACGCGGATTTTGTTACCGTCTTGAATAGAAATAACTGCTTCGGTGTAGCCCTTATCGTCAAGACGTGATCTTAAAATATTCATCGCGTCTTCTAATAGGTCTTCGTCATCTGCACCAGCTGTTGCTTCAGGTGTTAAAACAACGTAGTAACCGCCTGATAAATCAATGCCCTTGCCAACTTTGCTTAAAATTGAGTTATAATCCTTTACAGTTCCTGGAATTTCAAAACTTGCAAAGCACATAACGCCAAGTAAAGCAATGATAACTGACAAAATGACAGTGATTACGATTGATTTTGTCTTGCTCATTCTTGCCTCCTGCTTTTATAAAGCATTCTTATAGTAACTTTTTAAAAAGATGTAAGCCCCGTAAGGCATTACGCGCGCATTATATTATAGTCAAATAAATTATGCACTTTGATATTATATAATGATTGCGTAAATTAGTCAATAATTTTTTATGCGTTTTTTAAAAAAAACTGCCAAAAAAGTTGTTTTTAATGCTAAGATTTTTATTTTTTACAAAACAAAGGCTAATCTACTCATTTTGAAAGCTTAGCCCTTGCATTTTTTTGTTTACTTAGTTTTGTTTTTCTTTTGATAAAATATGCATCGCGCATTCAGTTCTTGCCTTTAACATTTCACAAGTTTGCTTGTATGGCTTGTTAATATCTCCGTTAAAAGCATAGTTATTTGCAGCACAGCCACCACTGCAATGATATCTTGCAAAGCAGTCTTCACATCCTTCGCGAGTAAATAGAGAGCTATTTTTAAACTTATCACGAATTTCTTGGTTGATTTTACCTTCAAAAACGTTACCCATATAAAACTCTGGCTTATCTGCAAACTGGTGACAAGGATAAATATCACCCTTTGGCGTAATCGAAAAATATTCATTGCCAGCACCACACGCGTTTACACGTTTTGACAAGCAAGGACCGCCTTCTAAATCAATCGTAAAGTGGAAGAAATGGAAGCCTTTTCCATTTTTACGTCTTTCAATGTATTCGCGAGCAAGCTTTGCATATTCTTCCTTAATTTGTGGAAGCATTTGGTCGCTAATTGCTAAATTATGATCACTTTCTAAAACAACCGGTTCAAGAGAAATTTCTTTAAAACCGCTATCTGCCATAAATAAAACGTCTTTTGCAAAATCTAAATTTTTGTTGGTGAAAGTTCCGCGAATATAATAACTTTTATCTCCGCGATTAGCTACGAAATCTTTAAAGTTTTGAATAATCACGTCAAAACTACCCTTTCCGTTAACTGTTTTACGAACTTCGTCGTGAACTTCTTTTCTACCATCAAGGCTAAGAACGACGTTTTCCATATTTTCGTTAAGCCACTTTGCCTTTTCACCACTTAAAAGCACACCGTTTGTAGTCATTGTAAATAAAAACTTTTTACCAAGCGCGGTTGCTTTCTCGTTAGCGTATTCAACGGTTTTTTTAACAACGTCAAAGTTTAGTAAAGGCTCTCCGCCAAAAAAGTCAGTTTCTAAAATTTTGCGGTTTCCCGAATTTTCAATTAAAAAATCAATAGCTTTAAGAGCAACTTCTTCGCTCATAAATTCGCGGTGACCTTTATAATCGCCTGTGCCTGCAAAACAATACTGACAACGCAAATTGCAATCGTGACAAATATGTAAACAAAGTGCTTTAATGTGTTCGCTTTTAGCAGGAATTATAGGCTTATCTTCTTGAAGCAACACACCTTCTTCTTTTAAAAGAAGAATTTCATTTTCAATTTCATCAATAACACTTTGTTCAACACCGCCAAAATCGTAAGGCTTTCCTTGCATTTTGTTGATTACTTGGCAGGTAAGCGCGTCACATTGATGCAAGCTTCCGCTTGCTACGTCGTATAAATAATAATCTTCATCAAATGAAAAACAATGAACCATTTTACTCTCCAAAAAAAAAGGCTGAATACTAATTCAGCCCGAATAAACGCAACGTAGCGTTATATTAGCAAATTTCTTTAATCTTTTTTTCTCTCGTTTGTTTTTCGCAAGATTGGTTACCAACTGTACAACTTGTTTTACAAGCTGATTGACAAGTGCTTCTGCATTCGCCACAGCCTATTGTTGATTTCTTCTTTGCAACTGCGATAGTTTTAATTCTGCTCATAACGAACCTCCGAATAGTATTTATCTGCAAGTATTATAAACTATTTTTAACTTTTTTTCAACTATAATCACGCTTGTTTTTCAAATTTACAAAAATAATTCCAAAAATAATTCCAAAAATCACACAAAACAAGCTGTTTAATGCAAAAGAAGAAAAATTAAAGGTACGCGAAAAGAGCAAAAATAAAAGTTGAACTAATACCCCGGTAGTAAATCCGCTTAACGCACCGTTTAAAAGTCCTTTATTTTTATTTACAAATATAAAGGTTGAAAGACCTACCGCTAACGCTCTTATAATTATTCCGCTAATTTTAACAAAGATATTCGACGCGCCGAACAGGCTTGCTATAAACGAAAATAGCAATAAAAGAATCAAAGAAAAAAAACTAGCAATCAAACTTGAAAACAATAACCTTAGTACAAAATTTTCTCTTTTAAAAACATTCATAACTATTTGTTCCTAATTATGTTTATTCAAGTTTTTTTAAAAACATACTTTTTAGTTGATTTTAGCAAAAATATTTCACAAAAAAACTCAGTTAACACGCTTATAGGCGGGTTTTTGTAAAAAAAACGCCTTCATGTAAATGAAAGCGCATTAAAAAATTATTCTTGTTTTTCTTCTGGTTTATTTTCGATATTATCTTCAACTTTTTCCTCAAAAACTTGCTCGGGTTTAGCTTCATTAGATTCTTGAGAAGGCTCTTGAACAACTTCACTTAGTGGAGGAATAACTTGATAGATTGCCATTTTGTCAACCTTAATATAACTTGGACAATCTTCAGTACCAGTTTTAATAACAAAAGTTTCCATATCTGTATCAATTTCAACTATTTCGCCGTAAATAAGACCGATAGTTTTTACTTGATCACCAATCTTAATATTATTAAGTTTTGCGTTAGCAGCTTCTTGTTGTTTTCTTCTTTGTCTTGAACTGATAACCATTAAAATTACAACCGCGCCGATACAAATTAGTAAAAAGGGCCAGTTTATAGTTGCAGTAGGTTCATCAACAGATTCATTTAGTAAGTTAAATAAAAAATTCATATATTCACCTCAAATTATTTTTACAAAAGATTTAATACAGCAAGTATTATATATATTGATTATAGTTTTTGCAAGTTATTTTTAGCATATTTTTAAATTTTACCGTATTTTGCGTAAAATTCTTTAACAAAATCGTCAAGATAACCGCCAATAATTGCTTTTCGTAAATTTTTCGCTAAATTTAGCAAGAAGGTTGTATTATGAATACTAAGCAACATACCGCCAAGCATTTCGCCCGTATTGATAAGGTGACGAAGGTAAGCTTTAGTATAGTTTCTACAACAATAGCAATCACATTCTGGGTCTAAAGTAGTATAATCGTCTTTATACATACCGTTTCTTACAACAACCTTACCGCGAGAAGTCATAGCAGTGCCATTTCTTGCAATTCTAGTACCTAAAACGCAGTCGAACATATCAACACCGCGTAAAACTCCTTCAATAATACAGTCGGGACTACCAACCCCCATCAAATACCTTGGCATATTTGTTGGATATTTATCTTGCATAAAAGATAAAATATCGTACATAACGTCCTTTGGCTCACCAACCGACAAACCACCGATTGCTAAACCACATTTAGCATAAGGTATAGTTTCACGCAATGAAATTTCACGCAAATCTTTATACATATTGCCTTGAACGATAGGAAACAGCATTTGGTTTGGGTTTTTATGCTCGTTATAACAACGATCGAGCCAACGCAAAGTTCTTTCCATAGCAAAGCGCGATTGTTTATAATCCGTACCGTATGCACTACATTGGTCAAACGCCATTATAATGTCAGCGCCAAGATGATTTTCTATTTGAATTGCCTTTTCTGGTGTGATAAAATGCTTTGAACCGTCAACACTTGAAGAAAACAATACCCCGTCTTCCTTAATGTTATTAAGTTTTGCAAGCGAGAAAACTTGGAATCCACCGCTATCTGTTAAAATAGGTCTATCCCAGTTCATAAATTTATGA
>JAFWXT010000064.1 GCA_017522945.1 Clostridia bacterium
TCACAAGTTTAGAAGAATACATAGCAATTGTTGAAGATTGGTTAATTTTTTACAACACTAAAAGATTAAAAAACAGGAAGAAATCTTAATTCCTTCCTGTTTAGCCTTTTTTTATCCGTGCACTTTTTGGGGTGCAGTTCAGTATTTACGCAACCTTTTATATTGTTATAAGTATTATTTTAGATAAGTAGTTTTTAAATATTCTGCAACGATATCGCGTGAATATAAAGTTTTATAAGTAATAGTGTAGTTTTCAATTACCGTTAAATTATTATATGAATAATCACTTGTATAAGAGTCGGTCATTATATAATAGGTTTTTGTGTCAACAATTTCAGATGCGCTAATTTGTGGGTAGATATAATAATCTTCGCTGTCAGCATTAATAAAGCGTGATATTAGGTCTGCGCCTAAAATTGAGCATAAAACTAAATCGTTTTCAAAAGGTAAGAGATTGTAAACGTCACCGTAGGTTATAGTTCCGCTCTTTAGGTTATAAGGCGTTCTCGTACGGATAAAACCACCGCCTATAATCGGTGTATAACCGCTTGTTTTAGCCATTTCTAAACCAAATTCGTATAAAACCTTGGCAGTTAACGCTTCAAAAACCGAGTCATCCATATAAGGCACGTTTTTACCAACGATTTCGCTTTGTTTAGAGCCGTAAACGTAAGTTTCATACCAATTATCAATTTGATTATATGTTGAATTTGTGCCTGCTGCAACTGATTGCGTGTTGTTATAGTAAACTGGTTTTGCTAAGTTATCCATACTAACTACGTAATCGCCGTTTTGGTATTTACAAGTTAACTGTGATACCGAAAAACTTGCGCCATTTGAACTATTTTGGATATGCCAAGTGTCTTTATAGTCGTAAAAACTATAACCCCTGTGTGTGTGGCCTTCAAGAACTAAATTTACGTAAGTTCTGCTTAAAGAAGATATATCGTAGTAAGGAAGAGTTACAACGTTGTTTTTTGGGGTGTTTTCCGCACCGTCGTGAAGTGATAAAATAATAAAATCAGCGCCCATATCTTTAAGAGTTTGACTATCTTGAATTATTTGCTCGGTTAACTCGCTACCCGTTAGTATTTTCATTCCTTGAAATTTAGAAGCGGCAATCGAGCTTTGAACGTTACCAAGCGCTCCTATAATACCTATTTTTACGCCGTTACGAGAAACCAATTTATAAGGAGTAGCCCATTCGGGAGTGCTTCCATCTATGTATCTAATATTGTTTGCTAATATTGTTACAGAAGAATAGTTAACGTGTTCGATAACTCTTTGTTCGCCCCAGTCGAATTCGTGGTTACCAAGGGTAGTGCTTTCATAGCCGTTTATTAGCAAAAAGTCATCCATATTATAGCCGTTTGCAAGCCCTGCTTCGGCTGTGCCTTGATAAATATCACCTTGGTCGATAAATATATTATATTTATCGCCACTGCTTGCGATAGATTGCATTTTTGCAGTTAGTGAAGAAAGCCCTGGATATTTATCCGATTGCTTAATTTGACCGTGTACGTCGTTAGTTGAGATAACTTGAATAGTAAAATCTTTATTTGTTTTTTGATATTTTTCGTTTGAATAGGTAAATGATATTTTATTGATTTCTACCTTTCTTGGCGACCAAAAACTAATGAAATTATCTTCTTTGTTTGCGCTTAAATTGATAGTGTAGTCACTATCAACTGTTGTGATAAGCGTTCCATAATCGTTAGCATTATCAATAAAATTAGCGCTCGTGCGATATTTTAAATAACCAAAACCGTATTGATTTTGCACGGTTTTATCTTCAGGATCAATAAAACTATAATTTATTGTTACACTTTTTAAATCACCGAATGGGGTTTCGTTTGTAATAAAACCAGCTTTGTCTAAAGCAACGTGAGAGTTTTCCACGTTATAAGCATTTTCATATTGAAATGATAGTTCGTTTATTTCAAACGAAAAATCATTTTCACTCGTAGGTGCGTTTTTACTATCAAGTTCAACTTGAAAAGTTTGAACGTCGGTTGGGGTAGAATTGCCACCTTGTGAAGGGCTCACGTCGCAACCTGTAAGTGCAAGTAAAATAAGTAGCGAAAGAGCAATAGAAACAATTTTTTTCATACGTACCTCTTAATCTTTTAATAATAAATCGTAATTGATTTTATTTGTATCGTTTGGTTTTACTGCTTTATTTGGGTAATTTGTTTTTACCCATTCATAAGCGGGCATAAAAGTTTTTTGAAGTTTTAACATTCCGTTTTTTAGTTTGTTTTTTGCAAAAAAACCAACTCTTTTCTTATTAAAAGTGTTTTCAAGTAGGTATAAGTTGTATTTTGCATATGGTGAATCCTTTGCTAATTTAAGAAGTTCAGTTGCTTCGTGATAATCTTTTTTAGCAACGAAAACTGCTCGCTTTACAAGGTTTTCTTGATGTAAAAGCGATGCGGTTAGTAAAGTAATAATTTCAATCGTTTTTTCATCCGTAACGCGATTTGAATATTCGTTTAAGTAATCGCAAATTTCATTTATGCGAGTAGAAAGATTAGATTCGTTTATAAGGTCTTGTTTATATATTTTAATTTCGCTATTAAAATCGTTTAAACTATTAAACAAAATTCGTTTAAATCTAAAATAAAAATCAAGTAAAACGTCGTGATTAGTGAACGTATCAACCCTACCTAAAAGAAGTTTATAGGCGTTTTTATATATAATGTCATCGCAAAAACTTAAAGCGTTTTCAAAATCATATTCTTCGTGATATATTTGCCAAAGACGCTTTTTAAAAAGTTCAAAATTGTTTGAAAATTCTTGCATTTGTAAACAAATAAGCAAATATTTTTTCTCATTAATCTTTTTGCCTAATAAAAATGCCAACGCTTTCACGTTTTTATTTTCAGCATATTTTTCAAGATTTGGCAGATATTCATCTGTATTTTTATCAAAGTTAGCAATAAAAAAGTTAACTAAATATTCGGTTGCTTTTGTATAATTTCTATTCTCTAACTCGTAAAGATTATTTAACGCGCTTAAATCACCTTGTTCAATTTTTGTAATAGCTAAATCGTAAATACTATCGCTATAGCCTAAAATTGCGCTTTTTTCCTTTAAAATATAAGCTTTTTCTGTATCTTTATCTTTATAAAATTGCATTGCTTCAACAACGTTTTCTAAATTGTCGCAGTTGCAAATATTAACGAATATTAAATTTTCGTCATTTGAAAGAGTGAGCGCGTTAAAATATTTTAATAAAGCAGGCGAGTGAGAATAAGTTTTTACATAGTCTAAAAGCTTTAAATATGCATTATCCGTATCTAATTCGGGATGTCGAATATGGAATAAAAGAAGTTCTTCAGTTTCTTGCTTTCCACCGTTGCTGTTGTTATAAGCAACTATAAATTCCGCGCGTACGAGCTTTAAGTAAAATTCTTCGGTTATAAGAAGTCCAGCTTTTTCGTTTTTTGTAATCAATTCGGAATTTTTGGCAACCCTTAGAAGATCGGGGATTGATTTTTCAAATAAAAGTGCGTATTTAATTCTTGCCGAAGTTAAACCGCGTTTTTGAGTTTTTTCGCTACTAATTGGAATATACGAAAAGCCACCGCTATTATCGCTATATTTTTGGCGTTCAAATCCGCCGATTGAAGCAAGGCGGTAAAAGTTTTGAGCTTTTAATAGATCTTTTTGAACGTAAACCCCATCACTATATAAATCGCCAAGCCTATCGTAAGCCATAGGGTGACCTTGCTCGCTTGCTAAAGTGTAATATTCAATTGCTTTTTGTATACGTTGCTCGCAATTATAGCCAATTTCATACAATCTTCCAACAACGTAGTTTTGGTTTGAATAGGTAGAATTAGTGGTTGAAAGTAGTTCGTTAAGCGCTTGTTCAGAATTGCTTAAGAGCATTAAATTTAAATTGTTAAATAGCGTTGCTCGCGTTTTTAGGGCAGTATAACTATCTGGTGAATTAAAAATAAAATCTTCATCTTCGTAAAGTAACGAATTTTTTAAAAATAACTCAATAAACGATTTATCGTTAACAACGTTATATGCAAGGTTATAACTTTGCTTAAAATATTTTGTTGCAAGCTCTAAATTGCCTTTAATTTCATAACATTTAGCAAGGTTATAAAGATAAGTGCAGTTATTTTGTTCTTTTGCTTTTTCATACCAAAAAATTGCTTTATCAATATCTTGTTCTATACCTTCGCCCGTATAATAAATTTCGGCTAAAGTAGATATTGCTTGTGGATGATTATTTTCGGCAGAAAGTGTTAGATATTTAATTGCATTTTCAATATTTTTTTCAACACCTTCACCGTAAAATAAAGCTAAAGCAAAGCAGTATTGAGAATAAGCGTGACCTAAATTAGCGCTTTTTTCAAACAACGAGCAAGCTAACTGATAATTTTGCGGGGGTTCGCTATAAAAATGTAAGCCATAATAAAAAAGGGCGTTTGAACAAGTGGAATTCTCAACAAGTGGCAAAAGATCTAAAAACTCTTGCAAGTTTTCATTTCGTTGTTGATAAAGCCTAACCGATAGAGCTTCTAAGGCTAATTCGTCGGTAGCGCAAATCTCTTTTAATTTATTTGTTGGCATTTGTAAATAATTTTCTAACATAGTGCACCTGTAAAATAACTGATATGATTATAACATAATCATAAAATCAAAACAAGCATTATAGTAAGTATTTTTTAAAATATGGCTAAGTTATTACAGTTTAATAATTATAAAAGTCTATATTTTAAATTAAGTGATAAAAAATAGCAAAAAATGAGCCATTTCTTAACGTTTTTTTCTTTTTTTATGCATTGACTTATTTTTGAATATGAGTTATAATATTTGTAGTTGTTAAACAAATTTCTATTTTTAACTTTTTGAGAGGATAAATTATGGGAAAATTACAAGTTGAAAAAAATATTTTTGGCGTTATGCTTGATTGTTCAAGAAATGCAGTAATGAGCGTTGAAAGACTTAAATTTTTTATCGATTGCCTTGCTAAAATGGGTTACAACGCTCTTGAATTATATACTGAAGATACTTATGAGCTTCAAGGTGAGCCTTACTTTGGATATCTTCGCGGGCGCTATACTCCCGAAGAAATTCGCGAAGTTGATGCTTATGCTAAAACTAAGGGTGTTGAATTAATACCTTGTATTCAAACATTAGCACATTTTACTGCTATCGATAGCGGTATTTATAGAGATATTATTGACAACGGAGATATTTTGCTTATCGACGAACCTAAAACTTACGAATTTTTGGATAAAATTTTTGAGTCGTTATCAAAGTGCTTTTCTTCAAAAAACATCAATATCGGTATGGACGAAGCTCATTTGGTAGGTAGGGGCAAATACCAAGATTTACATGGTTTTTGCGATAGAACGGAGCTTTTAGTTCGCCATCTAAATAAGGTTGCTAAAATTGCTGAAAAATACGGATTCAAGGCACATATGTGGAGTGATATGTTCTTCCGCTTAGTTAGTAACGGTGATTATTATAAGAGCGATGCGTCAATACCCGAAAGCGTTAAGCAAATGATTCCAAAAAACGTTGATTTATGTTATTGGGATTATTATCATACCGAAGAAGAAATTTACGATGCTATGTTTAAAAAACATAAAGAATTTGGTCGTGACGTTTGGTTCGCTGGTGGTTCGTGGACGTGGGGCGGTTTCGCGCCTATGGCTCGATTTACAATAAACACTATGAAGCCGGCAATGCAAAGCGTTAATAGGCATGGGATTAAAAACGTTCTTGTAACAATGTGGGGTGATGACGGGGCAGAATGCTCGGTTTTCTCTGAATTACATACTTTATACGCTCTTCGCCAATACGCAAATGGTAATTTCAACCAAAAGAGTATCGAAAAGGGTTTTTATAAATTATTTGGTGTAAAGTATGCTGATTTTATGCTTTTAGATATTCCAAACCTTAAATCGGTTGATGAAGACCAAACAAGCCCATTCCCATTTTGTAAGCCTTTATTATATTGTGATCCACTTATGGGAATGTATGATTTATCAATTGAAAATCGTGGCGAAATTCCTTTTGAAAGCCACGCTAAATTGTTAAAAAATGCAGGCAAAAGAGCAAAAGAGTTTAAGTATATTTTTGATGAATTATCTGCATTGTGCTCGGTTTTAGAAGTTAAATATAATTTGGGTGTAAGAACTAGAAAAGCCTATGTAGCAGGTGATAAAGAGCAACTTTCATTATTACTTAAAGATTATGATAAAGTGTACGCTCGTTTACAAAAATTTCACACCGAATTTTATACTTTATGGCACAAAGAAAATAAAGCTTTTGGTTGGGAAATTCAAGATGCAAGACTTGGTGGACTTATGCAACGTGTAAAGACTTGTAAGTGTCGTTTACAAGCTTATATAAAGGGTAATTTGCAAAAAATAGATGAATTAGAAGCTGAAATTTTACCCGATAGCGATGGGTATCATATAAGATGTAACACCTATAAGCATATGATATCAAAATGCGTATTTTAATAATTTAATATGTAATTGATTTTAGGTTTTACCTAAAAACAAAATTTGCCGTTAAAATTTACCCCGAATGAGTTTCTTCATTCGGGGTTGTTTTTTTAATGCATCAAACCAAAAGTTAAAGTGTATTTTTTGTGTCAAATATTTAATTGCTTATAAAATATTTTTTTACAAAAATGCAATAAAATGTGCGTTAATCGCGTTATAGCCTAACTTTTATATATTTAATAATACTTTGAAATAACCAAAAAGCCAAGCAGATTAACACTACTTGGCTCTTTTGTTGGCTATAAAGTTTTAAGTGCTAATTTTATAAGCGAAATTGACTTATACTTAAATTATGCTACGCTTCGCCACCACGAAAGCAAAAAATATGGTGGTATAAATACTGCGTAAAATGTATTATAAAATTGTTAAATATAGCCATATGTTGCTATTGAGATTTTAAGTGGTGTAAATTTGTAGGTGGTTAGATTTAGAAATTCTGATGGGACTTGTTACAATACTTGAAAATTAAGTTGTTGACAAAATTATAATTTGCAGTTATAATAAAAAAAAAGAAATGCTTGGGGAGGGCTCCAATGAGTGATTTAAAAATTCCTGAAAAGTTACCGAAAGGATCTCATGATTATTTTCTTAACGATTTTTTTGCTGCCGGGAAAACAGAAAAAAATATAATATGTTATTATCATGATTCAAGTTTGGAATATCCAATAGAAATGCACAGTCACGAGTTTTATGAAATAAATATCGTAGTACAAGGTCGTGGTGCTCACTATATTAATGGTGGAAAAGTATATGCAAATGAAGGAGATGTTTTTATTGTTTGCCCACATACTGAGCACGGTTATTTTGAAATAGAAGAAATGATTATATTTCACATTTTGATTAATGATGATTTTTTTGAATATTTTAATGAAAAGTTAGAACTGTTAGATGGGTACGTTTCTTTATTTCATATCGAACCTGAAATGAGAACGCAAATGACTAAAAACGCTTTTCTACATTTAAAGAAAGAAGAATTTGCCGTAATTATTAAAAAAATAAAAGAATTAATGAGTTATAAAACGGACGTTGTGGATAGAAGAGAGGTTGAAACGGTACAGAAAGATGAGAGTGGCGACGTTTTTATTAACTTTATCAAAGAGTCTATTGTTTTTCAGATTATCAGTTTATTTTGCTACTATTACACTAATCAAATTAAAGAATGTACAAAAGCAAAAAAGACAGTGGATATAGATTTGACTTTCGAGTATGAAAACTTGGTTGTTGGTGCAATTGAATATATGCGAAAAAATTTATTTGCAAAGATTACGATTAAAGGCATAGCGGAAAATTTTCACGTATCAATTGCGACACTAGGTAGATATTTTAGAAAAGTTGTTAATAAAACACCAGTGCAATATTTATTGATGTTGAGAATAGAAAAATCAAAGGAGCTTTTAACGCTGACAAATGATTCTATTGTAAATATTTCGCAAAATTGCGGATTTTTTGATTCTTCACATTTTGAAAAATGTTTTTTAAAGACCGTTGGGCTTTCGCCGTCGCGTTACAGAGAACTTTACAGAAAAAAATAAAAAATATTATATTTTTCGATAAATAATAAAAAATGTTTTTTAATCGCCTTTTGGGGCGATATTTTTTTATTAAATGGAAAAATTGATGAAAATCTACATAAAGCGTGATGATTTTTTACTATACAAACAGTAGTTTTTATTGTAGAATTTAAGTGTGTAAATTTTATAAGGGTATTTATTTTTAAAGGTCTAATTTCATTAGAAACAGTAATTTATGGCAGAATGTTGGGCACTATAAAAATGTAAATTAATTGGGTTTGATAAAAATTGCTCGGTACTTTGCATAGAAAATCTAAGAAGTATTGCTATGCTTTTGAAGACAATAAGTTTGAAAATTCTATGTGTAGATAATGAAGATGGTAACAGCATCAAATAGCGTGATTATAGACGGATAAAAGCCGTAGGTGATTATGATTTTCATATCATCGGCTTGCAGGAAGTTACGCCATCTTGGTAAGAAGATATTGAAAAAGCAAATTGGAATTTTAGTGAAGAGGAGCAAAAAAATGTTGGGATTTTTTGATGATTTAAAGAAAGAATATGTGATAAAAAACATGTATCCTTCAAGACCGTTATTGAATTATCTTTGGAATGACACAACGGTTTGCGCATGTGATCAATTTGGTTTTGGTACGTCTTGGAGCGTGATTAATGGGGTACGTCGGTCAATTGAAAGTGGTATTCGGAATTTATCAATTTTTGATGGCGAGAGATTGTTGTACATTAAGGATAAGGAAGATAATGCTTTTTATTCGCCGAATAGAAATTATAAAAAAGAATGCTTTGATGATTTTGCGTGCCACGTTGGGTTAGGCTATCAAAAAGTAGTTAGCAATTACAAAGAAATAAAAACGGAATTTACAACACTCGTGCCTAGCGAAGGCAATGCGGTGTTATTTGCCGTTAAGATAATAAACGAATCACAGCGCAAAAAATCATTAGATTTATATTTTATGCTTTCTCCCAAAATTGAAAATGGTGGTCATGAAGCATATACTAGCGCAGATTTTGATGCGCGTTTGAATGGTATTTATTATGATGTTACGGGCGACAAGTTACCCAATGAGTATATAAAAAGTTATCTTTCCACGAATAAAAAAATAAAGTCTTTCGCCGTTTCATTGAACGATTTTAGGGGCCTATACAATACGTTTGAAAATCCAGAAGGCGTAATGGCGGATAAATTATGTGGAAAGGGTTCTGTTTTTGAAGAAAAGTATATTGGCGCTTTTCAATACGAGGTAGAAATATCTGAAGGAGAAACTTTTGAGACTGTTATCGTTTGTGGTTTTGGTAAAAATTACGAAGATTGTTTGACGGAAGCAAAACGATTTTCTAATAAAGATACATTCGATAAAGAACTTCAAAAACAGCGCGAACGTTGTGATTCATGTATGGGCGGTATGGAAATAGAAACGCCTGACGCACACATTAATTCAATGGCAAATATTTGGTTGAAAAGGCAACTTTCGTTGGGTAAGGATTGGGGAAGGTTGTATGGTAGAGGGTTTCGCGATGTTATGCAAGATACGGCGGCATTCGTTGCATTAGATACACCACTGGCAAGAAAACGCATACAAGAAATATTAAAGCATCAATATGAAGATGGAAATCCCGTTCGTATGTTTGAGCCCGACAATACTTCACCTTTCAATGATAGCGGAGCTTGGATTCCTGCAACGGTATTAGCATATTTGTACGAAAGCGGTGATTTATCTGTATTAGATGAAAAAATCCCTTATAGAAAGGGGGATAGTTATGAAAACGCGTATAAACCAGAAGGTTTTTTGCCTTATCGCGGGACTGAAGAACGTTATTCGGTTTTTGAACACGTACAACGTGCTATGGATTATTTATATTCTTCACGTGGAAAACGCGGTTTAGTTTTATTTCGACATGGCGATTGGAATGATTCATTAGATGGTGTAGGTTTACAAGGAAAAGGTGAGAGTGTTTGGTGTACGATTGCCACGATAAAAGCATATAACGAGTTTATTCAAATTTTAGATTTAGCAGGAAAACATGATCTGATATCAGTTTATACGGCGCGTCGTAACGAATTAAAAGAAAACGTATTAAAATATGGTTTTGAAGGCAAGCATTTGTTATACGGTTTCAATGATTACGATGAAAAAATCGGTTCAGATGATAATAAATATGCAAAAATCTTTTTAAATCCACAAACTTGGGCTGTATTGGCGGACTTAGCTGACAAAAAAACGTTACATTTGTTAATGGATCAAGTTGAAGAACGTTTATCTTGCGAATATGGATACGTGCAATGTGCGCCTTCTTATACAGAAGGAACAAAACGTATTGGAAGAATGTCGTATTTTAAGGCTGGATTAGTCGAAAACGGATCTGTATACAATCATGGCGTGGCTTTTAAAATTGTAGCAGATTGTTTGTTGGGGAGAGGCGATAATGCTTATCAAACATTAAAAAAGATTTCCTACGATAATCCCAGCAATCCAAACAACGGAATGGAGCCGTACGCAATTAGTAATATGTATATTGGGCCAGAAAGCAAATATCGTCGTGGTGATGCCCCTATGAGCTGGGTGACTGGGACGGCAGGCTGGATATACCGAGCGATTATGGAATATATAATTGGAATAAGACCTGTTAAAAACGGTTTGCTTGTTTCCCCTTGTTTTCCAAAAACTTGGAATAACGTTCAAGTGAAAAGAGATTTTAGAGGCGCGACATATTGTATAAAATTTATACGTTCGCAAAAATTTTCTATCACAATAGATGGGAAAGAAGTTGAAGGAAACGTTCTTCCAATAGGAAAAATGGGTGAATACTATAATATAGTGGTTTATTTTGATTAATTTAGGAGAGAAAAATGAAAAAATTTAGCGTTGCCGTTTATGGATATGGTGGTAGAGGCAAGATTTATGCAGACAATTTTCATACATTAGGTATAGACGTTACTGCGGTATGTGATATAGATGAAAAACGATTAAAAATAGCAAAAAGTAAATATAAAAGTGAAACTTACTTAAATGGCGAAGAATTTTTTCAAACTAAAAGGGCTGATGTATTGATTATTGCTACCTTAGATGATGGTCATTATGAGCCATGTATACGTGCACTACGCATGGGCTACGACATTATTTTGGAAAAGCCTATTTCTATGGTTAAGGCGGAATGTGAAGAAATTAAGAAAGTGGCTGATGAAACAGGACAAAGTGTTACAGTTTGCCATGTTTTGCGATATGCTCCATTCTATAAAACAGTAAAAAAATTGTTAGATTCTAAAGAATTTGGTGAAATTATTCATATCAATTTAACGGAAGGCGTTGGGTACTATCATTTTGCTCATTCTTTTGTGCGTGGCCCTTGGAGAAATAAAAAAATTTCTGCGCCTGTAATTTTAGCAAAGAGTTGTCATGATATGGATATGTTGACTTGGTTGGTTGAAAAAAAATGTCTTTCGGTAAATTCTTATGGAAATTTATCCTTTTTTAGAAAAGAAAAGGCACCTACTGGGGCAACGAATCATTGCGTAGATTGTCCGCATAAAAATTCCTGCGAATACAGTTGCTTTAAGATTTACTTAAATGAGTCGTATGAAAAGTTAGCAGGTCTTGCTCGTCATGGAAGATTGGGCGATTCTAAAGAAGAGATTGTTAAGTCCTTAAGTAATCACAAAAATCTTTATGGACGCTGTGTTTTTGCTTGCGATAACGATGTTTTTGATCATCAAGCGGTAACTATGCAGTTTGAAAACGGAATTATCGGGCAATTTACTTTAACTGCATTCACACAAAAGATAGGTAGAACTTTACACGTTTATTGTGAAAAAGGCGAAATTTACGGTGATGCAGAATCGAAAAAGGTATGTTATAAGATTTTCGGTGATCACCAAGAAAAATATGTGGAATGTACGTACGAGAATGAAATATACGCTTCTCACGGCGGTGGTGATATGGGAATAGTGAAGGATTTTATGGAAAACTACGGAAAAGCAAATATGCTTTCGGATATTCACCTTTCTATGCAAAGCCATGAAATGGGTTTTGCCGCCGAAGAATCAGCGTTAAATGACGGTCAGAACGTAAAGTTAGATTAAAATAACAAAGGAGCAAACAAATGGGAATTTCATTTGAGTTATACAAAAAGAAAGTAAAAGGCGCGTTTATTGGAAAAACGGTAGGCGGTACTTTAGGCCTTCCATATGAAGGGGATATTCGTGTGAACGAGGTTAGTTATTACAATCCCGTTCCCACAAAAATGTTAGCCAATGACGACTTAGATTTACAGGTTTTGAACTTGGAAATTATTTTACATAAAGGTTTGCCTGTATCTAGATTAAATATTGCAGATATTTGGACAAAACATATTGTAGATAGTGCACCAGATGAGTATGGCGTAGCAATAGCGAATCATAAGTTGGGCATCAACGCACCACTGAGTGGGATTTATAGAAATAAATTCACAGAAGGCATGGGTGGTGCAATTCGTAGTGAATTATGGGCTTGCCTTGCACCAGCAAATCCTACTTTGGCGGCTTTATTAGCAAGAGAAGACGCTGCAACCGATCATAATGAGGACGGTATTTATGCGGAAATGTTTTTGGCTGCATTTGAAAGCCAAGCATTCATAGAGAGTGATATTAAAAAACTTGTTGACGTTGGGTTAAAATACATAGACAAAAATAGTAAATTGTATAACGCTTTTTCGGACGTTATTAAAGAATACGAACGTACAAAAGATGTATTGGGTGTAAGGAAACTTATTCTTGATAAGTATTATTCGGATAACTGGACAAACGTAATTATCAACTTATCATTTATTTTACTCTCTTTAATTTCTTGCGACGGTAATTTTGATAAAGCAATTTGTACAGCTGCTGCATTAGGCTATGACGCCGACTGTACGTGCGCTACTGTTGGGGCGATTATGGGTATAATCGATTCTGATAAGATTGATAAAAAATGGACAGATCCAATTGGTGAAGCATTAGTGCTTTCTGAAAATATTGTAAACGCACACTGTGATAAAACAATAGGTGAATTTTGCGATACGCTTATGTGTGTTTCTTATTTTGTGCAAGAATACTACGGCGCTGTTACTGTGAAAGGCTTGAGCAATTATA
This sequence comes from Clostridia bacterium, assembly GCA_017522945.1. Classification (GTDB taxonomy): domain Bacteria; phylum Bacillota; class Clostridia; order Christensenellales; family Borkfalkiaceae; genus HGM11416. The sequence goes on from JAFWXT010000064.1 coordinate 13,176, forward strand.
AACATTTGAAAATGCCTACACCTTGGACAAGCGATTATAAAAAACTATATGACTGGCAAATCGGAAGCAAGGAATCCTTATTGATGCATACACCTTGCATGATGATTTTGAAATATCCTGAAAAAATAGCAGTTGTTCCGAATGAAAAAATGGAATATTCCTTGAAAGTTGTTAATATAAACAGCTTTGACATAAAAGGAAATGTATATTTTAGTTTTCCGTATAATTTTACGGCAGACACAATACATAGCGAATTTTTCTTAAAAGTAGGTGAAAGTATAGAAATTCCATTTAATGTTATTGTAAAGAAAAACGTTAAAAGAACACAAAATAATCCTATGCTTATCAATCTTGAAATTTGTGGTATGAGATTTTCCGTGGAAGCTGGGTTACCGATATCGCGCGAATGGAAAATAAAGAATGAAAAAACGGGTGAGATTAGCTTTTTTGAGAATACTTCGAGTTTCTTTACTGTGCCTCAAGGATCATATTCGTATGCTATCAAACTAAATGCAACAGCTAATAAGTTATCAAGAGTTTCTTGTGGTGGTACGCGACCTTTTATTTTGAAAATAAATGGTGAAACAGTATACGAAGGTGACGGAACTTTTTATGTTCCCACCTTTCATCGCGACAATACGTGGAAAGAAGTAAAACTCCACAGTTTTATGAATGATATAGAAATCATCTTTCCTGAATATAACGAAGGTGAATTTTTCCTTGGATTTTCCACAACTTTCGGTTGTTCAGAATGGTTGGATGCAATGGAATATTATTCCTTAAATGAAAACGAATAATAAAGGAAGACTAAAATGGCTATAAATAATAAAAATCAATTACGAAGAAAGGAAAAAACGTTATTCTTATCGGTAATGTTAGTTATACCGATTGTACACTTCCTTGTTTTTTATCTATACATCAATTTTAGCTCATTTACATTGGCTTTTAAAAACGCACAAGGCAGTTTTACGTTAGATAATTTCCAATATTTTTTTAAAGAACTTACGGCTGCGGACGGAAGTGTAGGCTTAGCATTAAAAAATACTTTACTATATTTTGTTGTGGGGTTATGCTTTTTTCCAACTGGGATTATTATCAGTTACTTTTTGTATAAAAAGATTATCGGTTATAAATATTTTAGAATTGTATTTTATCTACCAAGTATAATATCATCGATGGTTTTAGTAACCGTATTTAAGGAATTTGTAAAGCCTTGGGGACCAGTTGGCTTGCTTTTTGAACAATTTGGCCATCCCTTCCCAGGTGTTGGATTATTTGCCTTAGAAGAAACGGCGACAAAAACAATTATTATTTATACGATTTGGCTTGGTTTGCCAAGTAATATGTTGATGTGGAGTGGTGCATTAACGAGAATTCCGCAAGAAGTGTTAGAAGCAGCGTGTATTGACGGCTGTGGAATTTGGCGTGAACTTTGGAATATTATTTTACCGTTAATTATGCCTACAATATCCTCACTATTTATTTTTGCTATGACCGGTTTTTTAGGTGCGGGAGGCCCGATACTCTTGTTTACCAACGGTTCAGCAGGAACGTCTACGTTGAGTTTCTGGATGTTCAATGAAGTATATTCAAATAAGTCAGGGGTAGAAGGCTTTTACGGAGTTCTATCTGCGGCAGGGTTATTTTTTACTGCCATTGCAACGCCTATTGTCCTATTTGTGCGTTGGTTGGCTGAAAAAATTCCTGCAGTTGAATACTGAGGTGCGGTTATGTTGTATGCATTGTCCTCTTCTACAAGAGTGAATAAAGAAATCGGCTCGGAAGTCTTGAAAGATGAACTCTTTTTAGACGGTGGACGAAATGAGAAATTATTTTGTTATTTCATTTTTCGTTCAAAAGAAGAAGAGTGGATAAAAGACATTTCATTTGAGTGGTCTGAAGTAAAAGAAGATTGTTTGTTTTCAATAGAGTTTTTATCGGCGAGAACAGTGAAATGCTTAAAAGAATCTTGTTCTTACGGTATGAAAGGTGATATTCCTGAAGTAATGTTACCAATTGAAAAAGTATTTACGAATGCAGAATATTGTAAATTGCAAGCAAACTCAAACAACGTATTTGTTTTATCATTAAAAACGCCAACTGTATGCGATGCCGGGGAATATTGTGGGAAAATTATTTTTAAAACAAACATAAAAGAATACGCCTTAAATGTTCGCGTTACTTTATTTGATATTTGTTTACCAAAAGCTAATCATTCGCGCGGTGCGTTTAATATATGGTTTGAAAACGACGTTGACGCGAATAAAAATTTAGAAACTGTTCATGCGGAATCTTATCAAGAGTATATAGATTGTTATCAACTTCTTAAGTCATATAAAGTTGCTGCAACCGAAATACCGGTGAGAAGTAAGTTGCATAATGAGTATTGTGCAGCATCATCCGGAAAAATCTTTTGTTTTGAGCCTTTACGTGGGGTTTCAGAACACGATTTGCATAATTTTATACAATCGGCTGTTGATGCGACAAATGATGAGGAAATTCCTTCCTATATTTTGCCCTATAGCGTTATAAAAGATGGTGACCTATACGCAATAGATAAGCAAAAATTAAAACAACTATTATCTTTAATGGTGGATTATAGCACAAAGGAAATAGACCTTTTTAAAAAAGCGTTTTTGCATATTGTTGCAATAGATGAGCCGACACAAGACCTTTTTCCCTCTGTTCGTTGTATTCACAAAGACATTAAAGAAACTATTTCTGAAGTTGCTAACGGAAAAGATTTTTCGGGTAGAGAGAACGTAAAAGTTTCCTTGTTAAAGATTGAAAACGTTGTAACGGCATGGCCCGAGGCTGGCTTACACGGTGCTGTTGATACTTGGTGTCCTGGATTTCAAGGTTGGCAACAAGCTGATTTTCGTTCAGGAATGAAAAAAATGTCCGATTTGGGTTGTAAAACGTGGTGGTACGGTTGTATCTGTCCTTGGTATCCATATAGTTCCTATCATATTGATGAACCGCTTTTAAGCGCGAGAATTGAAGGCTTTTTAAGATGGTATTACGATATTGGCGGTAATCTATATTGGGCGGTAAATTCAGATAGATACCGTGATGAAAATAATAAACTACAAAATTTAGATATTTTCAATGGAACAGAGCGCTGGAATAAAGCCAACGGCGACGGTTCGCTTGTCTTTTCAGGTAGATATTTCGGTGTGAAAGAATATTTGCCCAGCTTGCGCTTGTCGGCTATGTGTCAAGGCAATCAAGATTACGAATATGCGTTATTATTTGAGAAAAAACTACAAACGTTTTGCAAAAAATATGGTTTACAAATCAATGCGAAAGAATATATAAGACCTATTTTTGAAAAGGCATTTCATGCAGTTGCACTAAGCGATTCGGGAAAATTTTTTGAATTACGTAGAGAATTTGCAAATGGAATCGAAGCATTAGATGTAGGCGCAGTATTTTGTTTAGGCGAAATAGACGTTGAAAATCAGACGGCTACGGTGGTAGGATATTTAGAAAATGGTACGCGAGTTATAGGTGCTACGGCAAACGAAATGCAGGCGTTTGACGGATATTCAAGGGTAGTGTATAAGGTAAAACTTTTGAATAATGACACTTATTTTGGGGTTGTAGTGAAGGGCAAAGAAAAGCAAATTGCTTATAAACGTTTTCTAACATCATCTGTGAAAAAACTGCCGATAATACAGTTTAAAATGCATGGATCGATCGTGGAACACGCTTATGAGGGAAGAAGAGTATATCGCAATTTACCCTTTGCAAATAGTGATTCCAACGCACCAAAACTTATTCTTGATGGACAGTTTGATTTTAGTCGGTTGGACAGATTTGTCTTTGATGTGAAATCCTTCAGTGAATTTGAATTTTATTTTTCTGTGGTCATACAAGATAAAAACGGGAAGGAATTTAAGGTTGATTACGAAGTAGTAAAAAAGGGTAACAATCATTTGAGCCTTCATTTCAATCCAACTATGCAATTAAACGGAGCAAAGGAAATTCAAGGAGGTTCAAGATTTTCTCATTATGATGAAGAAATAAAAAACTTGAATGAAATTGATTTAACAAGTATAAGTAAAGTCATTATAGAAGTGCATAACGCAAAAGAATTTTGTGGATATTTTCCTAAAGAATATCGGCATGAAAGTTATGAATTTGAAATTACAAACGGGTATTATACAAGCTGGGAAAAACCTTCAGATGAATATAATTTCCTAAAGGAGATAAAAGGATGAGCAGAGTAAAAATTTTCAACAGAAGTAAAAGGTCGATATTAGAACGTAGAACCGGCAGTGCAAAGGTAGTTTTTGCTATATTCTTCGTATTGTTTGTTATGTATTCTATTACCTTGCTGTATCCTTTGTTTTGGATGCTTTTGAATTCAGTAAGAGACGTTGTTGACTACAATATTGCGATTGCAACGAAAAAAGCCTTTTCATTAGATATTGTTTTTGATTTTACAAATTACGTGCGTGTTGCTGAAGTAATTGGTAACACAAAATTTTCTTATTGGGAGATGGTACTCAACTCCCTTTGGACAACTACAATTTCTGCTTTTCTTGCAATCTTTATGTCAACTGTTTGCGGATATTGTTTATCAAAATATGATTTCAAATTGAAAGCAATTTTATATGGAATTGCAATTGTAAGAATGATTTTGCCTATAGTTGGTAGCGATGGTGCGGCTCTTCGTTTTTATGGAGAAACAGGCTTGTTCGATACCCCTTGGTATTTGATTTTAGGCGGACTTGGTGGACTTGGCGGTATGCAGTTTTTGATTATGTATGGTTTTTTCAAAAACGTGCATTGGGCGTATGCGGAAGCGGTGTTTATTGATGGTGGTAATGATTTTACTGCATTTTTTAGGGTAATGTTGCCACATGCTTTTCCAATGATGTTGTTATTCTTTATAATGAACTTCATGGGTGGCTGGAATGAATATATGACCTATTTGATTTATATGCCAAGTTATACTACTTTAGCTACGGGAATGTATTTAGTTTCAAATACGTTAGAAAGAACAGGTCAAATGCCTATGTATTATGCAGGCTTAGTGCTTTCTATGATACCGATTTTAGTATTATTTATTGCATTCTCTAATCAAATTTTAACACAAGTAACTATCGGTGGTATTAAAGGATAAATAATAAAAAAATAGCTTGATAGCAAAAATCTAACCGATTTGAGCTTTTCAGGCAATTAAATAAATAAAAAATTATAATAAGGAGTTATTATTATGAAAAAATTTCTCACAACAATGCTAAGCGCGATAATCTTTGTCGTTAGCTGTTTTGCTATGGTAGGATGCGGCGAAAATAAAAAGACCGTCGATACTGATCAACATCTCGAAATGTACGTTTTGAATATTGGTCTTGGCTATGAATGGGCACCTGCGATTGCAGATGCGTTTGCAAAGGAAGATTGGGTAAAAGAAAAGTATCCTAATTTTAGTTATTCTTACACGTTCAACGATGAATGGGATTTTGCAAGTGACAGAATAAAAGAAGGTAAGGCAGTTAATACTGCAGATATTTTATTTGGTACCAACTTGCAAGCATTGTACAACACCACAAAAGATGGTGTTCCTGTATTGACTGATTTAAGTGCAATTGCAAATGAAAAAGTTATAGGCGAAAATGTGCTTTTCAAGGACAAGCTTTATCCTGAATTTGTAGCCCCCAACACTAATCCGGATACCGGTGCATTTATTACAGTTCCTTGGGGTATCGGCTATCAAGGGTTGCTTTATAATGAAACAATTCTAAAGGGGCTTGGTTTTGAAGTTCCAGTAACAACACAAGAGTTCCTTGATATTTGTGCGGAAATCAAAACGAGAACTGCTGATTCAACTTATAGTGAAAATTATGCAGTTATTGGTTGTTATACTGATGACTATTGGGCAAACGCATTCCCAATTTGGTGGGCTCAATATGAAGGAATGGAAGAATACACTAATTTCTTCAATGGTATTTCTGAAGGTAGATTAAGTAGGGATATTTTCAAGCAAACAGGTAGATTAAAATCCTTAGAAGCAATGCATGATATATTGAGTCAAACAAATGGTTATACAACTGAAAACTCGGGTGTTTATACGTTTATGGAAGCACAAACGAATTTTCTTATGGGTAAAGGCGTGTTCTATATGTGTGGTGACTGGTTTGATTATGAAATGCGTGCAATTGCACCTGGTTTAAAAAAGACTTACAATTATGATATACGCCTTATGCGTATGCCAGTTCTAAGTTCTGTTCGCGAAAAAACAAGTATTGAAAGCGACGAAAAAATGGCAGACCTTATTCGTGAAATCGATGCAGGTAAAGCATATGCAGATATTACAGTAGAGGGTATTAGCGAAAAAGATTATAACACAGTAAAAACAGCACGTAGTATTAACAACTTAGGTGGTGGCGTTGCAAATGTTGCAGTTCCATCTTATGCAACAGCAAAAGACTTAGCCCTTGATTTTGTAAGATTCTTTGCAACGGATAAAGCGCAAGAAATTTTTGCAAGAACAACCTATGGCGGAAGCACTGGCTTTAAGTATGATCCTAAGGTGAAAAATCCTACGCTTTATAACGAACTTTCACTTGTAAACAGGGATAAGTTTGACATTCTTAATCAAAATATTTCAGTTATGCCTGCTACGTCGGCTTTCCCACTTGTATCAAAAGGTGGATTAACGACAACGGTATATATGATTAATTCAGATAGTTTTGCACATATGTTTGGTACTACAACAAAGACCGCAAAGGATTTCTTTGACTATGATTTAGAATATATGACTACTGATCGCTGGAATATGTTACTTTCTATGAGTGGATTCTAATAAATAATTAGTTAAAAATTACGATAAAGGAGTAGAAAATAGTGAAAAAAGCCCTAACTATATTGCTCAGTATAGCGATTGCAATTCCGATGGTTGCTTGTCAGCCATCGGTTAGCACACCGCCAACCAATGAGGCTGAAATTGAATTTTGGTCGACTTATTCATCGGAAAAGGTTCTCGCTACTGAAAAAATAGAGATGTATGCCGATGTTAAAAAAGAAGCGGTAATAGAAGTCGACATGGCGAAGAACGAAGATGAGATGGCGCAACTTTTGATGACTGCCAAAACGGATATTAAATCCTATGACGTTACGGTATCTGATTTAAAGTGTGGCAATAATGTTTATGATAGTTCTAACATCACAGTATATAATCAAAAATATATAGAGATTAAAGAAATTTATAATAAACAAGATGGTGTTTTGCCTACAGGATATTATCCTGATGCATTGCTACCTTTTGATGTAGCGAAGGCATATGGTGAAAACGTCATTCAAGAAGGTCGAAATCAAGGTATTACTTTTGTTTTCCACGTTCCTGCAGATTTTGAAGCAGGTTTATATCAAGGCAATTTTACTGTTACTTATGATGGTAAAAGCGAATTAATTCCCGTTAAGTTAAATATTCGCGATTTTGCAATTAGCGAAACTACACACGCGAAAACCTATTACGGCATTAGCGTAACTGGTAGTTTACCTTACGGTGAAATGAATATAGATAATGAATTAAAAAACGTATATCAAAAAGAGCTTGCTAAGTATCGCCTTTGCGGTGGTGTATGGTACATTGAAGAAGATACGCCAGAGGCATGGATTGATTATGTTTGGGATTTTATTAAAAACCCAAGAAATTCTACTTTGGCAGTGCCTTGGAAATACGTGCATGAAGGGGTTACAATTGATAGAAATTACACAAGAGAACACTTGATTGCATTTGGTAAAAAATGCTTGGAAGAAGGCGTAAATTTGGTAGATAAACTTCTTGCTTATTACACTGTAATTGATGAGCCCGATTTGGTTGGTCTTACAAAAGACCATATTAAATCGGTTATGGATAATTGCAATGCACAATACGAAGAAGCAGCACAAGCAGTAGAAAAAATGGCGGGCGATCCGACGCTTAAAGCTGAGATTGCGACATCATTGAGAAATGTCGAAACTTTGCTTACCGTTGGTACCTATTACAGTGAATACGAAGACGTTGTAGGAACGTGGTGTCCAAAAACGCAAAATTACGATCACGATACTTTCCGTGAAAACTTTATGGCTGCGGAAGGGGAAAGATGGTGGTATACTTGTGCAGACGTACCTTATCCTTATTCAAGCTACTTAATTGAAGCAGAAGGGTATTTTCCAAGATTATTGGATTGGCAAGCGGAAATGTACGGCGTTACGGGATATTTGTTCTGGGACGTAGCGTATTATCAAAACGCGGATAATACGCATATTGAAGATTGCTATCAATCACCTGATAGATGTTTAGCAAATGGCGATGGATTTTTATTCTATCCTGGAAAGCCATACGGTATGGATACCCCTGTTGGTAGTATTCGTTTACAAACAGCACGTGATGGTATTGAAGACAAAGAAGTTTTATTGGCTATTAGAAACGGTTATGCAGAGTTGAGCGAAGCAAGTGGTTATGCATTTAGCGCAGATACATTGTTGAATAGTTTTTATGAACAACTTTTCAATAAGATGAAAATTTTAACTACGGCAGAAATTTTCTATAAAGTTCGTAGCCAAGTATTAGATTTTGCCGAACTTTTTGAAAGCGAATATAAATTTGCCGTTTCAGATATTAAGAATATATGGAATGAAGTAACTTATGAATTTGTAACAGCTGCAAATTGTACTGTGAAAGATAAAAAGGGACAAATTTTAGCTCCAAAAGCTACCTATGGTGAAGGTGAAAATAGAGTTAACGTTTACGAAGTTAAAGCTTCTAAATTGATAACTAACTCTATTGAATTACTTATAGAAGGTGAAAATGCAAGTAAAAAAGTAACGTTACCTTTAGGTGGTGCGTCAACTACGATTGCCGTAAACGATTTAATTGAGGAAGTAGAAGCATTCTATGGTGAAGTTACGCAAAAGAACGGTATGATTAGCATTGCCTTCGATAATTCCGATGCTAATAAGACGCAACGCTTTACAGTAAAAGGTGAGTTCCTTTCTACAATTGGCGCTAAAACCGATAGTATTTCCTTCGTATTAAAATCAAATGAAGCTGTAAAATACAGTATTTGTTTAGAATACGAAAAGATGACTTCTTACTATGAAATTGCTTCGGGCGAATTAAGTGGTAATGGAGAAGAAACAATTAAGATTAGAAACGTTTATATGCTACCATCTAATTCAGGTAAGATAACGAAAATTCATATCTTTATCGGCGAAAAAGGTGATAGGGCGAGAGAAATTTTGCTTGGCGATATTACAATATCGGTATTAGGTTAAGGGGGGTAAATATATGAAGATTAGAAAGATTTGTAGCTCTCTTTTGGCAAGTATTATATTATTTACGGTGTGTGTTTTTGTAGGTTGCCAATCGCAACCTACGGAAACCCCATCTGAAATTACAACAATTAAAGTTCGAGATTTCGAGGTTTACAATCCGGATTTTATGTCTTTGCAGATGTATAAATATTTTGGGAAGATTGAGGAAAATACCGACAAGCAATTTGTTTCTAGCGGTGAAAAATCGGCAAAGTTTACATTGCTTGGCTCACCTGTATATGCCGGTCCAAGTGTTTTTATTCCTTTATATTCGACTTATGCAGATTATAACTACAAGGATTTAACAAAAATAGATAAAGTAGTAATGAGCATGTACAATGCAGAAGATTTTGATATGCCCATAACAGTAAACTTTGAATTTTTTGACGGTACGGAAACAGAATTACAAAAGTTCACGTTAAAATCTGGATGGAATGAAATTTCGATTTCATTTGATTTAGATTGGTTGAACTTATTCTTAAACGTAAAAGATTGTAGTGGTATGAATATTTTCTTTGAAAATTATTCGTTAGAAGGCTATACCTTAGAAAATTGTCCCGTTTGCTATTTAGATGATATTCGTTTAGTAGGAAGAAAGGGCGAGTGGGTGGAAAAAGATAGCATAGTTCTTGATCCTTATGAAATTTGCGGTTTTGAAAAATTATATCAAGCAGGGGTAGTTGTTACTACTTCCGAAGATTCGTCAAAACCTCTTGTTGCAAGCATTATAGGCGAAGAAAACGGCATAAAACCAACAGAGGGGAACAAAATGCTTAAGCTTACCTTTGAAAATGGTAGCGTTGGCTGGCCAAGATTTTATTTGTCTGATAAGTTAATGGAAAAAGTGAAACTTTCACAATATAAAGAAAACGTTGATGATTATTATCTTTGTTATAGTGTTTATAATGCAACGGCATCTAGGGCGAAAATTTCTACTGGATATTATTTCTTAGGCGGTAGAGGGTATGCTTATGCAGAAGACAATTACATTTCTGCTGGTTGTTGGACTGAATATTCCATTTCACTTAGAAAACTTTCAGAAAAATGTTTAACTGAAATTGATGATAATTATCGTTTCTTTATTCAGTTTGACAGCAATTTACCGGCTGGTACTACTTATTATTTCGATAATTTCCGTATTGTGAAAAGATAAGAGGGGGATGATTTTATGAAAAGCAAAAGATTTTTAATTTGCGTTTTATCAGTAATTTCACTTCTTTGTTTGTTAGGTAGTTGTACTTCTATTACAGGCAAAAACTTCGAAAATGAAACGCAAAACGTTCAATATGGCACAGTTTACGAATTAGACAGTGTAAAAACAGATAAAGACGGCACAGTTTACGAATTACAAGCTGAAGTTTTTAATTCAAAAAATCAGCCAGTTGCAGTTTTTGGCGGAAAATTCGACGTGTTAGATGTAAACGGCTATACTGTAAAATATACAGCTTATAATGATGGCAAAAAGATTGGCGAATGGATAATAGTGCTAAAGGTAGATGAAAATATCCTTCCCACTTTAAAGTTCACTTCGTATGCACAAACGAATACGCATGAAATTGGTGACAACTTTAAGCTTCCTACCACTTTAGCGTATAGTGTAGTCGATAATAACGTAACAGAAACCAAAAAACTCTATAAATTAGTTAATTCAGTACGTACGGAAGTGGAGTTTGAAAACGGCATATTTAAACCGACTGAATCGGGCGAATACATCTACTGCGTAACAGCAATTGATGGAAAAAATCGTTCTAATAGTTTGGAATATTCTTTTAAGATTCGTCAAGCTCCAAAAACAACGGAATTAGAATCTTTTGATGCTCCAGAATCTATTATCAATGCAATAACCAAAACGGGTGATATAAGCTTTGAAGGACTTAATTATTGTGGTGACGAAATTGGTGGAGTTGTTGGCAGTTTAAAATTAACAGCAAAAAAAAATTGGCCGTTACTTTATTTAAAATCCCGTCAAGATATCAACGCAAGTGAATATCCTTGGATTTCATTTAAGATTTATGTGGATTCAACAGGTTTGGAAGACGTTATGAAAAGAGTTATCGGTGTGTATGACGCGAATAACGGTCAATCACGCAATAACGTAGTGAACTGCGGTCAATGGGTGGAAGTATATACTAGTACCGAAAATTTCCTTACAAGTATGGACGAAAATGGCTATGGTTTATTATTCTCTATAAATAACGATAGCTCGAATGGATATTTTAGAGTAAATAAAGAATTCACCGCATATTTGACTGATGTTCATTTATTAAAAGCGCACACAGTTTCTAATAAAGCGCAATTAATTGATATTTCAAAAGATGACGTATTACAAAATCTTCACGCAAATTATACTTATTCGTGGGATTATGGTTTTGATATTGAATCAATCAATGCACAAATCGGTGGACAAGAAGGTAGCACAATAAAGCTAACTGCACACAATATAGATTGTTCACACCCAAATCTTTATGCAATGCCAGTTAATACTCTACAATATTATAAGTCGCAAGGCTATACCCAGGTAGAGATACCTATTTATATTGATGGTTCAACCTTGCCTCAAGGTAGAATTACTAAGAAATTCTCATTTTGGAAAGTAGACGGATCGGCAGATGATATGCATTTACCTGTGAATACATGGATAACGATTACACGCTCTCTTGACGATTTATTCTCAAAAAACGATAAGGGATATATTTCTCTTTTCCAAATGGATAATTCACAAGAAAGAGATTTGGATTTTGTAGTATACGTTGGAAATATACAAGCGAAATAGTAGGTAAATATGCATAAGAAAAAATATTCGGGTATAAAAACTCCGAATATTGAGGAAATATAAAAAAAATTATAAAAGTATTAAATAGGAACAAGAAAGCATCGAAACAAGATACTTTTAGTTAAATAAAAAAATAATGGAGGAAAATTTTATGGCAAAATTTAAAAAATTGGCGTTACTTTTTACGGCAATTTTAGTAAGTAGTTCAATGGCTATCTTTTCGGCTTGTGTAGACATTGATAGCATTGACTCTAGCTCGTCATCCAGTATGACTGACGCAGTTACCTATTCAGTAAAATTTGTTAACGAAGATGGTACTGTATTACAGGAAGGCGCTGTAGAGGAGGGACAACTTCCTGTATACTCTGGCGAAACGCCTGCCAAGGCTGGTGACGCACAGTACAGTTACGAATTTGACGGATGGGACAAACCGGTTGTTGAAGCATCTGCAGACGCAGTTTATACTGCAAAGTATAGAGCAGTAATAAACAACTATACTGTAGCTTTTGATACAGACGGTGGTAGTGCGGTAGAAGCGCAAACAGTACCGTATGGTACATCGGCAGATGCTCTTGCAGACTTTAGCTCAACAAAGACGGGTTATACCTTTGCGGGCTGGACGATGGAAGATGGTTCTGCAATTCCTGAAGATGCAACAGTAACAGAAAACATTACTGTAAAAGCAAGTTGGGAAGTTATCACATATTCAGCAAAGGTTATACGTGCAGATGAAAGAGAAGAAACAGTAGAATTTACTATTGAGAACCGCGCAGAAAAACTTGCTGCAATCGTTTTAACTCCAAATAATGCTCAATACACCTATTCTTGGGAAAGTGAACTTCCTAGTGAATTAGCACTTAATAACGAACAAATATTCACTGAAATTGAAACAATAAACAACTATACATTAACATTTGATACTGATGGTGGTAGTACAGTAGAAGCGATAGTTGTTCCTTACGGTACACCAGCAAATGCATTAGAACAAATTACAACAACCAAAGAAGGTTATCAATTTGTTAAGTGGCAAGTATTATATGGTGAAAACTATATTGACATTCCTGAAGGCTCAATCGTAGAATGCGATATGACCATTAAGGCTATTTGGATAAAAGAATATGCGGTTAAATATTTTAGTTTTGATGGCGTAGAACTTAACAGTATAACTGTACTTGAAGGCGATAAGTTAACGACTGTTTACGCACCGGACCTTTACAATGCAACCTTTGAAGGCTGGTATAATGGCGAAGAAGCTTGGGATTTTGAAGAAGATATCGTTAATGAAGATACAAATCTATATGCAAAATATTCAAGAATAGAAGCGACGGCAACTGAATTTGAA
>JAFWXT010000065.1 GCA_017522945.1 Clostridia bacterium
CCCTTTCCTGCACCGCTAACGGTCAAAACGTTAGGCTAAGCGAAAAGGAATACCGAATACTTGAATATTTAATTGCAAATAGCGGTCAAATTCTCACGCGCGAACAGTTGGCTATTAAAATTTGGGGATTTGACAGCGAAGCCGAATACAATAATGTAGAGGTTTATATGTCTTTCACCCGCAAAAAGCTTGCCTTTGTTGAAGCAAAAACCGAAATAAAAGCCGTTAGAGGAATCGGATACGAATTGAGGTGCGATAATGTTTAAAAAATCCCGTAAAAAAATTGTTGCCTCAATTATGTTAATTCTTGTGCTTTTGTGGGTTGGAACACTCAGCGTTATTTATACTTCAAGCTATTTTGAAATGAGAAAACAAAACAAACAGATACTAAAAACTCACGCTGAAATGTATACCCTTAATCAACCCACCAACGAATTCCCATCCCTTAAGCCAAGGCCCAATTTTAACTTTAATCCCAATTCAAAACGCTTTGAGTTATCGGTTTTTTATTCCGTTGCCATATCATATAACGGTGATATTCTGGAGGTTAAAAACGGAATGCCTACGGTATACTCCAATGATACCTTTGAAAAATTAGCAAAAGATATTATAAAAAGCAATAAAAACTACGGTGTAAAAAACAATTTAACCTTTTACAAAACCGATAAAGGCGGTTACACTCTTGTTGCCTTTATAGATAATACCGTAATAAACGAAAGTGCTATAACTTTATTACGCTATACCCTTATTTTTGGTGGTGTTGCGCTTATAATATTCTTCTTTTTGTCGGTCTACCTTGCAAGACGTATTGTAAACCCGCTTGAAGAAAGCTATAAAAAGCAAAAGCAATTTATTTCTGATGCGGGTCACGAGCTTAAAACACCCGTTTCGGTTGTAAGTGCCAATGCAGAACTGCTTTCCCGTGAGCTTGGCAATAATAAGTGGTTACAAAACATTCAGTACGAAAATGGGCGTATGGGACTATTGGTAGGTCAGCTTCTTGACCTTGCCAGAACCGAAAACATAACTCCTGAGATGGAATATATTGATTTTAGCCGATTAGTGGCTAGTGAAGCGCTACCCTTTGAAAGTGTTGCCTTTGAAAAAGGTCTTATACTTAATTGTAATATTCCCAACGGAATTGTTGTTAAAGGAAATAGCTCTCAGCTTAAACAAGTAGTTTCAATTCTGCTTGATAACGCTATCCAACACAGTAAAAAGCAAGGCGAGGTTTGGCTGACCTTAACCAAAGAACACGGCTTTGCTAAGCTTTCTGTAATAAATGAGGGTGAGGAAATCCCCGAAGAACACCGCACAAAAATTTTTGAGCGCTTCTACCGTGTAGATACCGCTCGAAACAGCGAGGATAATCACTACGGACTTGGGCTTGCCATTGCAAAAGCAATTACCACCTCACACAAGGGTCAGATCGAAGTGAGATGCTTTAACGGATTTGTAGAGTTTATAGTACAAATTCCACTATTATAAATATTTAAAATGTCATATTGGGGCACCCCTTATACCAAGTGGTGCCCCAATATAGTTTTTAGATAACATTTAGTTTAAAACTGCAACTCCAATATTCAAATAAAGAGCAAACAAAAGCCAAATAATATACGGAATAAACATAAACGCTGTTAATTTATTAATTTTATAGGCTTTTATTGTTAGCCACAAAACCAAAACAAGAATTGCAACAATAATAATCGCCGCAAAATAATAGGCTTTAACTCGCCAGAAAAATAGCGGCCATAAGGCGTTAAGCACCAATTGACTCCAATATAATTTTAGCAAGTCAGAGGTTTTATAATTACGCTCGTTGCTTAAAAAATACGCGCCAATACCCATTAGCAAATATAAAATACTCCACACTATTGGAAAAACAATTGATGGCGGTGATAACGGCGGTTTATTTATAGAAGAATAAATTTGACCTGCCCCACCGCCCAGCAAGGCGCCAATAATACCAAACAAAAAGGTTGCCGCTAAATAACCAAGCAGTTTTTTAAGTTTTATTGTTCTGATAAC
>JAFWXT010000066.1 GCA_017522945.1 Clostridia bacterium
ATGAAAGATAATTCCGTCTGCATTTTTTAAAGTATAGTCGCAAAGTTTTCTAAAAAGCGCTAAACTTTCTAAATACGCTTCTGGAAATTCAGGCGCTAACGCCTTTTCTTTCATAATATCATCCATAGTAACTTCCGCGCTAAACGCAGGCTGTTCATCCCCAGCGTATTCATACCCCGCGCAGAGTTTAACGGTGTATTGATATATAAGTTTAGCGTCAAAAACCACGTCCGCTATTTTATATCTTGGCATAAAATCCCCTTATCCGCAAAAAGCCAGCCACTTTAACGGAAATAATCAAAATTCGTTTATTATTTTACCAAAGCCACGCCACTTTGTCAATATAAATTTGATTTTTATAATATTTTTATATATAATATTAAATATAAAATAATTTTAAGTATATTTTTAGCAAAGGCTTATGAAAAATTTTAATCGCTTTATAACGGCAATAATTTTAATAATATTATTATCTTTTACCTTCGCTTGCGCGCCAAAAGGTAGCGCGATTGATTTTTCATACTTTAATACTAATATACATATTGAAACTTACGGCAAGGTTATTTCAAATCAAGCGGAAACTAAATTGAGAAATATTTTTTCCGCGCTTGAAAGCGAATTTGATATTGATAATCAAAACTCGCTAACGTATAAGTTTAACTCTGCATCAATAGGTGAAAAATTTTCACTTACCGATAACGGAGTAAAAGTCGTTAAAGCCGCGCTTGACGGATACGTCTTTTCAGACGGATGTTACGACCCTTCAATTTACCCTTTAGTAAAACTTTGGCAGTTTTCGCCAAATTACCCTGTTATTAACTTTTCCGTACCAAGTGAAAGCGATATTTTAAGCCAACTTGAGCGTGTGAATTTTTCATCAGTACTGCTTGACCAAACCGCCAGAACTCTAACAAAAACTAACGCAAACACTTTAATTGATTTTGGCGGAATAGTTAAAGGTTACGCTACAGATATGGCTTATGAAATTTTATCTTCTTTAGGCTATACCGACGGTTATATCAATATAGGCGGTAGCAGTTTAACTTTATTAAACGCCCCGTCTTTAGGGATAAGGCATCCCCGCCCAACCGAAAACATACCGAATATTATAACCGTCAACACTAAAAATAAAATAGGTTTATCCGTTTCAACCAGCGGTGATTATCAAAAGTATTACGTTAAAGACGGAATTTCATACTCTCACATAATAAATCCTTTTGACGGAAAGCCAAGCCAAACCGGAATTCAAAGCGTAACCATTTTAGGCGCTAACGGCGCGTTCTCTGATGCAATTACCACTGCTACTTGCCTAAAAGAATATTCGCCCGAAAATCATAGTAGTTCACCCCTAACGCTGTTTATTAAAAAAATCATAAACGCTTACCCCAACGCTTCGGTGTTTGCTGTATATGATAAAGGCAACCAAAAACGGATTATAACTAATGAAAAAGAGAGTGAAAGTTTCACTCTCCATGACCAAACTTATTCAATATATAACGTTTA
This sequence comes from Clostridia bacterium, assembly GCA_017522945.1. Classification (GTDB taxonomy): domain Bacteria; phylum Bacillota; class Clostridia; order Christensenellales; family Borkfalkiaceae; genus HGM11416. The sequence goes on from JAFWXT010000066.1 coordinate 1,504, forward strand.
ATTTTACTTGAAAAAGCGTGGCAATTAGTGCGTCAGTAATAACAGATTGAATTAAATTTAATTTTATGTTATAATAAAGTCATCGATAAACAAGAATTTGTAAGGATAGAAAGTATGATTGTTTTAATAACGGGAGCATCGCACACAGGTAAAACCGTACTTGCTCAAAGGTTGCTCGAAAAATATAAATACCCATATTTCTCAATCGACCATCTTAAAATGGGATTAATTC
>JAFWXT010000067.1 GCA_017522945.1 Clostridia bacterium
GAGTTTGATATGGTTATTTATAACAAGAGCACCAACACTTGTTCTATTTACGAAATTAAACACAGTAATAAAGTGGTTATAGAACAAGCAAAGCATATGCTTAATGAGGAGAAATGTAATTTGCTTGAAAACAAATTTGGAAAGATAACTGGTAAATACGTGCTTTATCGTGGAAAAGAAGAAAAACTTGATGAAGTAAACTATATTAACGTTGAACAATTTTTGTATAAATTGTGATATGTGAAGATGAAGGTTTACTTCTAACAAGTGAAAACTTCATTATATTACACAATAAACTAAAAAACAAAAATATAGCCGACGAGAAAATGGGCAGAGTTGCAAGCGGATTAGCGCAACCGCCCATTCTCGGCGGCTTTTTGTTTGGTAAAGGAAGTAGGTCAGGTCAAGGGCGTGTGCTTGTCTTCGGCGGAGCGTAGCGTAGCCGACTTGTATCAAGACAAGCACACGCCCTGCAGACAGTCCCCTTACAAAGTATGACTAAAACCTTACTCGGCTCTTACAATATAGGTTAGAAAATTTAATGTTTTCGATTTAATATTTATGCTAAAGGCATATATTAAAATTGTTGAAATTAAATTGACAAAATGTTATACTTTTGATATAATTAAGAGGAAATAATTGATAGAAAGGTAAAAAGGAGGTATAACTTATGATTTTTGAATTAAGACAATATGATAAAATATTATTAACATTTGATTTTATCGAACGAAAATTAGAAGGTCAAGCGTGTAAGATTTTATCTATAAATGAAGAATGTCGTAATTTATTACCTCTTGGTATGAAAGTGACTGATGAAGGCTTACTTTCTTGGTTAAAAGGTAGAGTTGTTCCTAAAAATAGAGAATTTGTTTATCAAATTTTATCGCGTTATGGTCTTGACCAAAATGATACGATGGGAATTATTGAGCTTTGTAAAGGACTTTCATTAAACGACAGCTATTGGGTTGTAGAAAAGGATTTTAATGGCAAATTTGCAGACTACAACCTTTATGAAAATAGTTTTACACGTGCACTTGCTTTAATTGCATATACCGGTTACGGTACAAGTACGGCAAAAGGTTTTTCTTCTTCGCCAGAATTTACAACAAACGGAATGCTAAGAAAATGTTGGCGCCGACTAAACAAGAAAATATATTTATATAAAGGCGGTACAACAGGCGCTGCCAATACTGGTAAAGAGCCGTTTTCAGAATTTTATGCCGCACAAATTGCTAAGCAAATGGGGTTAAATCATATTGCATACGGTTTAGCTAAGTGGAAAGATACTCTTTGTTCTACTTGCGAATTATTTACAGACATTGATACATCTTACGTTCCGATTTATAAGTTCGTTGAAAAATCTACTGTTACGGAAATTGCAGCTTTTTTAAAAGACTTAGGCGAAGAATATTACAATGATTTTGTAGATATGCTTATTTTTGACGCTTTAATTTTTAATACAGACCGTCATGGTGGAAATTTTGGTTTGTTGGTTGATAATAAAACAAATAAACCAATTAAGTTTGCACCTATATTTGATAATGGATTATCATTGTTTAATTATGCAATGGATGATGAGTTGGAAGATGCTGAAAAATATTCAAAAACACGTGGTTCGGCTTTTGGTGTATCACATATTGATATTGCAAAAGAATTTATAACTAATCGTCAAAAATCCCAATTAAGAAAGATGATAAATTTCCGTTTTGAAAAACATTTTAGATACAATTTGCCTGCAAAGCGATTAAAAATTATAGAAGAGTTTTTACAAAAGAGAGTGCAAGAATTGTTGTCTTTATAATAACTAACATAAAAATAGCCGAGGTTGAAAGAGAGAAATCAACCCCGGCCTTTTCTTTGTTATGAAATTTATCTTCTCTTCGGTATATACGATTTATTACCAACCGTAATAACCTTTTGGGTTATGCCTGCGAAATCACGTTCTTCGCATATCGGCTTTCCTTTGGCGGTAGCACGAACGATTATTTGTTTATCATTTTCTTCAGCGCGAGAAAAATTAACGTCTAAAAATTTATCTTCGCCTGAAATCTCTAAAACTTTAATGCCTTTTTTAACGAGGCAAGAACTGAATTGCCAAATCATATCGAATTTACCGTTAGAGTCGGCGATAAAGCAAAAGTCATCTTCTGGGTGATATCCTACTATTCTAAAATAATTTGCCATAATATTTCTCCTTATGCTGCAATTTGTTTTAATTGTTGTTTTGTGTATGGTAGCCATTCGTTGTTTACAAAATTAAGAACGTTGGCATCTGGTGTTGAATCGTTCTTGCCGTAACATTGAAGTATTTTCTTGTCTTTGGGCGAAAACTCAATGGTAACGAATGGTGTAGTTTCTTCTTCCTTGTTTCTAACGAAAAAGATTAAACTCTCGCCACGCGCCATCTTTTTATCGTAACCCATTTTACCAACGCAGTGATCGAGCTTGTATCCTTCCTTAACCAGCTCAGCAGGTGTTCTAGCGATTAACACAACGTAAGCCCCGTTATAGCGTTGTTCTAAAACCGAATACTTTTGTGCGATAGCAGAAAACTGCTGATAGAATTCAGTTCTTAAGGTTTCTTCTTCCTTGGCTTTAGCGGAATGATATTCATCAACTCTAATATCGTGCCAGCGCTTAAAATCTTTAGGGTAACGATTCTTAGTATCTTTCATATCAACACCTAAATAAAGGCAAGCCTTTAGATAGTCGTTGTAACTCGAAATCGTTGCGGTTGAGGAATTTATGTATTCAAAGAGCTTTTGCGCATCTTGCTTAAATTCACGCCTTAATTCAGGGTAATATCTTTCTGCTGAAAGCTTCTTTTCATATTCTTGTCTTTTATGAACTTCTTTTATTGGCTTGTTCTTTTTATACGCTTCAATAATGGCTGAAACGTAATAGTAATTTTCATTGATTTGTTCAACGTTACGGGCAAGCCATTTACGGAATTTCTTGTCTTTAGCGCAAAGCCGTAAAATTTGAACGCTCATGGCTATATAGTTTAGTTTTAACTTTGTTAAATATTCCATTTGCGGATATTTGCGGTAAAGGCGTAGGTATTGTAAAGTATCGCAATATGGATAAACGTCAATTGCGGAATATTTGAATTCAGGAAGCTTCAAAGCGTATTCAGCGTTAACCATAGGAGCAAAGGGATCAAACATTTTATCTTCAGCACATCCCCAACCACCGGCTTCATACCATTTAGCGTTATTGGTAAGACCTTCATCGTGCCAACCTACAACGTAGCCTGCTATGTAATAGTAAACCATATCGCGAACGTAACAGTAATCGCTATCTATTCCGTGAACGGCTACTTGCTTGCAATACCAAGCGTTGAATTTATGTTTAACGGCAACGGTAACTTTAACAAGTTCGCCATCGTTTTTAGTGAGGTATGAATAAAAGCGTTTTAAGCTGGTTGGCTTAGGGTAGAGTTCCTTATCTTTCTTGCGTATGAGTTTTAACACGTTTTTAGGGATAGGTTTAATTTTAGATATCTTCATTTTAATCACCTCACTGTAAAGTTATTTCGTCGCCGAATATTTCAAAAAGTTTGTAAAGGGCAGATTTGTCAAGGTTGTCAACGGTTTCTTGTAAAGTATCCGTTAACACTTCGCCCGTTTCGTAGTCTATTTTTTCAAGAGCAACTAATTCTTGTTCTCTAACTGTAATGTCCATATTTTCAACGACGGCTATGGGAGCGAACTTAAGAATTTTATTAAAATACAATTCAGCACAGTGGTAAGGGAAGCCTACCATCGGTATTCTTTCTTCAAGTCCACAGTCGCGACCTGTTAAGGTTAGGTCAAGTTTATTAGCAATAAGTTTTGTATTATCACCAAATACTTCGTAGAAATCACCTAAGCGGTAGGCGATAACGTAGTCGGGGTATTTGTCTTGTATTTGCATATATCTAACGTAAAC
>JAFWXT010000068.1 GCA_017522945.1 Clostridia bacterium
GCCTGTAGTTCCACTTGATGCGTGAATTCTAACAAGTTCATTTTTTGGTACAGCAAATAAGCCGAACGGATAAGAATCTCTCATATCTTGCTTTGTTACAAATGGCAACTTTGCTAAATCCTTAAGAGTTTTAATATCTTCGGGTTTTACACCGATAGCATCCATTTTTGCTCTATAATAAGGTACTTTTTCATAAACCCTATAAACAGTTTCTTTAAGCCTATCAAGTTGCAAAGATTCAATTTCTTGCCTTGATAACGTTTCTTCTCTTGACCAAATCATTTTTATCTCCAAAATTATTTATGCAACAACTTCTTCTTTCTTATCTTCAAATGCTCTACTAATAACGCTTTCTTCTGGCGCTTTTGTAAATAAACTTACAACAGCAGTAGAAATCATTGAAAATGCCATACATATAACACCTATTAACGGCGAAGAACCTATACCGCCTTGAATAGCAGCACCTAAACTACAACTCCACCCTGATTTATCATAACCAAACACAAGTATTAAAGTAACGGTTAAAACTAACGAACTTATAATAGATGTCCAAACGGCAGGGCGCGTTACTTTTTTCCAAATAAGACCTAAAACGTAAGGTCCTATAAAGCATCCTGCAAGCGTTCCCCAACTTAACCCCATAAGATACGCAATTGCCGCTATACCGTAAATATCGTTAAGCACGGCAAGAACCACTGAAATTAGAATAAAAACTAAACATAAAATACGCATTATGGTATTTACTTTCTTATCGTCAGCATCCGCATTAATTTTACCCTTATATATATCAACAGCAACAACAGACGCGCTTGCAAGCGAAACTGATGATAACGTAGACATACTTGCAGATAAAATCAAAACAGCAATAACCCCCATTAAGCCAGCAGGAATAACAAGGTTAAGCATAACGGGAATTGTATCATCAGACCCAACCTTTACGCCTGCATCTGCTATTTCTTCTGCAAAAAATCCGCTTAAACCACCAACGTAATAAGCAATAAATCCGATAATCAAAGCAAAGAGCGTGCTAACTATCATTCCTTGATTTATAGCCTTATTATCACGAACAGCATAATATTTATGTATTGTTTGCGGTAAAGCCCAAACGCCAAAAGACGTTAAAAGAATTAAAGATATTAACGATATTGTATCGCCGTAAATCCCTTTATTTGCACTATTAAAAGTAAACCAATTTAAACTAGAAATATCCCAACTTACTTGCTCACTACCCATAAAGAAGAAAAACATTAAAATAACGCCTATAAGCATTATTATACCTTGAATAAAGTCTGAAAGCGCTGTAGCAAAATATCCGCCGAAGAATAAATAAAGCGCAGTTATTGCCGCAAGCGCAATCATAACTATCCAGCCTTCTATACCGAAAACAATTTCAAACAAGTTGCTTAACCCATTATACACTGACGCAGAATACGGGATTAAAAATAAAAATATTATAACGGCAGAAAATAATTTTAATTTTTTGCTATCATATCTTTTTTCAAAAAATTCTGGCATTGTTTTTGCCGCTAACCTACTCGTCATAACTTTAGTTCTTTTTGCAAGAACCATCCAAGCCAAAAGCGAACCTATAAGCGCGTTACCTATACCTATCCAAGTAGCGGCGAGCTGGTATTGCGCACCAAACTTACCCGCGTAACCAATAAAAATTACAGCCGAAAAATAAGTAGTACCGTAAGCAAATGCACTCATCCAACCGTTCAACCCATTTTTACCAGCAAACAAAAAATCGTTTACAGATTTGGAACGGTTTTTAGTATAAATGGTTATCGCAACCATGCCGAGCACATATAAAGCAATTATGAGATAATTCCAAAACATAACTAGTCTCCATAAATTTAAAATCGCCCAAATGTATGGGCGATTATTTTTTCAATTAAACAAGAACCCTACGAATAAAAAATTTATGCAAATATATAAGTAATAAAAGCCGTAGATTCTAAAATTTCATAAGTTACCTATTTTATATAAATAATAATGAAATTATTATACTAAAAATAGTTTTTAATGTCAACAAAGTTTTATAATAAATAATTTTTAATAATTATTTAGCAATA